>JBHJHL010000046.1:0-47351 GCA_050330935.1 Sphingomonadaceae bacterium | reverse complement strand
CGCCGGGGGCGCACGCCCTTCGTCGCGCTGCTCACCGACGGCAGGGCCAACATCGCCGCCGACGGCGCTGCGGGACGCAAGCGAGCGCGGGAGGACGCGCTCGACGCGGCGCGCCGGATCGCGGCCTCGGGGGTCGCGAGCGTCGTCCTCGACATCTCGCCGCGACCCGAGCCGCAGGCGGCCGAACTCGCCCGCCGGATGCGGGCGCGCTATCTCGCCCTCCCCCGCGCCGACGCCGTAGCGATGCACCGCGCCGTCGCCGAACTCGCCCCCGCCGAGGCATGAGCGCGGCGCCCGACTGGGACAGGGAGGGGCGCGGTTGGCCGCACCGCGAGGCGAGCCGCTTCGTCGCCGCCGGGGGGCTCGACTGGCATGTCCAGGTCCTGGGAGAAGGTCCGGCGCTGCTGCTCCTCCACGGCACCGGCGCGGCGACCCATAGCTGGCGCGGGCTGATGCCCCGCCTCGCCGAACGCTTCACGGTCGTCGCGCCCGATCTTCCCGGCCACGGCTTCACGCGCGGCCGGCCTCCGGGCGGTCTCGCCCTGACCGCGATCGCGGGGGCGACGGCCTCCTTGCTCGATAAGCTGGCAACAAAGCCCGCCCTCGTCGCCGGCCATTCTGCGGGAGCGGCGATCGCCGCGCGCATGGCGTTCGACGGCAGCCATCGCGCGCCGATCGTCGCCTTCGCGCCGGCGCTGCTCCCCTTTCCCGGCCTTGCCGCGCATGTCTTCCCGGCCTTCGCCAAGCTCCTCTTCCTCAACCCGCTGGCATCGCACCTCTTCGCTCGCATCGCCCGCATCGAAGGGGAAGTCGGGCGGTTCCTGAAGCGCTCGACCGGCTCGGCGATCGACGCCGAGGGAGTGGGCCTCTATGCGCGGCTGTTCGCCAGCCCCGGTCATTGCGCGGGCGCGGTCGAGATGATGGCCGACTGGGACCTCGGAGCGCTGAAGCGCCACCTGCCGAGGCTGCCCGTGCCGATGCTGATCGTCCATGGCGGCGAGGACGGCGCCGTGCCCCCTTCGGCGGCGCGCGAGGCGGCGCGGCTCGTCCCCGACGCGCGGCTGGAAGAATGGCCCGGCCTCGGCCATCTCGCCCATGAGGAGCGGCCCGAACAAGCGGCCGAAGCGATCATGGCCTTCGCCGAAAAGCAGGCCGTGCGATAAATCCCTGTTCCCCCGAAGGCGGGAATCCAAGTTGGTCTGGGCTCCTGTCTTCGCAGGAGCACGGCCTCGCGCTATGGATGCGCCTTACAAAAGGATACGCCCATGGCCTATGGCTGGATCGAGATCGTCTTCACCTCGACGGTGATATTGGGGCTCGCCGTCTGGCAGCTCGTCTCCGTCAATCGCGAGATCAGGCGCGACAAGGAAAAGTCAGACGCCGCGCGGCATCCGGTAGGGGAGCATGAACTGGACGAGAGGCGATGAAAAGCGCGTCAGCGAGAGGCTTTCGTGGACCGCCGCGACGCGCTCGCCGAACAGTCGCGTCGCGAGCGTCGAGCGGGCGTAGAAAGGGGCGTTCTCCCAGGTCCTGAGGACTCGCGCTCGGCCCGTGTCGGAGCGGGTGCGGCGGCGCATCGCCCACATGGTCGGGGCCAGCGAGGCGGCCGGCGGCAGCTCCTCCTGACGGGCTTTCCCCGACGCGTCGAAGCGCAGCGCGCTGGCGAAGGCCGAGCCGTCGGCGCGCAGCCCCTCGTAGAGCACCGCCGCGCCGTCGGCGAGATGCGCGCGCGACCATTGCCAGTCGCGAAAGCCGGCCTCGAGCGGTTCGGCCCCATGGTTGGAATCGAAATAGCCGCTTCCTCTCCAGCGCAGCGCCGGCTCGGCCATCGTCAGCTCGATCCGCGCTTTCGGCGCCAGCGCGCGCCAGACATGGCGGCCCGCGGGATCGAGCGCGAAGCTTTCGCCGCTCAGCATCTCGGGCGTGACGCGAACCTGCCCGCGCACCGGGCGGCGCCAGGGGATGCCGACGCGCTTGTCGCGCTCGTCGATGTCGATGAGGAGCGCGCCTGCTTCCCAGCGCATCGCGCTCGGGCCGACGGCGAAGAGATCGGCGGCCCGCGAGACCGCGCCGCGGGGGCGCTCGGTCATCGTCCAGCGCCGGCCCGCCGGCCCGTAGAGGGCGACGTTCAAGGCGCTGTGATCGAGCGGATCGGCCCTCCCGGCCTTCCTGTAATAGGGCGAGAAGACGCTGCCGACAAAGCCGATGATGGTCAGCCCGAAGCGGTCGTCGTCGCTGAGCGCGTCGACATACCACCAGGCATAGCCGCCCGGCGAAACCTCCCGATCGAAGCGCGGTCCGCGAGCAGCGTCCTCGCCGCCAGCCGCGCGGACAAGGCGGCCATCGGCACCCCCGCGCCGGGATGGGTGCTGCCGCCCGCGCAATAGAGCCCAGGGATCCTCGTGCGGGCGCTCTGGCGGAGGAAGGAGGCCGCCCACCCGTGCGAGGCCCGTCCATAAAGGGCTCCACCCGTCGAGGGAAACAGCGCCTCGAAATCGTTCGGCGTGGCGACGACCGGCGGCGCGACCGGACGTAGCTCCAGGCCGCATGTCTCCAGCCGTTCGAACATCCGCCTGCTGCATGTCGCGATCTCCTCTTTTCCGTAAATGTGGCGGTCGCCGTCGGCCGGCGCGTTGACGATGGCCTGGAAGCGCTCCTCGCCCCCGGGCGCATCGCCCTCCTCGGCGCCGCGGTCGAGCGCGCAGACATAGACGCTGGGGCTCCGCGGCGGCCGGCCTTTTTCGATGTCGCGAAATTCGGCCGCATAATCGGCCGAGAAGAAGACATTGTGGCGGACGAGCGCAAAGCCCGCCGCGCGCGCCTTCATCAGCCAGGTGAAGGCGGAAAGCGAGCGGCGCCTGGCGGGCGTGGCGCGCACCGCCTTGCGCGCCGCCTTGCCGAAGCGCCCGGCGGCGAGCGCCGCCGGATCGGCATTGGCGACGATCCAGTCGGCGGCGATCTCCTCGCCGTCCGCGAGGCGCAGGCCCGCCGCCCTGCCGCGCGCGACGAGGATTTCCGCGGCCTCGGCGCGGTAGCGGAACTGGGCGCCGTTCTTTTCAGCCAGCGCCGCGAGCGCTGCGGCGAGCGCGCTCATCCCCCCCTCGATCAGCCACACGCCTTCGGCCTCGACATGGGCGATGAGCATCAGCGTCGCCGGGGTTCTGAAGGGCGAGGAGCCGCAATAGGTGGCGTAGCGGCCGAACAGCTGCCTGAGGCGCGGGTCGGCGAAATGTTCGCCGAGCGCCTTCCACATCGATTCATAGGGCCGGATGGCGATGAGATCGGCGATCCGCCACAGGCCGATGCGCCACATCAGGCCCGGCGGATAGACGCGGCTGTTCCTCAGGAAGCTGCGCTCGAGGATGCGATGGATATTGGCCGCCTCGGCGAGGAAATCGCGAAAGCCGCGCGCGGCATCGGCGCCGGCGAAGTCGCCGATCGCCTCGACGCTCCTCTCGGGGTCGGCGAAAAGGTCGAGCCGCTCCTCCTCGCTCCAGGCGTGGCGGGCGAGGATCTCGGCGCGGGCGATGGCGAGCGCCGAATCGAGATCGCCGCCGGCCTCGGCGAAAATCTCCTCGAACACCGATTTGAGGGTGAAGACGGTCGGCCCGCCGTCGACCTGGGCTCCGGCCACCGGCACGCGGCGGATCTTGCCGCCGGGCGCGGCCTCCTTCTCGACGACGGTGACGGCGAGCCCCCGGGTGGCGAGCAGCGCCGCGGCGACGAGCCCGCCGATCCCCGCGCCGATGATCGCCACCCTGTCCTGTCCCATGCCTCGCTCCTCGCCCGGCAGAATTGACGCGAGCCGGGCATTTGTCCAGTCAGCAGGACAGATGGCTTCGTCCGATCAGCGAGCCGCAACGGCGCAGCGCTGGCGCGCGCGCTGGCTCGCCCGGCGCAACCGGCTGCTTGCGAGTCCGGGCTTCCAGCGTCTCGCCGCCGCCTTTCCCCCGACCCGGCCGATCGCGCGCCGGCGCGCCGCCGAGCTGTTCGATCTCCTCGCCGGCTTCGTCTACGCGCAGACCGCCCATGCGCTGGTGGCGAGCGGCCTTTTCGATACGCTGAGCGAGGCGCCCCCGACCCTTTCCGAGGCGGCGCGCGCCGCCGGCCTGCCGGAGGAAGGCGCGCTGCGGCTGTTGAAAGCGGCCGCGAGCCTCAAGCTCGCCGAGCGCATCGGCGATCGCTGGATGCTGGGCACCCGCGGCGCGGCGCTCGCCGGCAATCCCGGCGCCCGGGCGATGATCGTCCATCACCGCCTGCTCTATGCCGATCTTCTCGATCCGCTGGCGCTGCTCGCCCGGCGCGGCGGCGCGACCGGGCTCAGGCGCTTCTGGGACTATTCGGGCCGGGGAGCGGGCGAGGCGGCGCCCTATTCGGAGCTGATGGCGGCGACCCAGCCGATGGTCGCCCGCCAGGCGATCGCCGCCTATCGCTTCGGCCGCCACCGCCGCATGCTCGATGTCGGCGGCGGCGCGGGGAGCTTCGTCGCCGCCGTCGCCGGGGCCGCGCCCGCGCTTCGTTTCGGCCTGTTCGACCTGCCGCCGGTGCTCGAGCTGGCGCGCGAGCGGCTCGCCGGCCTTGCCTCCCGAGTCGATTTCCATGCCGGCGATTTCCGCACCGACTCGCTGCCGCCCGGCCATGATCTCATCACCCTCGTTCGCATTCTCCACGATCACGACGATCCCGAGGCCGCCGCTTTGCTCGCCGGCATCCGCCGCGCGCTCGCTCCCGGCGGCCGGCTGCTCATCGTCGAGCCGATGGCCGGCACGCCCGGCGCCGAGGCCATGGGCGAGGCCTATTTCGGCTTTTATCTCTGGGCGATGGGCCAGGGCCGCCCGCGCACTGCGCGGGAAATCGGCGCGATGCTCGAAGCGGCCGGCTTTTCCTCCTGGCGCCTGCTTCCCACCCGCCAGCCGCTCATCGCGCGGGTCCTGCTCGCGAGCTGAATCTTTTGCCGTCCAATCGAATTGACATCTCCTATCGTTAAGTTAAGGTGACAGCGAGCGGAAAGCCCTTCGCCGCAAGAGACCGGGCCTGATCCGGAGAAGGGGGATGCTAGGGGCGCATGGACACTTTGGCGGTTATTTTCGAAACGCCGGAACGCCTGTCGCTGCGCCCGCTCGCTCTTACGGACATCGGCGAAGACGACGTGCTCGTCGAAATCGCCTGGAGCGGCATCAGCACCGGCACCGAAAAGCTGCTCTGGACCGGCGACATGCCGCCCTTCCCCGGCATGGGCTATCCGCTCGTCCCGGGTTATGAATCGGTCGGCCGCGTCGTCGATGCCGGGGCTTCGGCGAAGGCGCGGATCGGCGAATGGGTCTTCGTCCCGGGCGCCAGCTGCTACAAGGACGCGCGCGGTCTGTTCGGCGGCGCCGCCCGGCGGCTCGTCGTTCCCGCGGCGCGGGCGCTGCCGATAGCCGAATCGCTCGGCGAAAGCGGCGTGCTGATCGCGCTCGCGGCGACCGCGCTGCATGCGCTCGAAGGGGGAGAGGCGCCCGAGCTCGTCGTCGGCCATGGCGTGCTCGGGCGGCTGATCGCGCGGGTCGCGATCGCGCGCGGCGCGCCCGCGCCGGTCGTCTGGGAGGTCGATACCGATCGGCACGCCGGCGCGCGGGGCTATGATGTCGTCCGCCCCGACGCCGACGAGAGGCGCGACTATCGCACGATCTACGACGCCAGCGGCGAAGGCGCGCTGCTCGATTCGCTGATCGGCCGGCTCGCGCCCGGCGGCGAGATCGTCCTCGCCGGCTTTTACCGCGATCCTTTGTCCTTCGCCTTTCCGCCCGCCTTCCAGCGCGAGGCGCGGCTGCGCGTCGCCGCCGAATGGAAGCCGCGCGACCTGGCGGAGACGCGCGCGCTGATCGAAAAGGGGGCGCTCGATCTGGGCGGCCTGGTCTCCGACATCCGCCCTGTCGAGGAGGCCGCGGAGGCCTATCCCTACGCCTTTTCGGATTCGCGCTGCCTCAAGATGGTGTTCGATTGGAGAGGATGGGAATGACGATGCTCGACGTCTCGGCGCTTCGCGAGGAGGCGGCCCAGGAGCCCGATCCCGTGCACAGCGGCGAGGTCACCAAGGAAACCCAGATCATCGCCATCTACGGCAAGGGCGGGTCGGGCAAGAGCTTCGCGCTCTCCAATTTGAGCTACATGATGGCGCAGCAGGGCAAGCGGGTGCTTCTCATCGGCTGCGATCCCAAGTCCGACACCACGAGCCTGCTGTTCGGCGGCAAGAGCTGCCCGACGATCATCGAGACTTCATCGAAGAAGAAGCTCGCCGGCGAGGAAGTGACGATCGAGGATGTCTGCTTCCAGCGCGACGGCGTCTTCGCGATGGAATTGGGCGGGCCCGAAGTCGGGCGCGGCTGCGGCGGGCGCGGGATTATCCACGGCTTCGAGCTGATGGAGAAACTCGGCTTCCACGAATGGGGCTTCGATTACGTGCTGCTCGATTTCCTCGGCGACGTGGTCTGCGGCGGCTTCGGCCTGCCGATCGCGCGCGATATGTGCCAGAAGGTCATCGTCGTCGGCTCGAACGACCTGCAGTCGCTCTATGTCGCCAACAATGTCTGCAAGGCGGTCGAATATTTCCGCAAGATGGGCGGCAATGTCGGCGTCGCGGGGATGATCGTCAACAAGGATGACGGCACGGGCGAAGCGCAGAATTTCGCCAAGGCCGTCGACATCCCGGTGCTCTGCGCGATCCCCGCCGACGAGGACATCCGCAGGAAATCGGCCAACTACCAGATCATCGGCAAGCCCGGCAGCCAGTGGGCCGGGCTGTTCGAGGAGCTGGCGACCAACGTCGCCGAGGCGCCGCCGCATCAGCCCAAACCGCTCGACCAGGACGGACTGCTCGATCTGTTCAGCCCCGACGACACCGGCGGCAATGTCGAGCTCGTCCCCGCCACCCAGGCCGACATGCGCGGCGGCAGCTACGAGCCCAAGCCCTCGCTCGAGGTGATCTATGACGAGGTGTGAGCCAACCCCGATCCTCCCCAAGCTCGCTTGGGGAGGGGGACCAGCCGCAGGCTGGTGGAGGGGTACGCTTGCGTCCGAAGATTCCCCCTCCACCATGCTTCGCCCTTCGACGCCGCCTGCGGCGTCGCTCAGGACAGGCATGGTCCCCCTCCCCACTTTCGTGGGGAGGATCGCATGACCGATCTCGCCGCTTCGGTCCGCGCGCCCGACCGGCTCGATATCGAACCCGGCGAGGTCGGCGGCTGCCATGGCGGCGCCGATCGCATGCGCGAGGCGGCGAAAAAGGCCGGGAAGAGCGACATTCTCGACCGCTACGAAGAAGATTACCCGACCGGCCCGCACGACCAGCCGCAATCGATGTGCCCGGCCTTCGGCTCCCTGCGCGTCGGCCTTCGCATGCGGCGCACCGCGACCGTGCTCTCGGGCAGCGCCTGCTGCGTCTACGGCCTCACCTTCACCTCGCATTTCTACGGCGCGCGGCGCACCGTCGGCTACGTCCCCTTCAATTCGGAGACGCTCGTCACCGGCAAACTGTTCGAGGACATCAAGGAAGCGGTCGAGAATCTCGCCGACCCGGAAATATACGACGCCATCGTCGTCACCAACCTGTGCGTGCCGACGGCGAGCGGGGTGCCCTTGCGGCTGCTCCCCGACCAGATCAACGGAGTGCGGATCATCGGCATCGACGTTCCGGGCTTCGGCGTTCCCACCCATGCCGAGGCCAAGGACGTGCTGGCCGGCGCGATGCTCGCCTTCGCGCGCGGCGAGGCCGAGGCCGGCCCCGTCGCGGCGCCGAAGGGACGGGCGGCCAGCAACCCGGACGATCTTCCGACGGTGACCCTGCTCGGCGAGATGTTCCCCGCCGATCCGGTCGGCATCGGGCAGATGCTCGAGCCCCTGGAGCTGGCGGCCGGTCCGGTCGTCCCGACGCGCGAATGGCGCGAGCTCTATGCGGCGCTCGATTGCGCCGCGGTCGCCGCGATCCATCCCTTCTACGCCGCCAGCGTGCGCGAGTTCGAGGCCGCGGGGCGCTCCGTGATCGGCTCGGCGCCGGTGGCGCGCGAGGGCACCGCCGCCTGGCTCGAGGCGGTCGGCGAAGCGTGCGGCATCGCGAGGAAGAAGGTGGCGGCGGCCAAGAATGCCGTCCTGCCGGCGATCGAGAAGGCCCTCGCGGCGCTTCCCGTCGCGGGGCGCGTGACCGTCGCCGGCTATGAAGGTTCGGAATTGCTGGTCGCGCGGTTGTTGATCGAAAGCGGCGCCGACGTGCCTTATGTCGGCACCGCGTGCCCGAAAACCCGCTGGTCCGACGCGGACCGCGAGTGGCTCGAGGCCCAGGGGGTGAAGGTCAACTTCCGCGCGAACCTCGAGGAGGATATAGCAGCGGTCGAGGAACATCGCCCCGACCTCGCGATCGGCACCACGCCCGTCGTCCAGCATGCCAAGCAAAAGGCGATCCCGGCGCTCTACTTCACCAATCTCATCTCGGCGCGGCCGCTGATGGGGCCGGCCGGCGCGGGCAGCCTCGCGCAGGTGGTGAATGCCGCGATCGCCGGCAAGGCGCGCTTCGACCGGATGCGCGAGTTCTTCGAGGGCGTCGGGACCGAGCATGGCGCCGGCATCTGGGAGGACACCCCCGAGGACCGGCCCAAATTCAAGAAGAAATACGCGGCATTGAACGCGGCCGCCGAGAAAGCGGCCGAGGCGGTGGGATCGTGAGGCGCTTCCGGCAAATCCTCCCCATGCCCCGCATGGGGAGGGGGACCGCCCGAAGGGCGGTGGAGGGGTATGGCGCCTCCTCGTCCTTTGCCCTGACGACCTTGGTTTCTCGCTCACTTCGCTCGCGCCCCTCCACCATGCCGCGCCCTTCGAGCCCGCCTGCGGTGTCGCTCGGGACAGGCATGGTCCCCCTCCCCAACAAATTGGGGAGGATTGCATGACGCTCGTGCTCGATCACGACCGCGCCGGGGGCTATTGGGGCGCCGTCTACGTCTTCACCGCCGTCAAGGGGCTGCAGGTGATCATCGACGGGCCGGTGGGCTGCGAGAATCTGCCCGTCACCTCGGTGCTCCACTATACCGACGGCCTGCCGCCGCACGAGCTGCCGATCACGGTCACCGGGCTCGGCGAGGAGGAGCTCGGCAAGACCGGCACCGAAGGGGCGATGAAGCGGGCCTGGAAGACGCTCGATCCCGAGCTTCCCGCCGTCGTCGTCACCGGCTCGATCGCCGAGATGATCGGCGGCGGGGTGACGCCCGAAGGCACCAACATCAAGCGCTTCCTGCCGCGCACCATCGACGAGGACCAGTGGCAGTCGGCCGACCGGGCGATGAGCTGGCTGTGGACCGAGTTCGGCCCGAAGAAGATGCCCCGGCCGAGGACGCCCAAGGAAGGCGAGAAGCCGAAGGTCAACATCATCGGCCCGGCCTACGGAATGTTCAACATGGCCTCCGACCTCGCCGAGATCCGCCGGCTCGTCGAAGGGATCGGGGCCGAGGTCAATATGGCCTTCCCGCTGGGCAGCCATCTCGCCGACATCCGCCGGCTCGCCAACGCCGCGGCCAATGTCTGCATGTATCGCGAGTTCGGCCGCAATCTGTGCGAGCTTTTGGACCGGCCCTATTTCCAGGCGCCGGTCGGCCTTTCCTCGACGACCAAATTCCTGCGCTCGTTGGGCGAGGAGCTGGGTCTCGATCCCGAGCCCTTCATCGCCCGCGAGAAGCATACGACGATCAAGCCGCTGTGGGACCTGTGGCGCTCGGTGACCCAGGACTTTTTCGCCACCGCGAGCTTCGGCATCGTCGCCAACGAGACCTATGCCCGCGGCGTCCGCCACTTCCTCGAGGAGGATATGGGGCTGCCATGCGGTTTCGCCTTCAGCCGGGCGGCCGGGGTGAAGCCGGACAATGCCGAGGTTCGCGCGGCGATCCACGCCGATCCGCCGCTTGTTGTCTTCGGCAGCTACAACGAACGCATGTACATGGCCGAATGCGGCGCCAGGGGCGTCTACATTCCGGCGAGCTTCCCGGGCGCCGCGATCCGCCGCCACACCGGCACCCCGTTCATGGGCTATTCGGGCGCGACCTGGCTCGTCCAGGAAATCGTCAACGCGCTGTTCGACGCGCTCTTCCACATATTGCCGCTGGGCAGCGAGATGGACGCCGGCGAGGCGACCCCGGCGCGCGACCATCGCGAGATCGCCTGGGACGCCGACGCCAAGGCCAAGCTCGACGCGATCGTCGACCGGCAGCCGGTGCTGATCCGCATCTCGGCCGCCAAGCGCCTGCGCGACGCCGCCGAGCGCGCCGCGGGGCGCGCCGGCGAGGAACGGGTGAGCGCCGAGCGGCTCGCCGACACGCTTTTGGAAGGACAGCCGGCATGACCGGCCGCGCCGACTTTCTCCGGCCATGCCGGATCACCGATTTCGCGGCGGAAGGCGCCGCGGAAGAAGCCGCCCGGGGGCGCCGGGCATAGTGGAGATGGAGATATGAGCGACATCAGAGACCGAGACGAAAGGGTCGGGCCCGGAACCTATCTGACGCCCGATGAGGCCAAGGAATTCCACAAGCTGTTCATGAGCAGCTTCATCATATTCACGATCATCGCGATCATCGCGCATGTGCTGGCGTGGATGTGGCGGCCCTGGCTTCCGGGCGACGAAGGCTATGCGATGGTGGGCGAAGCGACCCAGCTCGCGAGCGCCGCCCTGACCTCATTCCTGGCCTAGAGAAAGGGAAAAGACCATGTGGAGATTCTGGCTGATATTCGATCCGCGCCGCACGCTGGTGGCGCTGTTCATATTCCTGTTCGTGCTGGCCTTGCTGATCCATTTCATCCTGCTCAGCACCGATCGCTTCAACTGGCTCGACGGTCCCCAGACCGCCGAGGCGCCGGCGATGGCGACCAGCCCCGCGACCATGCCGGTAACGACGGTTCCCGATCAGCCGCTGGTCGCCGAGGAACCGGCGCCGGTGATGACCGAGGAGGCCGAGCCGGTCGCCGAGCCGACCCCTTAGGGGTCGGTTCGTCCGGGGGGCGGTCCGCGCGCATGAGCGGCGCCCCCGGGCGTGGAGTGGAAGCAACAAAGGCCCGCCGGCCGCGGGGGGCGGAGGTATGAGCTATGGCGCTGCTCAGTTTTGAACGCAAATACCGGGTCCGCGGGGGGACGCTGATCGGCGGGGACCTGTTCGATTTCTGGGTCGGCCCCTTCTATGTCGGCTTTTTCGGCGTCACCACGGCGCTGTTCGCCGCCCTCGGCACCGCCCTCATCTTCTACGCCGCCTCGCTGGGGCCGACCTGGAATCCCTGGCTGATCAGCATCGCCCCGCCCGACTATGAATATGGGCTCGGGCTCGCGCCGCTCAGGGACGGCGGCTTCTGGCAGATCATCACCGTCTGCGCGACCGGGGCCTTCGTCAGCTGGGCGCTGAGGGAGGTCGAGATCTGCCGCAAGCTCGGCATCGGCTATCATGTGCCGGTCGCCTTCGGGGTGGCGATCTTCGCCTATGTCTCGCTGGTGATCATCCGCCCGTGGCTGCTGGGCGCCTGGGGCTTCGGCTTCCCCTACGGCATATTCAGCCATTTGGACTGGGTGTCGAACACCGGCTATCAATATCTTCATTTCCACTACAATCCCGCGCACATGCTGGCCGTGTCCTTCTTCTTCACGACCACCTTCGCGCTCGCGCTGCACGGGGCGGTGGTGCTGTCCGCGGTCAATCCGGGCCGCGGCGAGGAAGTGAAGACGCCCGAATATGAGGACACCTTCTTCCGCGACCTGATCGGCTATTCCATAGGCACGCTAGGCATCCACCGCCTCGGCCTTCTGCTCGCACTCAACGCCGGTTTCTGGAGCGCGGTGTGCATCATCATCTCGGGGCCGATGTGGACCAGAGGCTGGCCGGAATGGTGGACCTGGTGGCTCGAGCTGCCGATCTGGTCGACCGGCGGGGGAGTATAGACGATGGCGCGCTATCAGAACATCTTCACCCAGGTGCAGCTGCGCTCGGCGCCCGAGATCGGGATGCCGCTGCGGATCGGCGATTATGGGCGCCTCGGGCGGGGAGGCTTCAGCCATCTGCTCGGCCGCCTCGGCTCGGCCCAGATCGGCCCGATCTATCTCGGCTGGACGGGCATCGCCTCGCTCGTCTTCGGCTTTCTGTGGTTCGAGATCGTCGGCCTCAACATGTGGGCCTCGGTCAACTGGGATCCGGTCCAGTTCGTGCGCCAGCTGCCGTGGCTCGCGCTCGAGCCGCCGGGGCCCGAATATGGCTTCCAGCTGTTCGTGCCACTCGCCGAGGGGGGCTGGTGGCAGATCGCCGGCTTCTGCCTCACCGCTTCGGTGCTGCTCTGGTGGCTGCGCACCTATCGGCGGGCGAAGGCGCTCGGCATGGGCACCCATGTCGCCTGGGCGTTCCTGTCGGCGATCTGGCTGATGCTCGTGCTCGGCTTCATCCGGCCGCTGTTGATGGGCAGCTGGGCCGAAAGCGTGCCCTTCGGCATCTTCCCCCATCTCGACTGGACGGCGGCTTTCTCGATCCGCTACGGCAATCTCTTCTACAACCCCTTCCACTGCCTCTCGATCGTCTTCCTCTACGGCTCCACCCTGCTCTTCGCGATGCACGGCGCCACCATCCTGGCGGACGGCCGTTACCGCGGCGAGCGCGAGATCGAGCAGATCACCGATCGCGGCACCGCGGCCGAGCGCGCGGCCCTTTTCTGGCGCTGGACGATGGGCTTCAACGCGACGATGGAATCGATCCATCGCTGGGCCTGGTGGTTCGCGGTGCTGACGACGCTGACGGGCGGCATCGGCATCCTCATCACCGGCACCGTGGTCGACAACTGGTATCTGTGGGCGGTCGAGCATCACTATGCGCCCGATTATCCGAGCACCGGGGTCGGCGATCCCGCGCTCCAGCCGAGGACGATGCCATGAACAAGCGCCTGACCATCGCCGCGCTGCCGCTCGCGGCGCTCATCGCCCTCCCCGCCTGCGAGCTCGGGCCCAAGGAGGTCGAGCAGACCGGTTATCGCGGCACCGGCCTCGAGCAAATCTACGATCCCGACAATTTCGTCACCCCGGCGGCAATGCCCGACGCGCCCTATGCGCTACCGCCCGACACCGGCCCGCGAGCGGGCGCGGTCTATCAAAACGTCCAGGTGCTGGGCGACATGAGCGTCGAGCGTTTCGACCATCTGATGGCGGCGATCACCGAATGGGTCTCGCCCGAACAGGGCTGCAACTATTGCCACGATCCGGCCAATCTCGCCGCCGACAACGTCTACACCAAGATCGTCGCGCGGCAGATGATCGAGATGACACGGGCGATCAACGGCCGCTGGGCGAGCCATGTCGGCGACACCGGCGTCACCTGCTTCACCTGCCACCGCGGCGAGCCCGTGCCGACCTTCATCTGGGCCAATCGCGACCGGAGCGACGATCTCAGCGTACGCGGCCAGCGCCGCGGCCAGAACGCTCCCAGCGCCAATGTCGGCTATTCCTCGCTTCCCTATGACGTCTTCCGCGGCTATTTCTCGGGCGATCCGGACGAAATCCGAGTCGCCTCCAACAGCGGCTATCCGAGCAAGCGGCACCAGGTCCCGATCAAGGCGGCGGAGGAAAGCTACGGCATCATGATGCATCTGTCCGAAGCGCTCGGCGTCAACTGCACCTATTGCCACAACACCCAGTCGTTCCGCGAATGGACGCTGAGCAGGGCGCAGCGCGCCACCGCCTATTACGGCATCCGCATGGTGCGCGATATCAATCACGGCTATATCCGGCCGCTCACCGGCATCCTGCCGGCGGCGCGCAAGGGGCCGGCGGGCGACCCGTTCAAGGTCAATTGCCTTACCTGCCACAACGGCCAGGCGAAACCGCTCGGCGGCGTTTCGGTGCTATCGCAATATCCTTATATGAGACCGCCCGGGGCCGTGAGCGCGGCCGATCAGGTCGGGCCCGAAGGCGCCGTTCCCGAACTGCTCGAGCGGCCCGAAATGCTGACCCAACCCGAAGGGGGCGCAAATGGACTATGAGGGTTTCTTCCGCGCGCAGCTCGACGGCGTGCGTGGCGAAGGGCGCTACCGCATCTTCGCCGAGATCGAGCGCAAGCGCGGCGCCTTCCCCCGGGCCACCCGCTATGTCGGCGAGGAAACCCAGCCGATCACCGTCTGGTGCTCTAACGACTATCTCGGCATGGGCCAGCACCCTAAGGTGCTAGAAGCGATGCACGAGGTTATCGATCAGTGCGGCGCCGGGGCCGGCGGCACCCGCAACATCTCCGGCACCAACCATCATCACGTGCTGCTCGAGCGCGAGCTCGCCGATCTGCACGGCAAGGAATCGGCGCTTCTCTTCACTTCCGGCTATGTCTCGAACTGGGCCGCGCTCGGCACGCTCGCCGCGCGCCTGCCCGGCTGCGTCGTGCTGTCGGATGCCGGCAACCATGCCTCGATGATCGAGGGCATCCGCCACAGCCGCGCCGAAAAGCAGATCTGGGCGCATAACGATCCCGAGGATCTCGATCGCCGCCTCGCCGCGGTCGAGCCGGGCCGGCCCAAGATCGTCGCCTTCGAAAGCGTCTATTCGATGGACGGGGACATCGCCCCGATCGCCGAAATCCTCGAGGTCTGCGAAACCCATGACGCGCTGAGCTATATCGACGAAGTCCATGCCGTCGGGCTCTACGGGCCACGCGGCGGCGGCATCGCCGAGCGCGAGGGGCTGATGGACCGGATCGACGTCATCGAAGGCACGCTCGGCAAGGCGTTCGGGGTGATGGGCGGCTATATCGCCGCCTCGGTCGCCTTGTGCGATTTCGTGCGCAGCTTCGCTTCGGGCTTCATCTTCACCACCGCCTTGCCGCCCGCGCTCGCCGCCGGCGCCCGGGCGAGCATCCGCCATCTCAAGGCGAGTTCCTTCGAGCGCGCGCGCCACCAGGAGAGGGTCGCCAAGGTGCGGCACAAGCTCAATGTGCTCGGTATACCGCATTTCGACAATCCGAGCCACATCATCCCGGTGATGGTCGGCGATCCGGTGAAGTGCAAAAGGATCAGCGACTGGCTGATGGACAATCACGGCATCTACGTGCAGCCCATAAACTATCCGACCGTGCCCAAGGGAAGCGAGCGGCTGCGCCTCACGCCATCGCCCGTACACAGCGACAGAGACATCGACCGGCTGATCGAGGCGCTCTCCGAAATCTGGTCGCAATGCGCGCTCGCCCGCCGCGCCGTCGCCGCCTGACCAGCATCACGCTGTCATCATAATCGCCGCATTGGTCTGACAGGCTGCCGGTCTATCGAGCAGAGGAGAGCATCATGGCGCATGGCGACTGGTATTGGCACGAGCTTAACTGCCGCGATCCGGAGCGGCTCGCCCCCTTTTACGAGAAGCTGTTCGGCTGGCAGTCCAAGGACATGCCGATGGGCGACGGGCCGCCCTATAGGCTGATCACCAAAGAGGGCGCAGAGAACGGCCATGGCGGCTATCTGAAGATGGAAGGCCCGCAGTTCGAGGGCGTGCCGCCGATGTGGCTCGTCTATATCGAGGTCGACGAGGTCGACGCGACCCTGTCCGAGGTCGAGGGGCAGGGCGGCAAGATCGTCGCGCCGGCATGGGACATTCCTGATGTCGGGCGGATGGCGGTGATCACCGATCCCGAAGGCGCGGCACTGGCCGTGATGACGCCGAGCGAGGACGGTTGAATCGAATCAGAAGGCGGGCGCGATCGCCGGCGCTCATTCGATTTTGCTTGCCGGCCCTCAGGCGTTGCGGCGCGCCGGAACCGCCCAGCGCCACAGCGCGCCGTCGCGGAAAGGCAGCGCGAGAAACAGATGTTCGAGCGTGCCCAGCGCGGCAAGGGCGAACAGGAGGCTCGCGCCCGCCGCCTGCGCGCTGTCGGCGGGCGCTGCAATCGCCTTGCCGCCGAGCCAGACGGTGAGCATGAGAGCGGCGGCGAGCGAGACGAGAAGCAGCGGAGTGAAGCGCCTGCTGCCGAAATAGCTGCGCAGATAGAAAAGATGGCCGGGAAGCAGCTCGTCGCTGAAATTGGGCACGCCTGCGAAAATGTTGAGCTTGGCGCTGAGGCGGAAGACGAAGAGGAGGAGAAAGGCCAGGGCGCCCGTTTGGGTCTCGGCGGTCCAGCTCAAGGAGAGAAGAATGATCGCCGTAGCCGCCAGCGCCAGCTCATGATGGATGACGGTCGCCGAAGCATCGAGGAAGCGGCGAAGGCCCCGCGCTCCGGGATCGCAGGGGCGCCGGCGCGGGCCGGTCACCGCGCCGGTCAGGAAGGCGAGCTCGTGCCAGCCCCAGATGGCGAGCGCGCCGGCGAAGGAAATATAGACTGCGGCGATGCCGGAAGCGCCCGACGCGGCGACGATCGCGATCAGCCCGACCGCCCCGAACAGGCCGCCGGCCTTCAGGCTCGTCCCGAAAGTCTCGCGCGGGCGGCTATCGAGCCAGACGATGAGCCCGGTCGCGGCGAACCAGACGAGCGCCGCCGCGAGGATTGGCAGGATATGGCCGGAAAGGCTCACCAGGCGGGCGCCGTGCGCACGGTCGCGGGAAGCTCATGCCGGCGCGCGCGGGTGAGAAACAGATGGAGCAGCGTGGCCCCCGCCGCGGCGACGAGCCCCACGCGTTTGAGGAGACCCGGCGCCCCGCCTTCCGCCCTGGCGCGGTCAATGCCATCGGCGATCCGCCGCAGTCGCTCGAGCCGAAGGCGGAATTTGGGATTGTCGATATCGAGCTCGACAGGAAAGACCTGGCGGCTGATCCGGTTGCAGATCGTAAAGACGCGATAGTCGTATTCGGTCGGATCGAGGCCGAGCGCCGCGTGAAAGACGGGGCGCGAATGATCGCGGATGTACATGGTGGCGTAGACCGAGACGAGGAAAAAGCGGATCCACAGCCGGTTGATGCCGCGCTGGAGCTTCGGATCGGCGCGCATCAGCAGCGCGAACGCCTCGCCATGGCGGAACTCGTCCTCGCACCAGTTCTCGAACCACTGGAAGATCGGGTGGAAGCGCAACCCGGGATGAGCGGCGAGCTGGCGATAGATCGAGATATAGCGCGCATAGCCGATCTTCTCCGACAGATAGGTGGCGAAGAAGATGAACTTGGGCTTGAAAAACGTGTATTTCTTGGTCCGCGTGAGGAAGGAGAGATCGATGCCGATGCCGGCGTCCTTCAACGTTTCGTTCAAAAAGCCGGCATGACGGCTTTCGTCGCGCGCGAGCAGCTTGAACAGCTTCTTGACGTCGGGATTCTTCGTCCGCTTGGCGATCTCGGCATAGAGGATGCAGCCGGAAAATTCGGCCGTCAGAGAACTCACCAGAAAGTCGATGAATTCGCGCCTGAGCGCGGGATCGAGATTCTCGATGACCCCGTCGAAACTCGCGTCGCGCTTGAAATGATATTTGTTGCGGTCGCGTTCTAGCTCGGCGATGAGCCCATCCCATTCGGCCCGCACGGAGGAGACGTCGATGCGGTCCAGGGCGTCGAAATCGGTGGTGTAGAAGCGGGGGGAAAGGACGGTGTCCTGGCGCGCCATCTCCAGCGTGTCGGTAGGCTGCTCGATCTTGGCGGGGGCGTTCATGAGAGTCTCCTCGTCGTGAAGCTGACCTCGTAAAGCTCGGCGAGGTCGAAATAGGAAGCGATCCGCACCCAGGCGCGGGTCAGCGGGGCGGCGCGAGTGACGGTGGCGACGCGCTCGAAGCTGGCGCTGCCCCCGAAAGGCACGCTGATCGGATCGCCATGCACCCGCACCCGGTCGCCGGGGCCGATCGCGACATCGCCGACGAGCTCGACATGGGCATGGAAATGCTCCTCGCTCTGCTCGACCGCGATGCGGCAGGGCGTTTCGAAGCTCGCACGGCGGAAGGTCATCATGACGGCTCCTCGAGCAAGCGCGCGAAGGCGGCGCGATTGTCGGCCCCGAAGCCGCCGAGCTCGATCACCCGGCCGGTGACGCTGTCGGTGAGCGAGAGCGCGCCGTCTTCCCATAAGGCGAGCTCGAAGGGGGGGCGGGCGCCGGCGCCGTACATGCGCCGCTCGCGCGCGAGGCCGCGCATGACGCCGCGAATGAAGCCGCCACCTTCCTCGCCGACGATGGCGACCCGCTCGCCCGTCGCCGCATCCTCGATCAGCACCGCGCCGTCGGCGCGGTCGAGAAAGCGAAGGCTGCGGCGCTCGACGAGACCGGTGCCCGCTGCGCTGCGCTGCGCTGCGGCGGTCGGAACGGGGTCGAGGGCGCCGACCCTCACCGCGCTCGTCAGGAGGAGGGAAATCGAGACGAGCATCGCGGCGAGGACCAGCGCCCCCTTGGGCACGGTGTTTTCATGGCTGTGCGTGGCGCTCATGCGGCCGCCTCCATGGCGGCGGCCGGACGGCGCCGTGCTACCGCTTCGCCGTTCCCATCGCGTTCGGAAAGATATTCGGCGGCGGCGCGCGAAAGCAGTTGCGCCAGCGCCTCGGCGTCGGGCAGCGCGCGCAGCATCGGCTGCGGCCGCGCCAGCCGCCAGGGCCGAACATGCGGCCATAAAAGGGCATAGCCGACGCGCTCTCCCTCGTTGAGCGTGAGCAATATGTCGCCGCCGCGGTCGCCATGGCGCCTAAGGTCGGCGGCGGCGATCAACGCCAGCGGCAGGTTGACGCATTTGGCCAGCGCGATGCCGATCCTGAGCACGATCCGCTTGTCGGTGAGCGTATAGACGGTGCTGCGCCCTACTCCCCAGGCGAAAAGCAGCATGAGACCGAAAAGGGCGAGGCCGGCGACGAAGGTGGCCGCGGCGCCATACGGGCTGCCGGCAGCAAGGCTCCAGCCGATGAGCAGCGCGAAATAGACCGCGAGAGCGCGCAGCGGCAGGGCGGTGCGGGCGAACAGCCGCCAGTCGGGGCAACCCTGCCAGAGGATATGCTCGCCGGGCGGCAGACGGCCGGGCAGGCCCCGGACCGGCTCTTCCTCATGCTCCATCACAGCAGCGGCTCCGCCCTGGTCGGCAGCCCGTAGAGATAGCCGCCGCCATAATAGGCCTGGACGCGCTCCTCCTCGTAGCGGCTGATCTGGCCTGGCGTGGCCGGCATCGGCACCCCGGCGAAGCGCTCGGCGGGAATGGCATCGACATGGACGCGGCCGCGCCGCCCGTCGACCTTCGACATCGCCATCGGCGCCAGCACCTGGCGGCCGGCCGGCGTCGCGATCTCCAGATAGCGGATCACCCGGTCCGAACGGTCGATCCAAAGATCGGTGACGGTGCCGGCGACCCTGCCGTCGGCGCCGGTGACGACCATGCCGCGCGGATCCGGGCTCTTGGGCGCGACATAGATGGCGCGATCGGAGGCTAGGGGCACGATGCGCGGCCGCCCCTCGGCGTCGAGATCGGGAAAGCGCGCACGCTCGGCCCAGGCCGCCGGACCGATGCCGTCGACGAAGGGATCGCCGGTCGGCGCATAGGGCGCGCCCACGAACCGGTCGGTGCGACGGGCGGCGATGTCGACCGGCTCGCGCAGGCCCGTCGGCGGGCTCACCGTGCCGCGCCCGAAGGGCAGGTTGAAAGTCTTGCCCGGCGCCACCGACAGCGGCCCGCCCGGGCTTTCGAGCCTTCCGGTGAGCTCGTCCTCGGCGGGATAGCCTTCGCGCCGATCCTCGCGCCTCAGATAGAAGACGAGGCCGATGAAGAAGAGCACGAAGGCCCAGAAAACGAGTTCGGCAACGTCGATATTGCCGACAAGAACAGCATCCGGCATTTCAACTTCCTTTCCTATCCCTCATGTCGGAAACTCGCTCAGCCCGAAGCGACCGGGCGGGGCGGCGGCTTGCCCCCCGCGCGCGCCCACCAGCGGGCCCAGCACCACCAAAGTGCTCAACAACAGCAGTATTTCGAACAGATAGACGCTTCCATATCCCGTCGCCCGATGGGCGAGGGTCGCCCCCAGCGCATCGGACAGCGCCGCCGCCGAGACGATGTCGCGGGCGACCCCGCCGACCAGGATCGCCACTCCGGCCGCGCTCGCCTGCACCGCTCCCCAGGCGCCGAGAGCGATCCCGGCCTGGCCGTCGCGCGCAAGCGCCATCGCCGCGACCAGCGTGCCGACCGCGAACAGACCCAGGCCGAGGCCGATCGTCGCCGCGCCGGCGAAGAGCAGGCCGGGCGAGGCGAGCGGCCCGGCGAACAGCACCATCAGAAATGCGGCGATCCCTGCGACGACCCCGAACCCGGCGACGCGATGCGGCTCGGAGCCGTCGCCGAGCCGCCGGGCGGCGAGCGCGAAACCGGCGAGCGTGCCGGCCGCCCAGGCGCCGGTGAGCGCGGTCGTCGCTCCCACCGACAGGCCCAATATCTCGCCGCCATAGGGCTCGAGAAGCACGTCCTGCATCGAAAAGGCGGCGGCGCCGAGCCCGACCGCGACGAGCAGCCTTGCGCTGCGTCCTTCGGCGATGAAGGCGCGCCAGACCTCGGCGAAGGCGGGCGTCTCGCGTTCGGGCGCGGTCATAGCCTTGTCGCGCGCCTCCTGCTTCCACAGCGCGACGATGTTGAGAACCATGGTGAGCACCGCCGCGCCCTGGATGATCTGGACGAGGCGCGTGGGCGAGAAATCGGCGAGCAGCCCGCCGATGACGAAGGCCGAGAACATCATGCCGACGAGCAGCATTACATAGAGCAACGCGACGACGCGCGGCCGCCGGTCGGGCGGCGCGAGATCGGTGGCGAGAGCGAGCCCCGCGGTCTGGGTGGTGTGAAGCCCGGCGCCGGTCAGCAGGAAAGCGATGCCGCCGAAAGCGACGCCAGCGGCGAAGCTTTCCGGCCGCGACATCAAAAGAAGCGCGAAGGGCATGATCGCGAGGCCCCCGAACTGCATCAGCGAACCGAACCAGATATAGGGCACGCGCCGCCAGCCCAGCAGCGAGCGGTGGGTGTCCGACTTATGTCCGATGAGCGCGCGGAAGGGCGCGACGACGAGCGGAATGGCGACCATCAGCGCGACGAGCCAGGCGGGCGTCGACAATTCGACGATCATCACCCGGTTCAAGGTGCCGGTCAAAAGCACCGTCGCCATGCCGACGCTGACCTGGAACAGGGCGAGACGCAACAGGCGCTTCAAGGGCAGGTCTTCGCTCGCAGCGTCGGCGAAGGGCAGCCATTGGCTCGCCACCCGGCTCCAGCGCAAGAAGAGAGGCCCCGCCATCAGCGCCTCACCAGCTCGATCGCCTGCGAGGTGTAGAAGCCGCTCGCGACGCGCGCGCTTCTTGCGATCCGCCACTCCGAAAGCGCGGCAAGGCGCTTGCGCAGGGCCCGCTCGGACACGGGCTCGATCGCCGGCGCGCGGTTGCCGCGCGGGAACAGGCGGCCGAGGCCGTGCATCGCCGCGAGCGCAGGGGTCCGGGGGGCGAAGGTGAAGAGCATCGAACCGCCACAGCGCATCCCGAGCGCGTCGAGCACCGCGACGATGTCGGCGACCGGATAGTGGATCAGCGAATCCATCCCCACGACATGGTCGAAACGCCCGAGCGCCGGATCGAGCATGTCGCCCACATGCCAGTCGATCTCGCCATGGCCGAGGAAGGAGGGCGCGCGCTCGCGGGCGATGTCGACGAGGCCTTCGGCAACGTCGACCGCGACGACCCGGGCGCCCCGCCGCGCCGCCTCGACGGCGAGCGCGCCGGTGCCGCAGCCCGCGTCGAGCAGCCGCGTGCGCCTGAGATCGTCGGGCAGCCAATCGAGCAGCGTTTCGCGCATCCGCTCGCGCCCCGCGCGCACGGTCGCGCGGATGCCGCTCAGCGGCGCTTCGGAAGTGAGGTCGATCCAAGCCTTCTTGGCAGTGCCGTCGAAATAGTTTTCGAGCCGGTCGCGCCGGTTCACATAAGTCGAGCGCGAAACTGGTCGTTCGTCATGCTGAACTTGTTTCAGCATCCATCTCTCCGCTTGCACCGGCTCCCGGGACGGAAGGATGGACCTGGAAACAAGTTCAGCGTGACGGTTATTCAAAGACCTAGCTTCGCGCATCATTCGAACCCCAGAAAATCGAAAATGTCGCGGTCCTTCATCGGCGTCGCGTCGAGCGGATCGACTCCGGCCCAGAGCATCTCGGCGAGGCGCACATATTCCTCGCGCGCCTGCTCGACCTCGGGGGAATCCTCCATCTCGAACAGCGTGCATTTCTTGAGCCGCGAGCGGCGGATGGCGTCGACATCGCGGAAATGAGCGAGGCGCTTCATGCCGATCGCCTCGTTGAACCTGTCGATCTCGTCGGTTTCGGCCGAGCGGTTGGCGACGACGCCGGCGAGGCGGACGTCGTAATTCTTCGCCTTCGCCTTGATCGCGGCGACGATCCTGTTCATCGCGAAGATCGAATCGAAATCGTTGGCCGCGACGACGAGCGCGCGCTCGGCATGTTGCAGGGGCGCCGCGAAGCCGCCGCAGACGACATCGCCCAGCACGTCGAAGATGACGACATCGGTGTCCTCGAGCAGGTGATGCTGCTTCAAAAGCTTCACCGTCTGGCCGACGACATAGCCGCCGCAGCCGGTGCCCGCCGGGGGGCCGCCGGCCTCGACGCACATGACGCCGTTATAGCCTTCGAACATATAGTCCTCGGGCCGCAGCTCCTCGGCGTGGAATTCGACCGTCTCGAGCACGTCGATCACCGTCGGCATCAGCTTCTTGGTGAGCGTGAATGTCGAATCATGCTTGGGATCGCAGCCGATCTGGAGCACCCGATGGCCCAGCTTGGAAAAGGCGGCCGAGAGGTTGGACGAAGTCGTCGACTTGCCGATGCCCCCCTTGCCGTAGACCGCGAACACCTTGGCGCCCTTGATCGCGTCGCGCGGATCGAGCGCGACCTGGACCGAACCCTCGCCGTCGGGGGGAGCAGTCCTTTCCGCTTCGAGCAGGGTCATGTTCTTCCTCCCGTCATTCCGCCGCGGCCACGCCTTCCAAACGATCTTCGAGATCGTCGCTCGCGGCATGAAGGGCCGCCAATGTGTCCTCGTCTGGCTCCCACAGCCGGCGCGCGCAGGCTTCGAGCAATCGGCCGGCCACGCGCGCCGAACTTTTCGGATTGAGGCTGGCGAGGCGCTTGCGCATCTCCTCGTCGAGCACGAAGGTCTCGCTGATCTTCTGATACACCCAGGGCGCGACCTCGCCGGTGGTCGCCGACCAGCCCATGGTGTTGGTGACATGGCCCTCGATATGCCGCACGCCCTCGAAGCCGTGGCGGAGCATGCCTTCATACCATTTGGGGTTGAGCGTGCGGGTGCGCGTTTCGAGGTCGATCTGCTCGGCGAGCGTGCGGACCTTCGCCTTCCCCCGCGTCGCATCGAGGATGTAGACCGGCGCCGCCCCCCCTCTTGCCTTGGCGACCGATCGGCTGATTCCGCCCAGGCAGTCGACATAATGGTCGATATCGGTGACGCCCAGCTCGACGCTTTCGAGATTCTGATAGGTGAAATCGACCGTGCCGAGCGCCGATTCGAGCAGCGCGCGCTGCTGCACCGGGCCGCCGTGGACGCCATAGGCAAAGCCCTTGTGCGTCTCGAAGGCTTCGGCGAGTTCGTCAGGATCGGCCCACACGCCGCCGTCGATGAGCTGGTTGACGTTCGCGCCATAGGCGCCCTCGGCATTGGAGAAGACGCGCAAGGACGCGGTTTCGAGGTCGCAGCCATGCGCCGCCATGTGCGCGAGGCTGTGCTTGCGCACGAAGTTCATCTCGGCGGGCTCGTCGGCGGCGCTGGCGAGCCAGGCGGCTTCGGCGATCATCCGCGTCTGCAGAGGCAGGAGATCACGGAAAATGCCCGACAGGGTGACGATGACATCGATGCGCGGCCGGCCGAGTTCTTCCAGAGGGATGAGCTCGGCGCCGGCGAGCCGGCCATAGCCGTCGAGCCTGGGCCGCGCGCCGATCAGCGCCAGCACCTGGCCGATTTGCACCCCCTCGCTCTTCATATTGTCGGTGCCCCACAGCACCATTGCGAGGCTTTCGGGGAATGCGCCACCGGCATCGAGGTGGCGGGCGATCACCTGCTCCGCCTGCGCCGCGCCTTCCCTCGCCGCGAAAGCGCTCGGAATGCGGAAGGGGTCGAAGCCGTGGATGTTGCGGCCGGTAGGCAGCACCTCCGGATTGCGCAGAACATCGCCGCCCGGCGCGGGCTCGACATAGCCTCCGCCCAGCGCATGGACGAGCGATCCTAGCTCGTCATTGGCGGCGAGCTTCGCCTCGAGCGCGGCGCGCGAGGCTTCGGGATCGGCCTCGGCCAGCGCGGTAAGAAAATCCTCGCGCTCGGCGCCGTCGGGACGGCTGCCGAAGACGTGAAGACCGTGTGGAATGAGCGTCCGCTCGAGCTCGTAGAGCCGGCCTGCGAGAGCGGCGATATCGCCGGTTTCGATATCGAGCGTTTCGCATTGCTCCGCGACCATTCCCTCGAGGGCGGCGCGCTCCTCGCCATCGTCGCAGCCGCGCCAGCGCTCGACCAGCGCCTTCAAATCGGCGAAGCCCTTGTAAAGCCCGGCCTCGGCGAGCGGCGGCGTCAGATAGGAAACGAGCGTCGCCGCGCTGCGTCTTTTGGCGATGATCGCCTCGGACGGGTTGTTGGCGGCGTAGAGATAGAAATTGGGAAGATCCCCGATCAGCCGCTCGGGCCAGCAGTCGCCCGACAGGCCGACCTGCTTGCCGGGCATGAATTCCAATGCGCCATGGGTGCCGAAATGCAAGACCGCGTCGGCGGCGAAATCGGTGCGAATCCAGCGATAAAAGGCGGAAAAGGCGTGGGTCGGGGCGAAATCCCCCTCGAATAATAACCGCATCGGATCGCCCTCATAGCCGAAGGCGGGCTGGACGCCGACGAAGATGTTGCCGAAGCGCGCGCCATAGACGTGGATCGTCGAACCGTCCGCCTGCTGGCGGCCCGGCGCCGGGCCCCATTGCGCCTCGATCTCGTCAAGATAGGGCTCGCGGCGGACATGATCGTCGGCGGGCAGGCGCGCGGCGACATTGGCGTCGGCGCCGAAGGCTTCGGCATTGCCTTTCAAGATCGCGTCGCGCAGCGCCTCGACGGTCTCGGGCACCTCGATGCGATAGCCCTCGTCGGCGAGGCGGGCGAGTGTCGCGTGGAGCGATTCGAACACGGCGAGATGCGCCGCAGTGCCCGTGGCGCCGGCATTGGGCGGGAAGTTGAAGAGCACGATCGCCAGCTTGCGCTCGGCCTCGCCGCGGCGGCGCAGCGCGATCAGCTTCGCCGTCCGTGCGGCGAGCGCATGGGCGCGCTCGGGATCGCTCGTCATCGCCCGCACCGGGGCGCCGCTTTCGGCCGCGCGGCCGCCGAAGACCGAGGGGCAGATCGCGCCGTCGAGCTCGGGCAGCGCTACCATCATGGTCGCTTCGATCGGCAGCAAACCCTGGCGCCGCCCGCGCCATTCCTCGAGGCTCTGAAACTCGATCGGATGGGCGGCGAGATAGGGAATGTCGAGCTTGGCCAAAAGCGAGGCCGCCGCCTCGGCGTCGTTATAGGCCGGCCCCCCGACGAGCGAGAAGCCGGTGAGGTTTACGATCGCGTCAACCGATGCCCTGCCCTCCTTCATGAAATAGCGCTCGATCGCCGGCCGCGCGTCGAGCCCGCTCGCGAAGGCGGGCACGACCTCGAGACCCGCCGCCTCCATGGCGGAGATGACGCCGTCATAATGGCCGGCGTCGCGCCCCAGGAGATAAGAACGCAGCAGGATGAGCCCGACCCGGCCTTCGGGCTTGCGCCGCCGCGGCAGCGCCCTGGCGCTTTCGCTCATCTTCGCGCCGAGACCGCTTTTGAGGCGCGGATGGTAGACGCCCATTTCGGGATATTCGATCGGCGGCGCGGCCTTGGTCGCGCCCCGTCGCGCCTCCCTCTCGCCCGCCGCATAGCGGTCGATCAGCGCGCGAACCATGCTCTCGACATTGTCGTCCGATCCGGCGAGCCAATATTGCAGGGTGAGGAAATAGGCGCGCACGTCCTGCGCCGTGCCGGGGATATATTTGAGGATTTTGGGCAGGCGGCGCAGCATCCGCATCTGCCCCGCGCCCGAGCTCGCGCCCGGCTTCTTCGAACCGCGCAGCCTTTTCAAAAGCGCCATCGGCCCCCTCGCCGGCGCATCCATGCGATAGGCGCCCATCCGCGTGAGGCGGACGATGTCCCCGTCGGACATCAGGCCGAGCATCGCATCGCACTGCTCGCGTCGTGCCTCGAGCGCCGGGCGGATGGCGCGAACATGATCGTCGAGGAAGAGCATGGTGGCGATGACGATGTCGCCCCTTGCGACATCTTCGCGGGCGCGGTCGAGCGCCGCCGGATCGCGGTCCCAGTCGGCGGCGGCGTGAAAGCCGATCGAGATATTCTCCCTGGCGAGCCGCTCGGCGGCGCGCTCGGCGGCGGCGGCGAGGTGATTGTCGAGCGTCACGATGACGCCGCGCACCGGGGCCTTCCGGCCGGGAGGGATCGCCTTACCGGGCATAATGCGCCTTCGCATCGTAGAGCGTCTCGAGGTCGATCCTCTCGCGGCCCCGTTCGGCGGCGAATGTCTCGGTGTTGCGCCTCGCCTTGCCGCGGACGAAGAAGGGGATTTTCTTCAGCTCAGCCTCGGCTTCTGCAGTCCAGAGATCCTCCCCAACATGTTGGGGAGGGGGACCATGCGAAGCATGGTGGAGGGGCGCGAGACGCGAAGCGTCGAGCTTCGCATCGTGAGCGTCGGAGGGCTCGCCTTTGGCTCCTACCCCTCCACCGCCTTCGGCGGTCCCCCTCCCCGCGCTTCGCGCGGGGAGGATTGCGTGAAGGTGGCTCGCCCCGGCCTCGTCGGAGAATTCGAAATCCTCGCGGAACATGGTGAGGAGATGTTCCTCGAGCCCCATCACCAGCGGGTGGACCCAGCTGTCGAACAGCACGTTGGCACCCTCGAAGCCCATTTGCGGCGAATGGCGCGCGGGGAAATCCTGGACGTGGACCGGGGCGGATATCACCGCGCAGGGCAGGCCCAGACGCTTGGCGATGTGGCGCTCCATCTGGGTGCCGAGCACGAGCTCGGGGGCGGCTTCGGTTATGGCCTCCTCGACCGCCATATGATCGTCGGTGATGAGCGGCTCGACATCGTAGAGCTTCGCGGCGGCGCGGACCTCGCGCGCATATTCGCGGTTGTAGCAGCCGAGCCCGCAAACCTCGAAGCCGAGCTCCTCGCTGGCGACGCGCGCCGCGGCGACGGCATGGGTCGCGTCGCCGAAGATGAAGACGCGCTTGCCGGTGAGATAGGTCGAATCGACCGAGCGGCTCCACCAGGGCATGCGCGAGCCTTCGTAGGCGAGCGCAGGCTCGGGATCGACGCCCGCCAGCGCGGCGACCTCGGCGATGAAATCGCGGGTCGCGCCGACGCCGATCGGCACCGTCGTCACGACCGGCTGCTCGAAAGCGCGTTCGAGCCAGCGCGCCGCCTCGCCGCCGATCTCGGGATAGAGGAGGATGTTGAAATCCGCCTCGCCCAGACGGGCGATATCGGCGGGCGTCGCGCCGAGCGGCGCGACGACATTCACCTCGACGCCGAGCCGGGCAAGAATCTCCCTCACCTCGACGAGATCGTCGCGATGACGGAAGCCGAGCGCCGAGGGGCCGAGGATGTTGGCGCAAATCTTGTTGTGTCCCCGCGAAGGCGGGGCTCCCGCCTTCGCGGGAACGCATAGCTTGCGCACGATCTGATAGAAGGTCTCGGCCGCGCCCCAATTCTCCTTGCGCTGATAGGAGGGGAGCTCCAGCGGCACGACCGGCACCGGCAGGCGCAGCGCTTCGGCGAGGCCGGCCGGATCGTCCTGGATCAATTCGGCGGTGCACGAGGCACCGACGATCATCGCCTCCGGCTGGAAGCGACGATATGCATCGCGCGCCGCTTCCTGGAACAGGCTCGCCGTGTCCTTGCCGAGATCGCGCGCCTGGAAGGTGGTGTAGGTGACCGGCGGCCGCTTGGCCCTTCGCTCGATCATCGTGAAGAGCAGATCGGCATAGGTGTCGCCCTGCGGCGCGTGGAGCAGATAGTGGACGCCCTCCATCGCGGTCGCGACCCGCATCGCCCCGACATGGGGCGGCCCTTCATAGGTCCAGACGGAAAGCTGCATCCCCCTACACCCTCAGCACGTCGCGGCGGCGCAGGGGCCGGGCGAACAATTCGGCGAGATCGCCGGCCTGGTCGAAGCCGTGGATCGGCGAGAAGACGAGCTCGATCGCCCATTTGGTCGAGAGCCCCTCGGCCTCGAGCGGATTGGCGAGGCCGAGCCCGCAGACGGTGAGGTCGGGCCGGTCGGCGCGCACCCGGTCGAGCTGATTGTCCACATGCTGCCCTTCGCTGATCCGCGTGGTCGCCGGCAGCTGCGGCAGTTCGTGGTCGAGATGCTCGCGGTGAAGATATGGCGTGCCGACCTCGACCGGGACCATGCCGAGTTCGGTCGCGAGGAAGCGCGCGAGCGGGATTTCGAGCTGCGAATCGGGCAGGAAGGAGATGCGCTTGCCCTCCAGCCTGCCCCGATGATGGGCGAGCGCGCGCTTGGCCCGCTCGCGATAGGGCGCGACGACGCGGTTGAAATGCATCTCCTCGATCCCGAACGCGCGCGCCGCCGCCTTGAGCCACGCCGTCGTCCCTTCGGCGCCGAAGGGGAAAGGCGCGGCCCGCCGCGTCGCTCCGCGGGCTTTCAGCGCGCGCGCGGTCTCGCCGAGGAAGGGCTGGGCGAGCAGGAAACGCGTCGCCGCGCCGACCGCGGGCAAATCGTGCGCGCTTCGCGCGGGAAGGAAATGGACCGGACCGATTCCGAGATCGGCGAACAGCCGGACGAACTGGTCCTCGACAATATCGGGCAGCGCGCCGACGACGAGCAGCTCGCGCTCGCCCCGGGGATCACCCGCCGGCATTTCGGGGACCAGCGACGCGAGGCAGGCATCCTCGCCCTCGGTGAAGGTCGTCTCGATGCCGCTTCCCGAATAGTTGAGGATGCGCACCGCCGGCGCGTGCTTGGCGGCGAGGCGCTCCGCCGCCTTGGAAAGATCGAGCTTGATCACCTCGGACGGGCAGGAGCCGACGAGGAACAGGGTCCCGATCTCGGGCCGGCGCGACAGGAGGCGGTCCACGACGCGATCGAGCTCCTCGTGGCAATCGGCCATGCCGGCGAGATCGCGCTCCTCGATGATCGCGGTCGCGAAACGCGGCTCGGCGAAGATCATCACCCCGGCGGCGGACTGGATGAGATGGGCGCAGGTGCGCGAGCCGACGACGAGGAAGAAGGCGTCCTGCATCTTGCGGTGCAGCCAGACGATGCCGGTGAGGCCGCAGAAGACTTCTCTTTGGCCGCGCTCGCGCAGGACCGGAGCCTCGGGCGCGGCGCAGCCGCCGCGGGAGAGCTCGGCGGGGGCGAGACCGCTCACCGCGCCGCCGCTTCCGCCGGTGCGGCGGGCCTCTGCAGCCGCGCCGCGCGCAGCTTGAGGAGGAACTGGCCGGCATTGACGACATAGGCGGCATAGCCGGCGAGCGCGACGAACATCCTCTCCTCGACCGAGCCGATGCCGCCTATCAGCATGGCGAGATAGGCGCTGTGCAATGCCAGCACCAGCATCGAGAAGACATCTTCCCAGAAGAAGGGCCGGGCGAAGAGCCAGCGGCCGAAGACCTCTTTTTCCCAGATCGAGCCGGTGACCATGATCGCATAGAGCGCCATCGTCTTGACGACGATCGAGACATCGGCGGCGAAGGCGCCTTCGCCGGTGGCGAGATAGCGCAGCACGAGGCCAAGGCTGACGAAGAAGATCGCGAACTGGACGGGGGCGAGCACGGCCTGCACGACGGTCCAGCGCGACTCGTCCCTGCGGCACCGCTCCTCGACCGTGTAGATCGTCCCTTCCGCCCCCCCGGCAAGCGCGGAATTGCTGACGCTCGCGGCCGCGTATGTCGTCCCGCTCAAATGCAGCTCCCTCCAAGGCCAGGGAAGTTACGATCATCGCGGGAAACTGTCAATCAAACTGGACGACAGGTCGGCTTGACGGACGGCCGGGGCAAAGCGGATTGCCTTCAAGGGTCGTGATGGGATATCGTCGGCGACTCGAACGGGGGCCGAGATCACCCAAAGTGGCGCGCCCCGAAGGCGCAAGAAAGCGCGGAACCGGACCTGAGGGGAGTCTGGAATGGCATCTTTGTTCGGTGTCGACTCGAACGGATCGCAGGCCGCCAGCCCATCCTACCGCGAACCGGAACCGCGCCGATCCCGGCCATCTCACGACCCGCTCGACAAGCTCATCGAGCTCGAGGTCATCCCGCGCCTGCTCGTCGCCCATTCGGGTCCGCGCGATCGGCGAGTCGCCAGCGATGGGGACGCCGTCATAAGCGCGGCGGACATCGAGCGCGCGACGGATATGAGCCTGGCGCTCGACGCCGAGATGCTGCTCGCCGAAATGGAGATTCTGCTGCGCCGCGGCATCCCGGTGGAAAGCCTGTTCATCGATCTGCTCGCCCCCGTCGCGCGCCGGCTCGGAACACTCTGGGAAGAAGACAGGGTGGATTTCGTCGCCGTGACGATGGGCCTGTGGCGTTTGCAGGAGGTGCTGCATGAAATCGCCGCCCGCACGCCCCGCATCGTCGCCGCCTTTTCCGCCTCGCGCGACGGCCTGTTCACCGCCCTGCCGGGCGAGCAGCACAGCTTCGGCGCGACGATGGTCGAGGAATGTTTCGCCCGCGCCGGCTGGGAGACCCTGCTGCTGCTCGACGTCTCGCGGCGCGGCCTGCTCGACCGGGTGGCCGGGCGGCCGTTCGACCTTATCGGATTGACGGTCAGCTGCGATTGCGAGGTCGACGAGCTTCGCGCGCTGATCGCCGCGCTGAGAAAGGTGTCGAAAAATTCCTCCGTGCGCATCATGATCGGCGGCCGCGTCCCCAATGCCGACCCCTCGCTCGCTCAGCAGGTCGGCGCCGACGCGACGGCACTGACCGCCACCGCCGCGGTCGCCGTCGCCGACCGCCTCGTCGACGCCTCGCGTCAAGCGGTCTCGGTCTGAACGCCCACCGAGGGGTGACCGACCTTTCCGCCTCTCCCGACACCGGCCTCCGGTTCAGCAAGGCCGAAAAGCTGCTCGGCGCGCTCGACGCCCAAAGCGCGGCCGCGATCGCCGCCGCCGCCGGCGACATCGCGCTGGTGCTCGACGAAGACGGAAAGATATTGGACGTCGCCACCAGCGGCGGCGATTTCAACGACCTCGGCGGGTGGGTGGGCCGGCCCTGGATCGACACCGTCACCGTCGAGAGCCGTCCCAAGATAGAGGAAATGCTTGCCATGGCGGCGAACGGCAGGGCGGCGCGATGGCGCCAGGTCAATCATCCCGCCGACGGCGAGAAGGACATTCCCGTGCGCTATTTCACCGTCGGCATCGGCAAGGACGGACGCACGGTGGCGATCGGCCGCGACGTGCGCGCGACCGCGGCGCTGCAGCAGCGGCTGCTCCAGGCGCAGCAGTCGCTCGAACGCGACTATCTGCGCCTGCGCCAGGCCGAGGCGCGCTACCGGCTGCTGTTCGAGATGACCTCCGAGCCGGTGATCATCATCGAGGCCGACGGCCATCGCATCCGCGAGCTCAATCCCGCCGCCGGCCGCCTGCTGGGCACCGGGAAAGACGGCATATCGGGCCGGCGGCTTCCGGAGCTGTTCGAGAAGGACGATCGCGACAAGCTCATCGCCTATCTCGGCGCCGCCGCCGCCGCCGCGGACGCGCTTCCCGCCTCGCTCGCGCCTGCCGGCGGCGGGGAGACGGTCCGCCTCTGGGCCAAGACCTTCCGCCAGAGCGGCAAAAACTATTATCTCCTCGGCCTGCTCGGGGAAGGCCGGCCCGAAGACGACGAGCCTTCGCGGCGGCTCGTCCAGGTGATCGAGCGCATGCCCGACGGCTTCGTGCTCGCCGATTCAGAACTGGACATCGTCACCGCCAACACCGCTTTCGTCGATCTCGCCGGCGCCGGCGGGCTCGATCAGCTGCGCGGCCGCTCGCTGCGCGAGTTCATCGGCCGCCCGCGTATCGATCTCGACCTCATCCTCGGCCAGCTCGCCGAACATGGCGTGGCGCGCAACGTCGCCACCGTGGTAAGGGGCATCGGCGGCGGCAAGGCGGAAGTCGAGCTGTCGGCCGTCTCGGTGCCCGAGGCGGGCGGCTATTACGGCTTCAGCCTGCGCGGCGTCGGCCGGCGGCTGCGCGACCTTCCCCCGTCGGAACGCGATCTGCCGCGGTCGGTCGACCAGCTCACCGATCTCGTCGGACGCATGCCCTTGAAGGAGATCGTGCGCGAGTCGACCGACCTCATCGAGCGGCTGTGCATCGAGGCCGCGCTCGCCTACACCTCGAACAATCGCGCTTCGGCGGCCGAAATATTGGGGCTGAGCCGGCAGAGCCTCTATTCCAAGCTCCACCGCTACGGGATCGCCGGCGGCGGAGCGAACGGGCGCTGATGCGGGCGGCGGCGCGGCTGTCCAACGTCATTGACGCTATCCCCCGTCCAGCATAGCATCGAGCCCATGACTCGGGCCGCGACTTCGGCGCCTTCCTATGCGATGCCGGCCCCGGCCGACATTCTCGCCTTATTGAAGCCGATCACCTGGTTCCCCCCGATGTGGGCGTTTCTGTGCGGCGTCGTCTCGGCAGGCGCGCCGCTCGTCGAACGCTGGCCCTTTCTCATCGGCGGCATCGCGCTCGCCGGACCGCTCGTCTGCGGCACCAGCCAGGCGGTGAACGACTGGTACGACCGCCATGTCGACGCGATCAACGAGCCGGGCCGGCCGATCCCTTCGGGACGGATACCGGGCCGCTGGGGTCTCGCCATCGCGATCGCCGGAACGCTGCTGTCGCTGCTCGTCGCGCTGGCGGTGGGGCCGTGGATCTTCGCCGCCACCTGTCTCGGCCTGCTCTTCGCCTGGGTCTATAGCGCGCCGCCGCTGCGCCTCAAGACCAGCGGCTGGATCGGCCCCGGCGTCGTCGCGCTGAGCTATGAGGGCCTCACCTGGTTCACCGGCGCGGCTGTGATGGCGGGCGGCCTGCCGGGCGCGCCGGTGCTCGTCGTGCTGCTGCTCTACAGCCTGGGCGCGCACGGCATCATGACCCTGAACGACTTCAAGGCGGTCGAGGGAGACCGGCGCACCGGCGTGAAGTCGCTTCCGGTGCGGCTGGGCGTCCGACGGGCGGCGCTCGTCGCCTGCGCGGCGATGTCAGTGCCGCAGGCGGTGGTCGCGCTGCTGCTGTGGCACTGGAGCCTACCTCTCTCCGCGCTCGCGGTTGCCGGCTCGCTCGTTGTCCAGCTCGCCCTGATGGTCCGGCTGCTCGGCGATCCCGCGGCCCGGGCTCCCTGGTACAACGCCACCGGCACTACGCTCTACGTGCTCGGCATGATGGCCGCCGCGATCGGCCTCGGGACGCTGCCATGAGCGCTCCTCCGCTCGGCTGGCCCGGCATCGCCCGCCTGGGGCTGGTCCAGGCCTCGATCGGAATGATCGTCATGCTCGCCACGGCGGTGCTCAACCGGGTGATGGTGGTCGAATATGCGCTCGCCGCCTCGATTCCCGCCGGGCTCGTCGCCTGGCACTATGCGGTCCAGCTCGCGCGCCCGCTCTGGGGCCACGGCTCGGATCGGACGCAAAGGCGCACCCCCTGGATCGTCGGCGGCATGGGCGTGCTCGCGGTCGGCGCGCTGCTCGCGGTCGACGCCGCGGCGATGACCGTCGCGCAGCCGCTCGCCGCAACGCTGCTCGCGATCATCGCCTTCACCATGATCGGCGCCGGGGTCGGTGCCGCCGGCACCTCGCTCCTCGCGCTGCTCGCGGCGCGGGTGGTGCCCGAACGCCGCGCGGCGGCCGCGGCGGTCGCCTGGATCATGATGGTGGGCGGCATCGCCGGCGCGGCCGGAATCGCGGGGGCGCTGCTCGACCCCTTCTCGGCCCAGCGGCTGGCGCTGGTCGCCGGCGGCATCGCCCTCCTCGCCTTTCTCCTCACTCTCGCCGCGATCGCCGGCGTCGAGCGCGGCGCTCAGGTGCCTCCCGTGCCTGCCGCCGGGGGACCGGGCTTCGGCGAGGCGCTCGCCGAGACGCTCGCCGATCCGGTGGCGCGGCGCTTCACCCTGTTCGTCTTCGTCTCGATGCTCGCCTATTCGATGCAGGATCTCATCCTCGAGCCCTTCGCCGGGCTCGTCTTCGCGATGAGCCCGGGCCAGTCGACGCAATTGTCGGGGATGCAGCATGGCGGCGTGCTCGCAGGGATGATCGCCGCCGGTATCGGCGGCAGCGCCTTCGCCGGGCGGACGCCGGCCGAATTGCGGTGCTGGATCGTCGGCGGCTGCCTCGGCTCGGGGGTCGCGCTCTTGGGACTCGTGCTTGCCGCGCAGGCCGGCCCGGGCTGGCCGATCGCCGCCAATGTCGTCGCCCTGGGCTTCATGAACGGCCTCTTCGCGGTCGCCGCGATCGGCGCGATGATGGGGCTCGCCGGAGCGGGACGGCGCGCCGGCGAGGGCATGCGCATGGGCGTGTGGGGCGCGGCGCAGGCGATCGCCTTCGGCCTCGGCGGCCTGACGGGCGCGGTCGGGGTTGATATCGCCCGCGGCCTGATGGCGGCGACGGAGCCCGCTTTCGCACTCATCTTCGCCTTCGAGGCGGGGCTGTTCCTCCTTGCCGCGATGCTCGCGCTCGGCGTGACCTCCTCGCGGGCCCCCAAAGGATTGGCGCATGCCCGCGCCTGAAAGAGGGGATATGGTCTATGACGCGGTGGTCGTCGGCGGCGGCCCGGCCGGAGCGACGGCGGCGACCGAGCTCGCCGCCGGCGGCCGGCGGGTGCTGCTCCTCGACCGCGCGGGGCGGATCAAGCCGTGCGGCGGCGCGGTGCCGCCCAAGCTGCTCGAGGATTTCGACGTTCCGCATTCGATCCTCGTCGGCCGCGCCCATGCCGCGCGGATGATCGCCCCCTCGGCGCGCAGCGTCGACATGCCCGTCGGCGAGGGCTTCGTCGGCATGGTCGCCCGCGACATTTTCGACGAATGGCTGCGCGAGCGCGCGGCCGAAAAGGGCGCCGAGCGCCGCACCGGCAGCTTCGAGACGCTGGCCCGCGACGCCGAGGGCACCGCCATCGTCCGCTACCGCCGCACGCGCGGCGGGCCGCTCGAGGAAGTCAAGGCGAGGAGCGTGATCGGCGCCGACGGCGCGCGCTCCAAGGTCGCGCGCCAGTCGGTAAGGGGCGCCGAGCGCATGCCCTTCGTCTTCGCCTATCACGAAGTGATCGAATCGCCCCCCGAGGACGGCGAGGGCTTCGACCGAAAACGCTGCGACGTCTTCTACCAGGGTGATCTGTCCCCCGATTTCTACGCCTGGATATTCCCTCATGGCGACACCGCGAGCGTCGGCGTCGGCAGCGCCAACAAGGGCTATCCGCTGCGCCCGGCGGTCAAGCGCATGCGCGAGGCGAGCGGGCTTTCCGGGTGCGGCACGATCCGCTGCGAAGGCGCGCCAATTCCCCTCAAGCCGCTGAAGCGCTGGGACAATGGCCGCGACGTCATCCTCGCCGGCGATGCCGCGGGGGTGGTCGCCCCGGCCTCGGGCGAGGGCATATTCTATGCGATGACCTCGGGCCGGCTCGCGGCCGAGGCGGTAGAGGCATTTCTCGCCACCGGCAGGGCGCGGGCGCTGCGCCGGGCGCGCCGGCGCTTCATGGCGCTCCACGGCCGCGTCTTCTGGATTTTGGGGATCATGCAATATTTCTGGTATTCGAGCGATCGCCGCCGCGAGCGCTTCGTCAAGATCTGCGCCGATCCCGACGTCCAGGAGCTTACCTGGCAGGCCTATCTCAACAAGAAGCTGGTGCGCGCGCGGCCGGGGGCGCATCTGCGCATCTTCCTGAACGACATGGCGCATCTTTTGGGGCTCGCACCGATCGCGCGATGAGCAGGAGCTGGATTTTCCCGGCCGTGCTGGCGGGATTCGCCGCGCTGCTCGTCGCCATGCTGGGGGCGACGATCACCGATCTCGGCGCCTGGTATCAGTCGCTCGACCAGCCCCGATGGGCACCGCCCGATCCGCTCTACGGCATCGCCTGGACGCTCATCTTCGCGCTCATCGCGGTCGCCGCGGTCACCGCCTGGCGCAAGGCGCCGGACCAGGGCGCTGCCCAGACCATCGTCGGCCTGTTCGCGCTCAACGGTTTCCTGAACCTGCTCTGGAGCCTCATCTTCTTCCGCGCCCAGCGGCCCGACTGGGCGCTGATCGAGGTCGCTTTCCTGTGGCTCTCGATCGTCGTCCTCATCATCGTCTGCGGGCGCCATTCGCGCCTCGCGGCGCTGCTGCTTCTTCCCTATCTCGCCTGGGTGAGCTTCGCGGCGCTTCTGAACTGGGAGATCGTCCGCCTCAACAGCCCGTTCGGCTGAACGAAAGAAGGGCCAGGGGCTTGGCCCCGGGCCCTTCAGGCAAGTTCCGAAAGCTATTCGGTGTGCGTCTCGAGGAAGGCGATGATGTCGGCGCGATCCTGGGGATCCTTGAGGCCGGCGAAGGCCATTTTGGTGCCGGGGATCACGCGATGCGGATCTTCGAGATACTGGAACAGCTTCTCCCTGCTCCAGACGATGCCGCTTTGGGCGTTGGCGGGGGTATAGTCGAAGCCTTCGACCTGACCCGCCTCGCGGCCGACGATGTCGTGCAGCGAGGGGCCGATGCGGTTCTCGCCGGGCTCGAGGACATGGCAGGTGCGGCACTGGGCGAAGACCTGCTCGCCGGCCTCGGGATCGCCGGTGAAATTCGCCAGCTCGGTGCCGTCGAGCGTGTCGGTGGAGTCGGGCGGCGGGGCTTCCGCTGCCGCGGGCGCGGGAGTGACGGTCTCGGCGGTCTGCGTCTCGACCGCGACTTCTTCCTCCTCGGCCGGCTCCTCGCCGCCCGAGCAGGCGGCAAGGGACATCGCCAGCGCACATCCCGCCGCCAGCGCCATGTTTCCGATTCTGGGCATAAGCTCTCCTCTCATGGGCGGAAATATAAAGCGCGCAACCGTCTATAGAGGTTCCCCGCGCCGCCGCAACGGACGCGGAGGAAGAGCGGGTATTGCAATGGCGGAGACGGAGGGATTCGAACCCTCGGTACGGGAATTCACCCGTACGGCGGTTTAGCAAACCGCTGGTTTCAGCCACTCACCCACGTCTCCGCGAAGCGCGCCTATACAGGCCCCGCCGGGGCGGTTCAACCGACTCGCCTCGGCGCGATAACGACTCGCCTCGCCGCGCCGTTAATTGTCCGGAAAGAGGCTCCGGCCTTAGGTGGCGACGATAGTGCCCCGGGGAGAAGATATGCCTGAAATGCCGCGTCTCAAGACCCTGCTGCTCGCGCTGGGGCTCTGCCTCGCCGCGCCGGCCGCGGCCCAGGTCTCGACCATCGACCCCGACGAGGCGGCGGCGGCAGACGCCGGCCCCGCCGAGCCCGGCGAGGAGCGCGCGGTCTACGGCGCCCCCGACGGCCAATGGCAGCTGCCCGCCAAGCCGGCCGAGCCCGCGCCCGCGCCCGAAGTCCGCGACACCATCCCCCGCGAGGACGTCTTCTCCGCCGCCGAGGGCGTGTTCGGCCAGGGCGCGCAAGGGCTCGCCCGGCTCATCGAGGACATATTGCGCGACCAGGGCGAGCCCACCGCCTATATCGCCGGACAGGAAGCTGGCGGCGCCTTCGTGCTCGGCCTGCGCTACGGATCGGGCACGCTGCACCATCAGATCGAAGGCGACCGGGCGGTGCACTGGACCGGCCCCTCGATCGGCTTCGATTTCGGCGCCGATGCGAGCAAGGTCTTCGTGCTCGTCTACAATCTCTACGACAGCCAGGACATTTTCGAACGCTTCCCCGGCGCCGAGGGCAATGCCTATGTGATCGGCGGCTTCACCGCGAGCTACATGCGCAAGGGCGACATCGTGCTCATTCCCATCCGCATGGGGGTCGGGCTGCGGCTCGGCGTCAATGCGGGCTATATGCGCTTTTCCGAAAAGACGCGCTGGCTGCCCTTCTAGGCGAGCGTCCAGCCGAGCCGCTCGCCGGCGCAAAAGGGGATGACGGGCCCGGCCTCGCCGTTGATCCTCCCGGGCACCTCGCTCGCCCGCCGACGCAGCGTCAATTTCCCCTCGTTCAGCGGCAGGCCGTAGAAGCGGGCCCCATGTTCCGAAGCGAAGGCCTCGAGCCGGTCGAGCGCGCCCTCCTCCTCGAACACCCCGGCATAGCATTCGAGCGCGACGGGCGCGTTGAAGATGCCGGCACAGCCGCAGGCCGATTCCTTGGCCGAACGCGGGTGCGGCGCGCTGTCGGTGCCGAGGAAGAATTTCGCCGAGCCCGAGACCGCCGCCTTGCGCACCGCCAGCCGGTGGCGCTCGCGCTTGGCGACCGGCAGGCAGTAGGCATGGGGGCGCAGGCCGCCCGCAAGGATCGCGTTGCGGTTGATGAGGAGATGATGCGGCGTGATCGTCGCGGCGAGCTTGCCGCCCGACGCCTCGACGAAGGCGACCGCCTCGGCGGTGGTGATATGTTCGAACACGATCCTCAAGCCCGGGAAATCGCGCATGAGCGGCGCGAGCACGCGATCGATGAACGCCGCCTCGCGGTCGAAGATGTCGACCTCGGGATCGGTGACCTCGCCATGGACGAGGAGCGGCATGCCGACCTTCTCCATCCGCGCCAGCGCGGAGCGGATGCCGGCGATGTCGGTGACGCCCGAGGCGCTGTTGGTGGTGGCACCCGCGGGATAGAGCTTGGCGGCGGTGAAGATTTCTTCTTCGTGCCCGCGCGCAAGCTCGTCCGGATCGGCCTCGTCGGTGAGATAGGCTGTCATCAGCGGGGTGAAATCGCAGCCCTCGGGCAGCGCCGCGATGATCCGCCCGCGATAGGCTTCGGCCGCCGTCGCCGTGGTCACCGGCGGATCGAGATTGGGCATCACGATCGCGCGCGCGAACTGGCGCGCGGTATAGCCCGCCACCGCCTTCAGCATGTCGCCGTCGCGCAGATGGACGTGCCAGTCGTCGGGGCGGCGGATGGTGAGGGTCCCGGGCATGGGAAGAGGCAGTGCGTCTTTCTCCCCTCCTTGGCAAGGGAGGAGCCGGGGGCGGGTTCGAGGCCGGGCGGCCGCGATGGCCGCAAGGCCTCCTTGAGGCCTCTTCGGCGGGATCGAGCCGCCGAAGAGGCCACCCGCCCCATCGCCCCTCCCTTGAAAGGGAAAGGCTGACAAGCGACCTACTGTCCATGCCCGGAACCACCCTTGCCGACCGCGCCGTGCTTCGCGTCTCGGCCCCGCGACGGGGCTCGGGACAGGAAGACGATGCGCGCGGCTTCCTCCAGGGGCTCGTCACCAACGATGTCGCCGCCGTCGGCGAGATCCGGCCCCTCTGGACGGGGCTGCTGACGCCGCAGGGCAAGACGCTGTTCGACTTTCTCCTCTGGGCCGACGGCGAGGACATGCTCATCGACTGCGAGGCCGAGGGCGCCGACGATCTCGTCAAGCGCCTCGCGCTCTACCGCCTGCGCCGGCCGATCGAGATCGCCCGCGACGACGAGCTCGCCGTCCACTGGTCGCTGACCGAGGGCGCCGTGCCCGACCCGCGGCTCGACCTGCTCGGCAATCGCTGGCTGGGCGAGCCCGGCGAGCCGGCCCGCGGCTGGACCGAGCGGCGGCTCGCGCTCGGCGTCTGCGAGGGGCGCGCCGAACTGGGCGACATCCTCTGGCTCGAATGCAATGCCCGCGAATTGAACGGCGTCGCCTTCGACAAGGGCTGCTTCGTCGGCCAGGAGAACACCGCCCGCATGCACCACAGAGGCAAGGTCAACCGGCGGCTGGTGGTGGTGCCGCTCGACCGTTCGGACGCCAGGCGGCGGCGCGTGGCCCATCCCGAGCTCGGCCTCGCGGTCGAGCATCGCCGCGTCGACGATCTCGGCGCCGCGATCGTCCCCGAGTGGCTGAAGCACGCGCTGGCGTGATCCGCGGCGGCCGCCGAGGGCCGAGTCGTTCGGCGCGAGGCCGTTCGTGAACATGCCGCGGAAGTTGCGGAAGTTGCGGAAGTTGCGGCTTCCAAGAAAGGAAAACCGGACCCGCGCGAAGGCGGCGCCGCAGAGGCGAAGCGCGCGAGGCAGGAGGGCGGCTCGATCGACCATCCCCGCCAAGGTGGCAGACGAGGGCGCTGTAGGACAGCCCTTGCTCGAAGGACGCCGGGCTCAGCCTTGCGCCAGGTCCCTGAGCACATAATGGAGGATGCCGCCGTGGCGGAAATATTGCAGCTCGTTGCCGGTGTCGATGCGCAGCTGCGTCGCGAAGGCGCCGCCGCCGCCGTCGGGACGCGACCATTCGACCTCGATCTCCTGGCGCGGCTCGAGACTGTCGAGGCCGCGGATGGTGAAGCTTTCCTCGCCGACGAAATTGGGGCGCTCGTCCGCGAACTGGAGCGGCAGCACGCCCATGCCGATGAGGTTCGAGCGGTGGATGCGCTCGTAGCTTTCGGCGATCACCGCGCGCACCCCCAGCAGGATCGTGCCCTTCGCCGCCCAGTCGCGCGATGAGCCGGTGCCATATTCCTTGCCGGCTATGACGACGAGCGGCGTGCCTTCGTCCATATAGCGCATCGCGGCGTCGTAGATCGGCAGAATTTCGCCGCTTTCGACATGGCGGGTGACGCCGCCTTCGGTGCCGGGGACCATCCGGTTCCTGATCCGGATGTTGGCGAAAGTGCCGCGCATCATCACTTCGTGATTGCCGCGCCGGGACCCGTAGCTGTTGAAGTCCTTGCGCTCGATCCCGTGCGATTTCAAATACTTGCCGGCGGGCGAATCCTCCTTGATCGCGCCGGCTGGCGAAATGTGGTCGGTGGTGATCGAATCGCCGAAGATCGCGAGCGGGCGCGCATCGACGATATCGGAAAGTGGCGCAGGCGCAGCGGACATGCCCTCGAAATAGGGCGGGTTGCGGATATAGGTTGACGATCCGTCCCAGTCGTATGTCTCGCCGCCCGCGATCTCGATCCCGCGCCAGCGCTCGTCGCCCTTGTAGACGTCGGCGTAGCGCGAGGTGAACATCTCGCCATGGACATGCGCGTCGATCAGCGCCTGCACCTCCGCGTTCGACGGCCAGACGTCCTTCAGCCACACATCCTTGCCGTCGCTGCCCCGCCCGAGCGGCGTCCCGGCGAGATCCTCGGTCACCGTCCCCTTCAAGGCATAGGCGACGACGAGCGGCGGCGAGGCGAGATAATTGGCGCGCACGTCGGGCGAGATGCGCCCTTCGAAATTGCGGTTGCCCGAGAGCACCGAGGCGGCGACGAGATCATGCTCGTGGATCGCCCTGGCGATCGGCTCGGGCAGCGGCCCCGAATTGCCGATGCAGGTGGTGCAGCCATAGGCGACGAGATCGAAGCCCAGGGCGTCGAAATCGTCCTGCAGGCCCGATCTCTCGAGATAGTCGGTGACCACCTGGCTTCCCGGCGCGAGGCTCGTCTTGACCCAGGGCTTGACGTCGAGCCCGCGTTCGCGCGCGTTGCGGGCGAGCAGCCCGGCGGCGACCAGCACATGCGGATTCGAGGTGTTGGTGCAGCTGGTGATCGCGGCGATGACGACATCGCCATGGCCCAATGTGAACTCGGTGCCGTTCCGGACCTTGTGGCGCTCGCCGAGGCCTCCCTCGCGGCCGAACTCGTCCTTCAGGTCGCGCTCGAACTCCCCGGCGACCTCGCCGAGCGCGATCTTGTCCTGCGGCAGCTTGGGGCCGGCGAGGCTGGGCTCGACCGTGTCCATGTCGAGCTCGAGCGTGTCGGTGAAGACGGGCTCGGCGTCCGGATCGAGCCACAGCCCCTGCTCCCTGCAATAGGCCTCGACGAGCGCGATCTGTTCCTCCGAACGGCCGGTGAGGCGCATATAGTCGAGCGTCTTGTCATCGACCGGAAAGAAGCCGCAGGTGGCGCCATATTCGGGGGACATGTTGCCGATCGTCGCGCGGTCGGCGAGGGTGAGCTCGCCGACGCCCGGCCCGTAGAATTCGACGAAGCGGCCGACGACGCCCTTCCTGCGCAGCATCTGCGTCACGGTGAGCACGAGATCGGTCGCGGTGATGCCCTCGCGCAGCCTGCCGGTCAGCCTGAAGCCGACGACCTCGGGCACCAGCATCGAGATCGGCTGGCCGAGCATCGCCGCCTCGGCCTCGATGCCGCCGACGCCCCAGCCGAGCACGCCCAGCCCGTTGATCATCGTCGTGTGCGAATCGGTGCCGACCAGCGTATCGGGATAGGCGACCTCCTCGCCGGACGGATCGGGCGAGGACCAGACGGCGCGGCCGAGATATTCGAGATTGACCTGGTGGCAGATGCCGGTGCCGGGGGGCACGACCTTGAAATCGTCGAACGCCGAGGCGCCCCATTTCAAAAACTTGTAGCGCTCGAAATTGCGCTCATATTCGCGGGCGACATTGGCCTCGAACGCCTGCGGCGTGCCGAACTCGTCGACCATCACGCTGTGATCGATGACGAGATGGACGGGGACCCGGGGGTTGATGCGGCCGGGGTCGCCGCCGAGCGCGGCGATGCCGTCGCGCATCGCGGCGAGATCGACCACCGCGGGAACGCCGGTGAAATCCTGCATCAGGACGCGCGCCGGACGGTACATGATCTCGCGGCTGATGCGGCGCTCATGTCTCCAGTCGGCGATCGCCTGCAGATCCTCGACGGTCACCGTGTCGCCGTCCTCGTGGCGCAGGAGATTTTCGAGCAGCACTTTCATCGAGAAGGGCAGGCGCGAGATGTCGCCGAGCGTCCCGGCGGCCCTGGCGAGGCTGTAATAGGCGTAAGGTTGGTCGCCGACGGTCAGCGTCGCGCGGGTGGATAGGCTGTCCTGGCCGACCGAGGTCATGGGGTCTCCTTCAGGCATCGTCGCGAAGCGGGGGCTTCGCGCCGGGGCGGATGGGGTTTCCGAACGGATATGTGTGTCGTCTAGCACATATCGCAATCGCCGCTCACATACAGAAATTGCGCGGGCAGAATTGCGCGGGCAGGGCCAGGGGGTGGGGGTTTGATGCAGCAGGTCCACCGGAGCCATTGGCTGCCCGGGCATATCCCGCTAACATTGGGCCGCGCTTTGGGAGACCGGCATATGGACGATCGCGCGCGCGTGGTGAGCAACGGAGACCGGCAGGCGGTGGAGATGCCCGAGGGCTTTCGCACCGACGCGGCCGAGCTGCGGGTACGGTGGGAAGGGCGACGAATCCTGCTCGAGCCGATCGATGATGAGACGGTGCCACCCGGCTTCTACACGCTCGAAACGCTGCCGCCGCCCAGCAGCGGCGCCAGGGCGATCCTCGCTACGGTCGATGCCGTGGCGCCGCTCAAGCGGGCGAAAGGATTGAAAGGGGCCGCGCCGGAAGCGGGGTTGGCAATCGACGATGCCGGCGGCCCGACGCTCGCCTTCGACGATGAAGGGATGCCGCATTCGCTGCTCGATCGCCGCGAAGGCTGAACCAGGCAATGGATCTGAAGGAAGCGCTCGGCGCGCAATCGGCGGCGAGCGTGCTTCGGATCAGTGTCTATTTCCCGGATCAGGACCGTGACGGCGAACCGGTGCCGCAGATCGAGCGCTGGATCGAGACAGGCATTACACTTGGCTAAGCTCGGCTAGAAAGCTCCGCAGCACCTGCTCCAAATCTTGGAAGGGTGGATGGGCATTGAAATGGCGTTGAAGCTCGCCTTGGATTTGCTGAACGGTCTTCGCATCTTCAGCGGATTCGGCCGCCCATTTTCGGCCCGGATGGAGAGTATCCCAAGGGGATCGCTTGTTGGCGCGAGTTGTGGCGGCGTCGCCGTGCTTTCCAATTCCGTAAACAATGCTCGTTTGGCTGTTCCAGACGGGGTCGAAGAGGTGTATCAGATAGTCTTCCGCAGCCGTTTCCCAACCACTCTGCACAACCAGAGACCGAAACTCGAAGTCGGACAAACGAAGCGTCTCCACCGCCTTTGCTATATTCTTGCGGTGTTCGTGAAGACGACTGGAAAGTTTTGGGCCTTGCTCTCGAGCAGTTTTCGCGCCTCTTCTGTTGGGGGCGGCCTGACCCACATAAATAGGTGTTTCCGTTCGAGAGATCGGTGCATACAATGGAAACTCGCCGGTATAGTATATTGCGTATACCCCTGAGCCATAGGTTCTCGGTATCTCCTGTAATGGATGGCGCTTCTGTGCTACCAACGCCAATGAAACGAAGCGACCAACCACTTTCGGATTGCTTGGGTCAAAGATAGACGTGGGCTGTGCTATGGGGTCAAGATGAGAAATAAGATCGCTCAGCTCTTCAGCTAACTCTCTAAGCTGATTTTCAAGATTTCGCTTTTTCCGCTGAGAAAGGCCTGGGTCGTCCGCCGCGACCGCTATCTGAGCTATGCTCTCCCGCAATTCGTCAACTTGCGCGGTTAGGGTCTTTTGATTCATGCGGCTTTGCGTAGTTGGTTTGCCACGTCCTTTGCAACGATTCTAGCCAACTCGACGGGCACTGCGTTGCCCAGCTGGCGCATCGCCTCCGACCAAGAGCCGTGCAAGTGGTATCGATCTGGAAATGTCTGCAGCCGCGCGCTTTCTCGAACAGTGAAATAGCGCACCGTACCATCGGGGCGGGCTAGCATATTCTCTCCGCCCGGCACGCCGTGAACTCCGGCCTTCAGAGCCTTGGCGGGAGCGTCGAGTGGGCTGCCCGTGTGCCCTGGATAGGCCTTGGCGCCCGGCTGGTAACGGTGATTCAAGACGCCATTGGCCTCTTCACTTTGGGGATCCGGTAGATTTCGGAGCGCGTCGCGCACGGTGCGCCACGGCTTCTCCCTGGGCTTACCGAGAATATGCATGCCTTTCGCTCGGAGCCTGCAATCCAAGTCGCGATAACGGGCCGGCACCCTATGCCTGTCCCAATAGCGCTCGCTTCGGCATTGTTGCCATAGAAGAGCTTCCAGCGAATGCGTCTTGTCAGGGAAGCTCCATGCAATTCCAGTGTCATCCCGGAAACCTACGAACACTACGCGTTCGCGGCGTTGCGGTACACCATAGTCGGCCGCGTTCAATACCTGCCACACGACATTGTATCGAAGGCCGGCGTGCGAACCCGAGGTTTTGTGCTGTTCGAGCCGCGCGAGGTGGTCTGTCCATTCTTCTCCGTCCCGTCTAAGAATTTCGGGATAGGTCAATTGATGCACGATATAGGCGAGGTAGGTCGCGAACGACGCGCGCGTCAGGCCCTTCACATTCTCGAAGATGAAGGCGCGAGGTTCGATCTCGCGCACCGTACGAACAGCCTCCGGCCACATGTCCCGGCTATCGGCATGAGCCCGATGCTTGCCACCGAGGGAGAATGGTTGACAGGGAGGCCCCCCGCTCACCAGATCGACCTTTCCGCGCAATTTCTCGAAGCCGATAGCGCGAACATCACCCTCGATTGGTTCGGGCCAATTCGCTACAGGCCGAATTCTGTTTTTTCGATTTTCACGGATGGTGTCGCAACACCATCGATCCCATTCCACGATCCGGGTCGGTTTGAAGCCGGCCTTGCTGATGCCCATGCCAAGACCGCCGGCTCCGGCGAACAGTTCGACGGCCTTCATTTCCCTTCCCCTTCGATCAGAAACGAACGCAGTTTGTTCTCTAACTGTTCCGTATGCCGCAATTGACACTCCCAGACAACCATGAATTTCCAGCCTAGCTCTCTGAGTTCCGCCTGCTGACGGAGATCACGATCGCGGTTGCCCTGCAATTTCGGCTTCCAAAAATCCAGCCGCGACTTCGGCAACCGTGCGAGCTTGCAGTTCGGATCATCATGGCGATGCCAGAAGCAGCCGTGGACAAATATCGCTTTTCGCCGGGCGGGGAAAACGAGATCGGGAGCCCCAGGGAGGCGTTTATCATGCAAACGATAGCGGAATCCCATCCCATGAACGAGGCGGCGAACGAGCATTTCGGGTTTGCTGTCTCTTCCCCGAACCTTGGCCATTCGAGCGCTTCGTTCAGAGGGGCTCAGCGTATCGGCCATCATTCAAAGATGCATTGTTCCGCGCATTTGCGCCAAGTTTTTCTTAAGGCCCGATCCCGCCTCGCCACCTTACACCAAGGAAGATGGACCCCGGCTTTCGCCGGGGTGACGGGAAGGGATAGGGCGCTATGGACCCCGGCCTTCGCCGGGGCACGGGGAGGGGGCATGGGCCCCGGATCAAGTCCGGGGTGACGGGGAGGGGGCATGGACCCTGGCTTTCGCCGGGGTGACGGGATAGGGAAGGTGCCAGGGCCGCAGTCACCCCCTCTCCAACTTCGTCCAGGCTCCTTCCTCGCCAAGACTTTGTATCCTCTCCCCCATCAAGGGGGAGAGGGGATTTTGGGCTGTCCTACAGGCCATGCGATCGGGCATAGGCTGGTGGATGAGCGAATATTCCGATCCAGAAAGGAGCGGCGGCGCAGGCGGCGGGCGGGGCGGCGCGGGGAGCGGCGGGGCCGGGCCCCCGGGCACCTCCCCCGAAGGCGAGGAGCGGACGAGTGGGCGCAACGGGGGCGGCTCGTCCGGCGTTCCGGCGCTTCGCGGCGCTCCTTCCGCCGTCGCCATGGGCAATGGTCCCCCTCCCCGTGCCGGGGAGGATTTGCGACACCGGCACGACGGGTTCACGGCCGCGCGGCGGGCGACGTTTCTCGCCACGCTGCGGCAGTCGGGCTGCGTGCGCGATGCGTGCCGCGTCGCCGGCATCTCCTCGACCACCGCCTATCGCTCGCGCAAGCGGCTGCCCGAGTTCGCCGCCCAGTGGGACGCGGCGCTCGCGCTCGCCGGCGGCGATCTCGAGCTCCTCGCCTATGACCGCGCGGTGCGCGGCACGCGCGAGACGATCATCCGCGACGGCAAGGTCGTCGCCGAGCGGATCAAGCCTTCCGACGGCCTGTTGAAGCTGCTGCTCCAGGGCGCGATGCCCGACAAATATGGCCGCCCGGCCGGGCGCTCGCTCGCGGCCGAGGAGCGCGACTTCCAGCGGCGGCTCAAGGCCATGCTCGAAGCGGAGATGAGCGAGGAGCAGGCGGCCGAGCTCGAGGCGTTCGAGGACTGGAGGCGGCTGCGCGCGGTCGCGATCGAGGATTTCGAGGAAGAGGAGGCGCGGTTCAGGGCGCTCCACGCCAAGGGCGACGCGGCGAGCCTCGCCGAGGCGGACCGGATCGCGGCGGGCTGGCAGGAAGAGGCGGGCGAGGGCAAGGGCCAGGGCTGACGCTCCGCGCGCGCCTCTCGCGGCTCAGCCGAAACGCGTGCGCGAAGGGCCCGGATCGCTGGCGAGCGAACAATGGGCGGCGACCGCTTCGGCCGACGGCAGCCGCAGCGCGCCGG
>JBHJHL010000045.1:0-7243 GCA_050330935.1 Sphingomonadaceae bacterium | reverse complement strand
CGCGCGCGGCGCCGCGCCCGGCGCCCGAGGCCGCCGCCGAGGAGGAACCCGGCTTCGATCCCTTCGTCCACGCGCCCCCCTTCCGCCCCCGCCGCAATCCGGCGCGGCTCTGGACCTGGCTCGCGGCCGGCGCGGGGCTGGCGATGCTCGCGGCGGTCGCGGCGATCTCCCATTACGGCCTTCCCCAGGTCGATTTCGGAAGCGCCGCCGCCGCGCCCGACGGCGCGAGCCCGCTCGTCATCGAGCAGCGACGGCCCGAGCGGCGGCGACTGGAAAGCGGCAACGACATCCTCACCATCTCCGGCAGGATCGTCAATCCGACGCGCCGGGAGCAGACCGTGCCGGACCTCGAGGTCGAGCTGCTCGACGCCCAGCAGCGCAGCGTCTATGGCTGGACCATCTCGGCCCCGACCGAGAAGCTGCAGCCCGACGAGAGCGTCACCTACAACAGCACCATGCTCGACATTCCGCGCAGCGCCGACAATCTTCAGATCGGCTTCGCCGCCGACCGCCGCTAGCCGCCGGGCCGGGGGGAAGGAGCGCCAATGCATCTCGGCATATTGACCGGCGGCGGCGACGTGCCCGGCCTCAATGCCTGCATCCGCGCCGTCACCCTGTCGGCCGACGACAAGGGCTGGCGGGTGACCGGCTTCCGCCGCGGCTGGCAGGGCTTTCTCGAGATCGATCCGGGCGATCCGCGCAGCATCGCCGCCAACAGCATGCTGCTCGACCGCGAGCGGGTGCGCGGCATCGACCGCACCGGCGGCACCATCCTCCACACCTCGCGCACCGATCCCAGGACCCAGCCCGGAGGCGACAGGACGGATCAGGTGCTCGCCGTCCTCGAGGCGCTCGGCATCGACGCGATGGTGACGTTGGGGGGCGACGGCACGCTCAGCTTTTCCGCCCATCTCGCCGCGCAGGGGGTGACCGTGATCTCGGTGCCCAAGACGATGGACAACGACGTTTACGGCACCGACTATTGCATCGGCTTCTCGACCGCGGTGTCGCGCTCGGTCGAGGCGATCAACGCGCTCCGGACCACCGTCGAGAGCCATGAGCGGATCGGCGTCGTCGAGCTGTTCGGGAGAAGGAGCGGCGAGACGGCGCTGCTCGCCGGCTTTCTCGCCCAGGTCGACCGGACGGTGATCGCCGAGGTGCCGGCCGATCTCGACCGGCTGCTGCCGCTCATCGCCGAGGACAAGGCCTCCAACCCGCATCATTACGCGATGTGCGTGGTGTCCGAAGGGGCGGCGATCGACGGCGAGGAAAAGCCGGGCGAGCTCGCCAAACCGGCGAGCCACCGCGACAAGCTCGGCATCGGCCGCCGGCTCGGGCGGGCGATCGAGGCGCGGCTCGGGAGCGGCACCGTCATCCAGGAGCTCGCCTATCTCATGCGCGCCGGCGAGCCCGACGCAATGGACCGCATGGTCGGCCTCGCCTTCGGCCAGCTCGCCGTCCAGATCCTCGCCGAAGGGAGCGGTCCGGCGATGGTGGTGCTGAAGGACGGCAATTATTGCCGCGAACCGGTCGAGACCCCGCGCGCCGGCGTCAAGTCGGTCGACGTCGACCGGCTCTTCGACCGCGAGCGCTACCGCGCCCGCCTGCTCGCCGTCGAGGGCATGCCGATGTTCCTCTATTGAGGGCGGGCCCACGGCACCTATATCCGCCGTTGCGCAGCCCCGGCCGCTTTGCTAGGGGCACGCGCCTGCCGCCCGAAGCGGCGGACAATCGATCGTGCGGTCGTGGCGGAATTGGTAGACGCGCAGCGTTGAGGTCGCTGTGGGCGATGAGCCCGTGGAAGTTCGAGTCTTCTCGACCGCACCATTCTTTTTCAGTAACTTAGCCGGGAATATCCTCCCCCGCCTCCGGCGGGTAACTTGCCGCTTGGCAGTCGCGCTCGATTAACGGAGGCAACATGGCACTAACAAAGCGCTGGGCAGGTAGAGTATTTGGAACCAATACCGGCAATGTCTTCGTCAAGCTGGAAGGTGAAGACGACGCGCTGACGGGTGTTCTGCGAATAAATGAACCCGGTGTCGTGGCCGTATATGCAGTTCAAGGCGCATTCGAGGCACCGACCCTGACACTTACCGGCCAATCGCAGACGGAAATCGAGGGCGTTGTTCTCGGCGACATGACGGCGGTGGGCACGTTGAATGCAAGTGGCGATATTCGGGGCGACTGGGAGACAACGATTGGCACGGGGGGAACCTTCCATCTCTTCCCCCACAACCACGAGGAGGAACCGCACGACGAGGCCCAGCCAGACCAACACCACGTTGCGCGACACAACTTCGGCGCGATGCAGATTGATCGAGACGATATCGTCCACATCGCGGAGAGCATCCGCGCCGACTTCCCCAGTGTGATCGTGGCCGTGAATACGGGCACCGAGCAGGCGCGCTATCTTGATGATTTCAAAGAGGCCGAGTTCAGCGCAGACAAGGCAGACCTCGTCCGCATATTTGCCCAGAAACAGGACGCCAGTGGCGCAAATCAATCCGTGACGATCGAGTTCGGGCAGCAAGTGAATTGGGCCTTGACCCAAGGCGCAAATGAGGCGTGGGTTCTAGGCAAGCTCGAAACTCTCAAGCGAACATTGAAGCGATACGAGCGAACCTATGTGACGACCTATGCTCGGTGGGGCATCAGTCTAAATCAACTGTTGCTGCTCGCCGCGCTTGTCCTACTCCCCAGCTTCGACACACTTCAAGATCGCGCTATATTCATGTGTACCGGCCTCGCCCTATTGCTGGCGATCAACTGGCTTCACTCCCGCTATCTCCCTTACGCAGCGATCCACCTGCGAGAGAGAGACAAGGGGCTGCTGGGCAAATTCGGGCCGTCTGTGCTCTCTTGGATAATGGGGATCATAGGCGTGCTGCTAACAACCGTGGTCGGCGCATATCTGCTGGGGGCGCTTGAGCTTGATGATCGCCCCGACGAAACGCCGGCAATAGAAGCACCAGCGGAGTAGCTAGATCAGTGCGCTGTCGTCCAGCTTCCAGCGGCGGCAGTGGTCGCAGTGGCGGTGCCCTGCGGACGTGGACCAGAAGCGGGCGCGGCACCACATGCAGGACCGCCACGCGGGCCAGGGCAGGTCCGTTCCGGGATCGGGCCGCCTTGGGGCAAATATGTGCTCATCGGCGAGGCTCATCCGCTGGCGCGCTTGGCAAGGGCGCACAGAGCCGTGCCCGCCGTCTCCGCCGCGTCCTCGATTTCGACCGTGACACGGCCCTCGATCATGCAGCGGTCGCGCGCATCCCAGCCGAGCGCGCGCAACACCGGGTCAGGCTCGACGTGGAACTCCGCGCAGAAGCGCCGCACGGCGTCGAGGCGATTTCCGCGCTTTTTCAAAATGTTCATGACGAGGCAATGAAAGACCGCTAAGCAGGCCTCTCTTCTCTTCTAGGGCGAGGAAATTCGTGATGAGGCGTTTTCGTGCCGGAACCGCATTGGCGATGATCGCCATGCTCGCCGCCTGCGGCGGCGACAATAACAGCACCCTCGTTCCGGTCGAACCGCCGCCCATCGTCGGCCCGCCCGGGACGCCGCCGCCCGCGCCGAGCCCGACCCCCACCACCGCCGGCTGCTCGCTCGCCGAGCGGCAGAACTGGGTCGAGGACCAGATCTACGAATGGTATCTCTTCCCGAGCTTCCTGCCCGCCAATCCCAGCCCGGGCGGCTTCACGACGGTGCAGGACTATATCGACCACCTCACCGCCGCAGCGCGGCAGGCGAACCGCGACCGCTTCTTCACCTACATCACCTCGATCGAGGAGGAGAACGCCTTCTTCCAGTCGGGCCAGAGCGCCGGCTTCGGCATCCGCCTCGCGCTCGACACCTCCGGCCGGCGCCTGTTCATCACCGAGGCCTTCGAGGGCGCCCCGGCGCTCGAGGCGGGCATAGACCGCGGCACCGAGATCCTCGCCATCGGCACCAGCCAGAACAATTTGCGCGACGTCGACGAGATCATCGCCAGCGAAGGCTCCGCCGGGCTCAACGAGGCGCTCGGCCCCTCGACCGCCGGAACCACCCGCGTGTTCCGCATCTCCGACGCCGGCGGCACCCGCGTCGTCAGCGTCACCAAGCGCGAATATACGCTGCTCCCCGTGTCGCCGCGCTACGGCGTCGAGGTGATCAACGACGGCGGCAAGAAGGTCGGCTATCTCAACCTGCGCACCTTCATCGACACCGCCGACCCGGAGCTCGTCAACGCCTTCAGCCAGTTCCGGCAGCAGGGCATCAACGAGGTCATCATCGACCTGCGCTACAATGGCGGCGGGCTCGTCTCGACCGCCGAGCTGATGGGCGACCTGATGGGCGGCAACCGCTCCACTTCGGACGTCTTCAGCCGCCTGCGCTTTCGCGACAGCAAGTCGCAGCATAACGAGACCGAATTTTTCGAGCCCCGCTCGCAGTCTATCTCGCCGACCAAGATCGCCTTCATCGGCACCGGCGGCAGCGCCTCGGCGAGCGAACTGGTGATGAACGCCTTCGTCCCCTATCTCGGCGACCGCGCGGCGCTCGTCGGCACCAACACCTTCGGCAAGCCGGTCGGCCAGATCGCGATCGACAAGCAGCAATGCGACGACCGCCTGCGCGTCGTCGCCTTCCAGACCGAGAACGCGGCCGGAGTCGGCGACTATTATAACGGCCTCGCCCCGAAGATGGAGGCGACCTGCCAGGCGAGCGACGATATCAGCCTGCCGCTCGGCGACCCCGGCGAGGCCTCGATCGCGACCGCGCTCGATTTCCTCGCCGGCCGCAGCTGCTCGGCGATCTCCGGCGGCGGCGTCACCACCCAGGGCACGCGCGAGAAGACGGGCCGCGAGCTGCTCCGCCCGGCGCGCCCCAACACTATGCAGCGCGAGGTGCCGGGCGCCTATTAGGCTGGGTCGGCCGGCGGCGGGATGGAGCGTCATCGCCACCGCCGCGCGAGGCCGACGCGATGCTAGCGCGCCGCGGCGCGCCCATCGCCGGCCGACAATGCCAGCGCCATCATCGCGACGAGCGTCGTGTGATAGTTGCACAGGAACGCGCCGCGCTCGGCTGAATCCGAATCGCTCTTCAGGGTCGCGGCCGAGCCGTGCGGGCCGGGAACGAGCCCGTCCTCGCCCATCTGCCCGGCGAGCAGGTCGACCGCGCCCGGAGGCGATCGGCCAAGGCAGGCGCCGACCATGACGAACTCGCCGAACAGGTCCCAATTCCCCCGCCCGGCATAGATTCGCAGCCAGGCCGGAAGCCAGGTCGCGACATAGGAGCGCACCGCGGCATCGAGGCGGGCGCGGCGAGCGCCGAAATCGGTGATGTAGAAAATCTCGTGGGTGGCGGCATAGGCGAGATCATCGGTGATCAGCCACGGCTCGGGAAAGGCGCCGAGCCAGGTGCCGGCGAGCGGGCGCCGGGGAAAGGGCGCAAAACCCAGCGCCTCCAGCCCGTGGGCCACGTCGAGCCGCCGCCAGGCGGGAAATTCGATCCCCCGGCAGCAGGCCGTCGCCGCGAGATGCTCCAGCAGCGTCTCGAGCCGCGCGTTGGAATGGCCGAAGCACCGGAAATTGGCGTAGAGCGTCGATATGACGATGAGATCGGGGCGCGCGGCGAGGAGCCTCAGCAGCAGCTCTCCCTCCTCGAGCTCCTCCCAGACGAAGGCCGCCTTCTCGCCGCACCAGGATCTCGAACGGCCCGCGGCGGCGAGCAGCGCGGCGGCGAGCACCAGCTCGCCGAGCGGCTTGACGAGAAAGATGCGGTGATCGGCCGATCTGGCATGGCGGAGACGGAACTGGTCGAGATTGGCGTCGATCCAGCCGGCGATGCGATCGAGCCCCTCGTCGGGCGTCATGCCTCGATCCTCCCGGCGAGGCGCAAGGCGTCCTGCGCCACCACGTCGGGAAAGCAGGCGAGCATCGCGGCGAGATGCTCGCCCGCCTGGACGCGGAAGCGGTCGAGGTCGGCGGCCCGCTCCCCGCCCCCGCCGAGCGCCGCGAGCGCGAACAGGCCGTCGGCCGAGCGCAGCGGCTCGCAGCGATGCAGCGCGAGGCAGGTCTCGATGGCGAGATCGTGCGCTTCGCGGTCGCGCGCGCCGAGCAGGAAGGCGCGGCGGCCGACGGTGAAGAGATCGTCGTCGTCGGCGGCGGCGGCGTCCTCTCCGCCCGCGGCGAGCTCGATCCCCTCGATAATGCCGATCTCCTCGGCGAGGACGAAGCGGAAAAGCTCGCGCGCCGGGCGATCGCCGGGGAGCGAGGGCAGCGCCGACGAGGCCAGCGCGGCGAGCTTCACGCGTTCATCGAAGCCGAGCGGCGTGCCTTCGAGCCTGGCCTCGACGGCGGCATCGACGACGAGGCGCCAGGCCGAGGCCGGCGCGGGGCCTGGTCTAATGTCTCCGGGCCTCCTCGAAGCTCAGCGTTTGTTCGTCGATCCGCACCCATTTGCAGTCGAAGCGGACGATCAGCGCCGTCTGCCCCACGTCCGGACGCACCGAGGCCCGCAGCTCCCTGATCGATTCCCATTCCTCGCGCTCGAGCGCCGAAGCCGAGCCGCCGCTCCGGAACAGCTTCTCGACGATCCGGCTCTGCTTCTCGTTCATCCTTCCGGTCGGCACGAAGACGCGGACGTCGGCGCCGTCCTCGCCGCGCATCACCATTTCGACGCCGTCGGACTTGCGGCGCCTTTCGCGGTCTCTTTCCATCCTTGCTCTCCCTGTTGGCGGGGCGAGCCTATCCCGCGCCGGCGGGCAGGGGAAAGCGGCGATGACTCCGTTTCGGAGGCAATCCGGCAGGGGCCGGAACCCGGCACCACCGTCAGCCAGGTGACGGTGAGCGTCGATTTCGCGCTCAGCGAGAAATAGCGCGCAAGCGCACGCCGCGCCCGCCGCCCGGGCCGGGCGCTGGCGGACACCCCTTTCCCCGGCGCGCTATACTTCGCGGTAACCAGCGCGGGACTATCGTGGCGGCGGCAATGGCGGCGAGGCGCCCGATGGAATTCGTCTATTTCGCGCTCATCCTGTTCGGCATGGCGGTCGGCGTGTTCGGCGCGCGCCTGCTGCGCGAGGCGCCGGGCGATGGCCGGGGCGGCCGCCGGCGGGCTCGTTCTTTCTATCGCGGCAAGGCGCGCGGGGGTCGCCGCGGGCGCTTAGCCCCCCCCGTGCGCCCAGTCCCCCAAATCGATACCGCGATACAGCACCAAAGCGGGAAGGGGGCCCAGTTCAAGCCGCGGCAGCAGCTAAATAGAAATGAGGCCC
>JBHJHL010000044.1:0-14991 GCA_050330935.1 Sphingomonadaceae bacterium | reverse complement strand
CTCCATTGTCGCCTTGTCGGTCTCGATCTCGGCGAGGATGTCCCCGGCCGCGACGCTGTCGCCCTCGCCCTTGAGCCATTTGGCGAGCGTGCCCTCCTCCATCGTCGGCGACAGCGCCGGCATCTTGAGCTCGATCGGCATCAGTCTTGCTCATCCTTTTGCGGCTTTGCAGAACGTCCGCCACATAGCTCCAAGGCACCTGCGGCGACTTCCCGCTCGGTCAGGTCGTCGGAAGGAGGACAGCGAACGCTCTCCTGGCTCTCTTCTCTATCAAGCCAGTAATCGCGATACCTTCTGATTGCCGATTGAATGTCGAACGGTTCGCCGCGCAGGCGAGCGACATAGGCATTCAAAATAGCGCCCGACATATCATCGGCATGAGTAAAACCCCTATCAATCAAGGCACGGCGCAGCACTGAATTTTCGTTCCACAGGCCCCAATTGTTTCGCAGGAACATGCCGAGTTGGAAATGAGTGGCGGTAGCGCCTTTCTCCAGGAGAAAGACCTTCATTTCGGGCGTCAGATGCTCTTCGAGACAGTCGAGAGATGCCGCGAATGTATCCGGCGCGCACGCAACCAGGCCGTTTGCGACGCGTCCATCCGGATCGGCAGGAAATTTCGGCGGTTCTTCCCGCGCCCATTCCTCGGCGATCTCGGCTGCGCTGGGCAAGGTCGCCGCAAGTTCGGGGGAAGCGTGATCATTCAGCCACAAGAACATGCATGCTCCAAGCCGTTTGAATTCCCTGATTCCGAGTTTTCTCCGTCCTCGACAGTTGCGACGAAGCTTTGTCCGCGATGATATCTCTCGCAGGACAAGGCGGGGTTTGGGAGTGCATCCGGTTGGGTGGAAACGGTTAAAAGAGCCAACACGCCAAAAACAAGGTCAGGCATCATAACTCTCCACCAGTACATCGGTATGGAGCTCGGACGGATCGGGCTCAGGCGCCTGCTCGGCATAGTCGGCCGCCTCGCTCACCGTCTGCCTGATCTGCTTGTCGATCGCCTTCAGCTCTTCCTCGCTCACGCCGGCGTTCTGAAGCTCGCGCTTCACCGCCTCGATGGGATCGGACCTGCTGCGCACCTCGTCGACCTCGTCGCGCGAGCGGTATTTGGCCGGATCGGACATCGAATGGCCGCGATAGCGATAGGTCTTGAACTCGAGCAGGATCGGCCCCCTGCCCTTCTTCCCCTTCCCCCCGCGCACCCATTCAAGCGCCGCCTCGGCCGCCCCGCGCACGGCGAGCACGTCCATGCCGTCGATCTGGAGGCCGGGGATGCGGAAGCTCGCGCCGCGCCTGTAGAGCTCGATCTCGGACGAGGAGCGCGCGACGCTGGTGCCCATCGCATATTGGTTGTTCTCGATGACGAAGATGATCGGCAGCTTCCAAAGCGCGGCCATGTTGAAGGCCTCGTAGACCTGGCCCTGATTGGCCGCGCCGTCGCCGAAATAGGTGAGGCAGACGCCGCCGTCCTCGCGATATCGGTGCGCGAAGGCGAGGCCGGCGCCGAGCGGCACCTGCGCGCCGACGATGCCGTGCCCGCCGTAGAAGCGGTGCTCGACCGAGAACATGTGCATCGAGCCGCCCTTGCCCTTGGAGATGCCGGCCTGGCGCCCGGTCAGCTCGGCCATGATGAGCTTGGGATCGAGCCCGTAGGCGAGCATGTGGCCATGGTCGCGATAGCCGGTGATGACGCTGTCCCGGTCATTGTCGAGCGCCGACTGGAGGCCGACCGCGACCGCCTCCTGGCCGATATAGAGATGGCAGAAGCCGCCGATCAGCCCCAGCCCGTAAAGCTGCCCCGCGCGCTCCTCGAAGCGGCGGATGAGGAGCATCTGGCGGTAGAAGCCGAGCAGCTCCTCCTTGCCGGCCTCGTAGCGTCCGGGCTGTCCGGGGCGCTCGTCGCTGCTCTTCTTCTCCGCCGCGGGCTGCTTCTTGCTCGAGGATTTGCGCGTCGCTCGCTTGGCCACTGGCGACCCCTTTCGCTGACCCGGAGAATGGCGGCTGGTGCGGGCCGGTCTATGACCTCAATTGCCGGGACGCGCAACCGTTCCCGGGGCGTCAGTCGAGCGGCACGATGACCTCGTCGGGGCGCACGAGACCGAGCTCGCGGCGGACCAGCTCGTCGGCGAGATCGGGATCGGCGCGCTCGGGATCGAGCAGCCGGGCGCGGTGCTCGAGCCGGGCGCGCTCGGCCTCGAGCTCGGCCAGCGTCACCGCTTTCTCGGCCCGCGCCGCGCGATAGTCCCCCCAGGCGAGGACGCCGTTGGGCCCGAGCACCGCGGAACTCAGGAAATGGGCGATGACGAGCAGCGCGAAGGCGGGCAAGGCCGCCTTCCCGATCAGCGCCAGCGTGTCTCGTTTCGCGGTCATGGACCCCTAAGAATCAGCAAATCCGCGTCGAATCAAGTGGTTTTCGCGGCAAAGACGTTTTTGCCGGGATAGGCGGCGCGCTCGCCCAGCTCCTCCTCGATGCGCAGCAGCCGGTTATATTTGGCCAGCCGGTCGGAGCGGGCGAGGCTGCCGGTCTTGATCTGGCCGCAGCCCAAGGCGACGGCGAGATCGGCGATGGTCGTGTCCTCGGTCTCGCCCGACCGGTGCGACATCACCGTCCGATAGCCTGCCTCATGCGCGATCGCGACCGCCTCCCTCGTCTCGCTCAAGGTGCCGATCTGGTTGGGCTTGACGAGCAGCGCGTTGGCGAGCCCGCGTTCGATCCCCATCGCCAGGCGCGCCGGATTGGTGACGAACAGATCGTCGCCGACGAGCTGCGTGCCGGCTCCCAGCCGTTGGGTGAGCAGCCGCCAGCCGGCGAGATCGTCCTCGGCCATGCCGTCCTCGATCGAGACGATCGGGTAGCGGCCGCGAAACCCGGCGAGATAGTCGACGAGCCCCTCGGGGGAGAGCGTCCTCCCCTCCCCTTCGAGCCGGTATTCGCCCCCGGCATGAAATTCGCTCGCCGCGCAGTCGAGCGCGAGCAAGACGTCCTCGCCGGGCCGATACCCCGCTTGCTCGGTCGCGGAGAGAATGAAATCGAGCGCGTCGGCGGTGTTTTCGAGCGCGGGCGCGAAGCCGCCCTCGTCGCCGACCGCGGTCGAAAGCCCGGCTTCGGCGAGGGCCTTTTTGAGATGATGGAAGATCTCGGCGCCGCAGCGCAGCGCCTCGGAAAAGCATTCGAAGCCCGCCGGCACGATCATGAATTCCTGGAAGTCGATCGCATTGTCGGCATGCTCGCCGCCATTTATGATGTTCATCAGCGGCACCGGCAGCGTCGTCGCCTGCCCGCCGCCCAGATAGCGGTAGAGCGACACCCCGGCCGAACAGGCGGCGGCATGCGCCGCGGCGAGGCTCGCGGCAAGCGTCGCATTGGCGCCGAGCCGGCCCTTGTTGGGAGTGCCGTCGAGGGCGATCAGCGCCGCATCGAGCGCCGCCTGGTCGCGCGCGTCCATGCCGGCGAGCCTCGCGGCGATCTCGCCGCCCACCGCGGCGACCGCCTCGCCGACGCCCTTGCCGAGCCAGCGCCGCTCGTCGCCGTCGCGCCTCTCCACCGCCTCATGGGCGCCGGTCGAGGCGCCCGACGGCACCGCGGCGCGGCCGAGGCAACCGTCTTCGAGGACCATTTCGGCCTCAACCGTGGGGTTGCCGCGGCTGTCGAGGATCTGGCGCCCGCGGACGCTGCTGATCGCGGTCATCTTCATCCCGGGAAATGTTGGATATCCGCCTCTATCTGCGGGCGCGGCGGCAGGCAAGCGCGCGCCCCGAATCTTTGGAACGAGAAGGGAGCGGCGGGTGTTGTCAAAGACAAGGAAGAATTTTTCGCCGACAATGGAGATGAATGCGATGGCCAGCCCCAACCGCGACCTGCCCGAAGGCACGGACAAGACGATCAGAGGCGCCGCCGCCGGCGCCGAGGACCGGCCGATCATCGGCGCCGGCCATGCCGCGGACCCGGCCGCCGACCAAGGCGGCACCCGCGCCAAGGCCAAGGATCTCGGCCGCCAGGCCAAGGACCGGGTGATGCGCGAGACCGAGACGCTGCGCGGCCAGGCCGGCCAGAAGGCGCGCGAATATGCGAGCGACGGCAAGGCCCGCGCCGCCGGCGCGCTCGACGAACTCGCCGAAATGGCGCACGAGATCGGCGACACCGTCGATGAGAAGATGGGCGGCGACTATGGCCGCTACGCCCGCCAGGCCGGCGACAGCGTCGCCGATTTCTCGAGCCGGCTGCGCGGCAAGGAGGTGGACGAGCTTTACGACGACGCGCGCAACTTCGTTCGCCGCAGCCCGGCGATCGCGATCGGCGCCGCCGCGGCCATCGGCTTTGCGCTGGTGCGGCTCGTCAAAGCGGGCTTTCCCGACGACGAGCGGGACGAGGATCTGCCCGCGGCGGGCGAGGCGCCAGGCTATGCGACGCGCCCCGCCGACGCCGATACTCCGGCCGACAACAGCCCCGCGCGACCGAAGGTATAGCCTTGGAAATGCCCGTCACGGACCGGGATGAAGAAGGGCTGGTAAGCTTGTTCGGCGAGCTCGGCGCGCGCGGACGCGACTATGTCCGCGCCGAGATCGACTATTACAGGACGCTCGCCTCCTATCGCGCGGGCAAGGCAAAGAAGGGCATCGCCGCGATCGTCGTCGCGGCGCTGCTCGGCAATGCCGCGATCGTCACCCTGCTCATAGGCTTCATGGCCGGGCTCGCCGCCCATACCGGCCCCGTGCTCGCGGCCAGCATCGTCGCTCTCGTCGCGGTGGGAATCGCATTCCTCCTCGTCCGCTACGGCGCCGACCGGCTGCAGACGCTGTCGGGCGACGCCGACGAGGAAGAAGCGCTGCGCGAGGGAGAAAGGCGGGTATGAGCGACAGCGACAAGCTCGCCGAAGCCCAGGCCCGCCGGCAGCGCGCCAAATCGAAGCTGCTGGAGACGGCCGAACGGCTCCAGCGGCGCCTCAAGCCAGCGGCGATCGCCGGCCGCACCTGGCAGGGCGTGCGCGGCAAGGGCGAAGCGCTGGCCGACAGCGCCGTCGATACGGTCAAGGAGCGGCCGGCGATGTTCGGCGCCGCCGCGGCCGCCGCGGCCCTGTTTCTGGCGCGCCGGCCGATCGGCGCGCTGATCGGGAAAATGCGCGACGGCAAGACCGAGGATCAGGATCTGGTCGCCGCCGGGATCGACGCCGAGCGCGAGGAATTTCCGCTCACCGCGCCCGAGGCGCCGGCAAGGAAGAAGAAGAAAAAACGCAAACGCAAGCGAATCGAGGAAGGACTGGAAGCATGAGCAAGAACATCGACGACAGCGGCCGCGAAGACGAAAAGGGCCGGCTCGACGCGGTCAGGGACAAGGCCCGCGACACCTATCGCAGCGCCCGGGCCAAGGCTGGCGAGCAACTCGACGCGGCGCGCGACAAGACGAGCGCCGCCTACGAAAGCGCGCGGGGCAGGACCAGCGCCGCCTATGAGGGCGTGCGCCGGCGGGCGAACGAGACTTACGAGGAAGCGCGGCAGCGCGCGGCCGAAGCGCGCGAGCGCACCGCCAAGGGCATCAACGACAGCCCCGAGGGGGCGCTGTTCGGCGGCCTCGCGCTCGGCGCGCTGCTCGCCTTCTTCCTGCCGCGCACCAGGCAGGAGCGGCGCGCGCTCGGCCCGGTCGGCGAGCGCATCAACCGCACCGCCTCGGACGCCGCCCGCGCCGCCGCCGAGGCCGGTCGGCAGAAGCTCGACGAGATGGGCTACAATCGCGAGAACGCCAAGGCCAAGGTCGGCGAGGTCGCCGAATCGGTGAAGAAGGCCGCCAACAGCTCGGCCAACGCAGCCGCGAAGAAGGTCAAGGAGCGCTCGTAGCGAGGCTTCGGCGAGGCCTCCTCGCCAGGCCAGCGCCCGCCCCATGAGCAAGCTGCACCTCGTCTTCGGCGGCCGGGTCAAGGATCCGCGCGGCCTGGAATTCGAAAATGTCGACGATCTCCATATCGTCGGCCTGTTCCCCGACTATGCGAGCGCCGAGGAGGCGTGGCGCGGCCACGCCCAGCGCACCGTCGACGATGCCGAGATGAAATATGTCGTCGTCCATCTCCACCGGCTGCTCGAACCCGAAGCGCCGGCTTCAGCGGACGCCGAAAGCCCGCATCCGGAGTAGCGGCCGGGCCAGCGCCACGCCGACGAAAAAGCCGCCGATATGCGCCCAGATCGCGATCCGCGCGCCGGTGGTGTTGAAGGCGATCCCGACGAGCAGCTGCAGCGCCACCCAGGCCGCCGCCAGCCACATGGCGTGGAGCGCGAGCGCCAGGCCGGGATGCTCGACCCTGACCTTGTTCTCGCCGAACAGCATCGCATAGGCGCCGATCACCGCCGAGACCGCGCCGCTCGCGCCGATCACCGGCATGCCGCTTTCGGGCTGGGTGAGATAATGGCCGAGCGCGGCGACATAGGCGCCGACGACGTAGAGCAGCGCCAGCGCCAGCGGACCGAGCAAATTCTCGACCGCTCGCCCGCAATAGACGAGCAGCAGCATGTTGAAGCCCAGATGGACGATATTGGCGTGGAGCAGGGTCGCGCCGAGCGGCGTCAGGATGAAGGGCAGCAGCCCCCCGTCATCGACATAGGGATCGGCGCGGGCGGGGATGAAGCCGGCCCAGACCGCCAGCTGGCCGAGCGCGCCCGCAAGGTCGACGAGCAGCCAGGCCGCGGCGGTGACGATCGCGATGGCGAGCGTGACCCGCGCCGCGGCCCAGCTTTGGCCGACGCGCAAGGTCAGATGAACTCGATCTTCGAAATCTCGTAATATTTTTCGCCCGAGGGGGTGGAGACCTCGACCTCGTCGCCGACCCGACGGCCGATCAGCGCCCGGCCGAGCGGCGAGGAATAGGAGATGCGCCCGGCCTTGGCGTCGGCCTCGGCCTGGCCGCAAATCTGGTATTTGAGCTTCCGGTCGTCCTCGTCGAGCAGATGGACGGTGGCGCCGAACACCACCTTGTCGCCGGACAGCGTCCTGGGATCGATGACGAGCGCGCGGCTCAGGCGGTCCTCGAGATCGGCGATCGCCGATTCGATCTGACCCTGGCGCTCCTTGGCGGCATGATATTCGGCATTTTCGGAAAGGTCGCCATGGGCGCGCGCTTCCTCGATCGCGTCGATCACCGCCGGCCGCTCGACCGTCTTGAGGCGCTGGACCTCCTCGCTCATCCGCTTGTGACCCTCGGCCAGCATCGGAAGCTTTTCGACCGTCGCCATATCAAACCCCTTCATTCGAAATATTCATCCGCCGGCTCTGTCGAAAAAAGCCGACGCCAGATCAGGCTGCCATTTCGGGATCAGGTTCTGGAAATCGAATAATAATCCTGCAGCGAGCGGACTTCAAGCCTGCGCGTCCTGAGCGCCCCTATCGCCCGCACGATCGCGGCGCTCGAGGCGGCGGTGGTGAAATAGGGCACCCGGGCGGTCACCGCCGAGGCGCGGATCGAGGCGGAATCGCGATGGCTCTGCCAGCCTTCGGTGGTGTTGAAGATGAGGTCGACGCCGCCGTCCTTGATCCGGTCGACGACGTGCGGCCGCCCCTGCGCCACCTTGTTGATGCGCTCGACTTCGATCCCCTCGCCTTCGAGATAGTCGGCGGTGCCGCGGGTCGCGATGACCTCGAAGCCGAACTCGATGAGCGCCCGCACCGGCGGCGCGATCATCGATTTGTCGCCGTCCTTGACCGAGACGAAGAGCGTGCCCGAGGTCGGCAGGTCGATCCCGGCGGCGATCTGGGATTTGAGGAAGGCATCGGCAAAATCGCCTGCGATTCCCATTACTTCGCCAGTGGACTTCATTTCCGGTGACAGGACGGGATCGATCCCCGGAAAGCGCGCGAAGGGGAACACCGCCTCCTTGACCGCGATATGCCCGCTGTCGCGCCGCAGCGGCAGGAAGCCGATGAGCTTCTCGCCCGCCATCACCCGCGCGGCAATCTTGGCGACCGGCGTGCCGATCGCCTTGGCGACGAAGGGGACGGTGCGGCTGGCGCGCGGGTTGACCTCGATGAGATGGATCTCGCCGTCCCTGACCGCGAGCTGGACATTGATGAGGCCGACGACGTCGAGCGCCAGCGCAAGCTCGCGCGACTGGCGCTCGATCTCCTCGACGATGCCGGCTTCGAGCCCGAAGGGCGGGATGGCGCAGGCGCTGTCGCCCGAATGCACGCCCGCCTCGTGGATATGCTGCATCACGCCGGCGACGACGACATCCCTGCCGTCCGAGATCGCATCGACATCGACCTCGATCGCGTCGCGCAGATACTGGTCGATGAGCACCGGGCTGTCGCCCGAGACCTCGACCGCGCTGTCGATATAGTCCTCGAGCTGCGCCGGCCCGTCGACGATCTCCATCGCCCGGCCGCCGAGCACGTAGGAAGGGCGCATCAGCACCGGGTAGCCGATCCGCTCGGCCACCGCGAGCGCCTCTTCCGGGCTGCGGGCGAGGCCGTGCTCGGGCTGCTTGAGCCTCAGCCTGCGCACCAGCGCCGCGAAGCGCTCGCGATCCTCGGCGAGATCGATCGCCTGCGGCGTGGTGCCGAGGATAGGAATGCCCTCCTCGGCGAGCGCGGCGGCGAGCTTGAGCGGCGTCTGCCCGCCGAGCTGGACGATGACGCCGGCGAGCTCGCCAACGGCGCGTTCGGCATGGAGCGTCTCGAGCACGTCCTCGACGGTGAGCGGCTCGAAATAGAGCCGGTCGGCGGTGTCGTAATCGGTCGACACCGTTTACGGATTGCAGTTCACCATCACCGTCTCGAACCCCGCTTCCCTGAGCGCATAGCAGGCGTGGACGCAGCAATAGTCGAACTCGATGCCCTGGCCGATGCGATTGGGTCCGCCGCCCAGGATCGCCACCTTGCGAGCCCCGGTCGGCTCGCTCTCGTCCTGCGGATCGCCGAAGGCGGGCGCCTCGTAGGTCGAATACATATAGGGCGTCGTCGCCTCGAACTCGGCCGCGCAGCTGTCGACGCGCTTGTAGACCGGGCGCACGCCGAGCTTGTGCCTCAGCGCGCGGACGTCGGCGCCGGTGCCGCCTCCGCCCATCGCCATGATCGCGTCGCGCACGAGCCCCGAGCCGCGCGCGGCGACACGCCCCATGCCGGCCGGCACCGGCACCGACTGGATGGCGAGATCGGCGAGGCGGCGGTCGGAAAAGCCCATCGCCTTCAGGCGCCGCAATCCCGCGGCGTCGTTAGGAAGGCCGTTTTCGACGATCTCCCTTTCGGCCGCGACGATCTCCTCGAGCCGTTCGAGGAACCAGGGGTCGTATTTGGCGATGGCGTGAATTTCGGCGACGCTCACCCCTTCGCGCAGCGCCTGGGCGGCGACGAGCAGCCGGTCGGGCGAGGGCCGCGCGAGCGCCGCCTCGATCTCGTGGCGCGGCGCGCCCTCCAGCCGCCAGACCGTCTCGAGCCCGCTCAAGCCCGTTTCGAGACCGCGCAGCGCCTTTTGCAGGCTTTCGGCGAAGCTGCGCCCGATCGCCATCACCTCGCCCACCGACTTCATCGAGGTGGTGAGATAGGCCTCCGAGCCGCGGAACTTCTCGAACGCGAAGCGCGGGATTTTGGTGACCACATAGTCGAGCGTCGGCTCGAAGCTCGCCGGCATCGCCCCGCCGGTGATCTCGTTGGCGATCTCGTCGAGCGTGTAGCCGACCGCGAGCCGGGCGGCGACCTTGGCGATCGGAAAGCCGGTCGCCTTCGAGGCGAGCGCCGAGGAACGCGAGACGCGCGGGTTCATCTCGATGACCACCATCCGGCCGTCCTCGGGATTGATCGCGAACTGGACGTTCGAGCCGCCGGTCTCGACCCCGACCTCGCGCAGCACCGCGATCGCGGCGTCGCGCATCGCCTGATATTCCTTGTCGGTGAGCGTGAGCGCCGGAGCGACGGTGATCGAATCGCCGGTGTGGATGCCCATCGGATCGACATTCTCGATCGCGCAGACGATGATCGCGTTGTCGGCGCGGTCGCGCACCACCTCCATCTCGAATTCCTTCCAGCCGAGCACCGATTCCTCGATCAGCACCTCGGTCGCCGGCGAGGCTTCGAGCCCGGCCTCTACGATGGCGGCGAACTCCTCGCGATTATAGGCGATGCCGCCGCCGGTGCCGCCCAATGTGAAGCTCGGGCGAATGATCGCGGGCAGGCCGACATGGGCGAGCGCCGCGACCGCCTCCTCGAGGCTGTGCGCGATCATCGAGCGCGGGCTGGCAAGGCCGATGCGGTCCATCGCCTCGCGGAACTTGAGGCGATCCTCGGCCTTCTCGATCGCCTCGCGGTCGGCGCCGATCAGCTCGACGCCATATTTTTCGAGCGTGCCCTCGCGATGGAGATCGAGCGCGACGTTGAGCGCGGTCTGCCCGCCCATCGTCGGCAGCAGCGCGTCGGGACGCTCCCTGGCGATAATCCTGGCGACGAATTCGGGCGTCACCGGCTCGACATAGGTGGCTCCAGCCTTTTCCCCATCCCGCCCCAGGAGCTCGGGATCGGTCATGATCGTCGCCGGGTTCGAATTGACGACGATGACGCGATAGCCCTCGGCCTTGAGCGCTTTCACCGCCTGCGATCCCGAATAATCGAACTCGGCCGCCTGGCCGATGACGATCGGCCCGGCGCCGATCACGAGGATCGAGGAGATGTCGGTGCGGCGGGGCATCATTCCTCCCAGACGATCTGCTCGATATAGGCAAGATGCAGGCCGCGGCTGTGGGCCCAGTCCTGAACGCAGATGAACTGCGCCTCGCGTTCGACGGGAAACAGGAAGAGCAGCCGCGGCTCCTCGGGCCATTGCACGACCTCGCCGAGCGGCACGGCGCAGGCGCGCGCGACCTCGGCGAGCTCGGCAGGGCTGTACAGCCGGGCCCCGGGCACCGTCGCGCAGGCGGCGAGCGAAATTACCGCAAGAAGCACCAAGGAACAGGCCCGGCCCGTCATCAGCTGCCCAACATCCCCACGAACTTGCCGAACAGATAGGCGCTGTCGCGCGGGCCGGGGCTCGCCTCGGGATGATATTGGACGGAAAAGGCCGGCGCGTCCTTGAGCTCGAGACCGCACAGCGAGCCGTCGAACAGGCTGACATGGGTCGGCTGCGCGCGCTCGGGGAGGCTGTCGATATCGACCGCGAAGCCGTGGTTCATGCTGGTGATCTCGACCCGGCCGTCGGCGAGGCGCTTGACCGGATGGTTGGCGCCCCTGTGCCCTTGATGCATCTTCGCCGTCCTCGCCCCCGCCGCGAGCCCCAGCAGCTGGTGGCCGAGGCAGATGCCGAAGACGGGCTTGCCGCTCGCCAGCATCTTCTCGATCGCCGGCACCGCATATTCGGCCGTCGCAGCCGGATCGCCGGGACCGTTTGAAAGGAAGAAGCCGGCGGGCCGGTGGGCCATGATTTCCTCGAAATCCGAGGCGGCGGGAAGCACCGTCACCCGCGCGCCGGCATCGGCGAGATTGCGGAAGATGTTGCGCTTCGATCCATAGTCGATCGCGACGACATGCGGCAGGCTGTCGTCGTTCGGCCGTTCGGCATAGGCGGTTCCGGTCCACGTCCCGCCCGACCAGCGCTTAAGCTGCCGGCACGACACCTCCCGCGCCAGGTCCATGCCTTCGAGCCCCGGCCAGGCGCGCGCCTTTGCGATCAGCGCCTCGACGTCGAACGCGCCCGCCCGATCATACGCGATGACGGCGTTGGGGGTGCCTTCGGCGCGGATCAGCCTCGTCAGCGCGCGCGTGTCGACGCCGGCAAGGCCGATGCGGCCGTTGGCGCGCATCCAGTCGGGAAAGCTCCATTCGCTGCGCCAGCTGCTGGGGCCGGTCGCCGCCTCGCGGACGACGCAGCCCAGCGCGTGGGGCGTGTCGGCCTCGATATCCTGGGCATTGGTGCCGACATTGCCGATATGGGGAAAGGTGAAGGTGACGATCTGCGCGGCGTAGGAGGGATCGGTCATGATCTCCTGATAGCCCGTCATCGCGGTGTTGAAGCAGAGCTCGCCCGCCGCCTCGCCCTCGGCGCCGAAGCCCCTTCCCCAGAGGATCCTGCCGTCGGCCAATGCCAGCACCCCCGTCGCGCCTGCGGGCATGGGGGTGGGACCGGCCATCGGCATGGCACTCCTTTCGTGACGGAACGATGTCGCTAAGGCTCGAGCGCTAGAAGCCGCGCCGGGCGCCGTCAATCCTGTTCATCGCCGGACGGGGGCTTTAGGCTCGCTCGCGTTCCGCAACGCATCGGGGAGAGCGCAGATGATTCGCGACGACATCAAGGCGGCGCAGGTCGCGGCGATGAAGGCGGGCGAGAAGCAGCGGCTGGCGACGCTGCGCCTCATGCTTTCCAGGATCAAGGACCGCGACATTGAGCTCAGGACCGCCGACAAGCCTCCGCAAGACGACGCGCTCGTCACCGACGTGCTGAGGAAGATGGTGAAGCAGCGCCGCGAATCGATCGCGCTCTACGAGAAGGGCGGGCGCGAGGAGCTTGCCGCGGCCGAGCGCGCCGAGGTCGCGGTGATCGAGGAGTTCCTCCCGCGGACCATGGACGAGGCGCAAAGCGCGGCGGCGGTCGACGCGGCGATCGCCGAGACCGGCGCCGCCGGGCTCAAGGACATGGGCAAAGTGATGGCGCTCTTGAAGGAGCGCCATGGCGACGAGCTCGACATGGGCCGGGCGAGCGCGCTGGCGAAGGCTAAGCTGGGATAGGTTGAAGCCTCGGCCAGTTTGGTGCCATCTACTTGGCTCGCTCGTCCCGAGCGAGATTCACGCGCTTCGTTCGTCCCGAGCGAAGTCGAGGGGCGCTGGCATGACGCAACAGCATTTCTGGGTCTACATACTTCGCTGCCGCGATGGCTCATACTATACCGGGCACACGGACAATCTGGAGAAAAGGCTTTGGGAACATGACCAGGGGCTGGCATCCGACTGGACGCGCCGCAGACGTCCGGTCGAGCTTGTTTGGTCGGACCATGCACCGACCCGCGATGAAGCACTGGCATTCGAACGGCGCGTGAAAGCCTGGTCTCGCGCCAAGAAGGAAGCCTTGATAGCCGGAGACTGGAAGCGTGTCGGGCATTTTGCGCGACCGCCCCATGAACGCCCCTCGACTGCGCTCGGGACGAACGCGAACATTTCACCCCGGCCGCCCGATGAACGCCCCTCGACCACGCTCGGGACGAACGGGGATATCGAATCCACGCATTCACACGGTGGCGTATGAGCCTGTCGCCGCAATTTCTCGACGAGCTGCGCGCGCGCACGAGCCTTTCGGCGCTCATCGGCAAATCGGTCAAGCTCCAGCGCGCCGGGCGCGAATGGAAGGCATGCTGCCCCTTCCACAAGGAAAGGACGCCGAGCTTCTTCGTCAATGACGAGAAGGGCTTCTATCACTGTTTCGGCTGCCAGGCGCATGGCGACGCGATCGGCTGGCTCGTCGAGGTGCGCGGGCTTCCGTTCATGGACGCGGTGAAGGAACTCGCGGCCGCCGCCGGCATGACCGTCCCCGCGCCCGATCCAAGAGCGCGCGAACGCGCCGATCGCGCCGCCGGCCTGATCGAAGTGACCGAAGCGGCGGCGCGCTGGTTTTCCGAGCAGCTCTACGGGATCGAGGGCGCCGAAGCGCGCGCGCTGCTCAAGCGGCGCGGAGTGAGCGCTCAAACCGCCGCCGATTTCGGCCTCGGCTACGCGCCCGACGCGCGCGGCAAGCTCAAGGCCGCGCTCAAAGGCTTCGGGGAGGAAAGGCTCGTCGAGGCGGGGCTGCTGATCGAGCCGCAAGAGGATGGCCGCGAAAGCTACGACCGCTTCCGCGGCCGCCTCATCATCCCCATACGCGACCGGCGCGGGCGCGTCATCGCCTTCGGGGGACGCACGCTCGGCGATGGCCAGCTCCTCTCGCCGGGCTCGGGACAGGCGAAATATCTGAATTCCCCCGAAACGCCGCTGTTCGACAAGGGGCGCACGCTGTTCAATCTCGACCGCGCCGCGCCTGCGAGCCGCGCCGCGGGGCGTCTCATCGTCGTCGAAGGCTATATGGACGTCATCGCGCTCCACGGGGCGGGGATCGGCGAGGCGGTGGCGCCGCTCGGCACCGCGCTCACCGAAGCGCAGCTCGACATGCTCTGGCGCCTCGCCGACCGCCCGATCCTGTGCTTCGACGGCGACGCCGCGGGCGAGAAGGCGTCGATGCGCGCCGCGATGCGCGCCCTTCCCCTGCTGGCGCCCGGCCGCTCGCTCGCCTTCGTGCAATTGCCGCCGGGCCAGGATCCCGACGATCTCGTCCGCTCGCGGGGTCGCGACGCGCTCGAGGCGCTGCTCGCCCGGCCCGAGCCGCTCGTCGATCGCATCTGGCGGCACGAGGCGCACGCCGCTCCGCTCGCCACTCCCGAGGAGCGCGCCGGGCTGAAGCGGCGGCTGCTCGATCGTGCCGCCGCGATCGGCGACCCCGATGTCCGCGCCCAGTATCGCGCCGAATTGATGCGGCGTTTCGATGCGCTCGTCCGCGCTCCGGGCTTCAGGAGGCCGACGGACGGGCGCCCCCGAGCGCCGCTCTTCTCGCGCCCCGCCTCCCCCGGCGCCCGCTTCATCGCCGCCTCCGGCCTCGCCGGCGAGACCGCGCGCGCCGTTCTCGCCGGCCTCGCGCGCTATCCCGGGCTGCTGCGCGAGGAAGCCGAGGCGATCGCCGCGCTGCCGCTGCCCGACCGGCGATCGGCGCTAATCCGCGACCGGATGCTCGCCGCCGCGATGGAGGAGGAAGCGCTTGATCGCGAACGGCTCGCCACCATATTGGCGAGCGCGGAGGCGCCGGGTCCGGCGTTTCGCCCGAATCGAGGACTTGCCTTTTCCTTCACGCGCCACGATGCCGATGAGGAACGCGCGCGACGCGATCTCGTTTTGGTCATTCAGGCATTGGCGGCGCGGCCCCCGCGCGCAGCCGCGCGCGGGGCCCCCGCCCCCCCGCGGGGGGGAGACCGCCGCGCGGCGGGCGGTAAAGAGCACGCCCCGCGGCG
>JBHJHL010000043.1:0-7715 GCA_050330935.1 Sphingomonadaceae bacterium | reverse complement strand
CGCGCTGCGAGGCGTCCGGCTCGCCGGCATCGAGCGCTGCGGCGGCCCGGTGGAGCATGAGGCGGCTTGCCTCCAGCGCGGTCGCCATGTCGGCGAGCTTGAACTCGCTCGCCTGGAAGGAGGCGATTGGGCGGCCGAACTGCGTGCGCTCCTTCGTGTAGCGGACCGCCTGCTGCAACGCGGCGGTCGCAGCGCCGAGTGAGCAGGCGGCAATGTTGAGGCGCCCGCCGTCGAGGCCGCTCATGGCGATGCGAAAGCCTTCACCCTCGGCGCCCAGACGACGCGCCGCCGGCACGCGGCAATCGTCGAGCACCACCGCGGCCGTAGGCTGCGAGTGCCAGCCGAGCTTCTCCTCCTGCGCGCCGAACGACAGCCCCGGCGAGCCGTTCTCGACCATGAACGCGCTGATGCCGGCCGCGCCTTCCCCGCCAGACCGCGCCATCACCAGGTAGAGGTCGGCCCGGCCACCGCCGGAAATGAACGCCTTCTCGCCGGTGAGCACATAGTCGTTACCCTCGCGCACGGCGCGGGTGCGCAGCGAGGCCGCGTCGGAGCCGGAGGACGGCTCGGTGAGGCAATAGCTCGCCAAGCGCTCCATTGCGGCAAGGCTCGGCAAGTCTGCGTCCTTTTGCGTATCGGCGCCGAAGCGGTCGATCATGGTGGCGACCATGTTGTGGATCGACAGGTAGGCCGCTGTGGAGGGACAGGCCGCAGCAAGCGCCTCGAAGACCAGCGCCGCATCGAGACGGGTCAGCCCGCTGCCGCCACGCTCCGGCGAGACCACCATCGCGGCAAAGCCCAAGGCCGCCGCGTCGCGCAGCACGTCGACGGGAAAGGTGTCGTCGCGATCCCAGTCGGCAGCGAAGGGCGCCATTCGCTCGGCGGCGAACTCGGCCGCCGTGGCGACAAACGCCTCCTGCTCCTCCGACAGCGAAAAATCCATCGCCGGCCCCTTGCCCCTTGTCACCACAAACTCGCCAAGCCCGTGCTTGCGGTCAATCAGGCGCTTTGGCAGGCAATCGCTTACCAGGCGGTACGCAACAGGCGGTACGCACCAGGTGGCGCGTCGCGTGTTGCGCAAAGCGGTTCCTTTGGCCGGCCAGTCCGCGCTAACATGACCTACTTGAGATTGGAGACAGCTCGTGGGCCTCGACATCCGCGATCCGCTCGCCCCCGATATGGCGGAGATCCTGAAAGGCCGGCGCATGCGCCGCGGCCGTGGTCGTGAGTGGTCGCGCCGCTTGGTGCGCGAGAATCATCTGCGCACCGACGACCTCATCTGGCCGCTGTTCGTCACCGAAGGCAGCGGCGTGCGCGAGCCCATCGATTCGATGCCCGGCGTCGCGCGCCACTCCGTCGACGAGGTGGTCGCGGCGGCCCAGGAGGCGCACGCGCATCAGATCCCGATGGTCGCGCTCTTCCCTTACAATGGCCCCGACAGGCGCGATGCGGACGCGAGCGAAGCCTTCAATCCCGACAACCTCGTCTGCCGCGCGGTCCGGGCGATTGCCGATCGGGTCCCGGGCATCGGCATCATGACCGACGTCGCGCTCGACCCCTATACCAGCCACGGCCACGACGGGCTGATGGTTGGCGAGGAGATCGTGAACGACGCCTCCGTCGCCGCGCTCTGCCGGCAGGCGCTCGTGCAGGCGGAGGCTGGCTGTCACGTGATCGCGCCGTCCGACATGATGGACGGGCGCATCGGCGCCATTCGCGAAACGATCGATGCGAGGTGCCACGACATCGTCCTCATCATTGCCTACGCGGCAAAATTCGCGAGCGCGTTCTACGGGCCCTTCCGCGATGCGGTGGGAGCATCGGCAGCACTGATAGCCGACAAGCGCACCTATCAGCTCGACCCTGCCAACGCTCTCGAGGCGGTGCGCGAAGCTGAGATCGACATCGAAGAAGCCGCAGACATGGTGATGGTGAAGCCGGGCCTTGCCTATCTCGATATTGTTGCGCGGGTGAAGGCGGCAACGCGCGCGCCGACGTTTGCTTATATGGTCTCAGGCGAATATGCGATGCTTGAGGCGGCGGCGGCCAACGGCTGGCTCGACCGCGACCGCGTGGTCATGGAAACCCTCACCGCGATCAAGCGCGCCGGCGCGGACGGGATCCTCACCTATCATGCGCTGCATGCCGCGGCGCTCCTGAAGGGCTGACGAACCAAACACCATGCAGGCGGACCTTCAAGACGCGATCGACCTCGCGGCGATCGAACGCGCCCAGCAGGCGCTGAAGGGGGTCGCCCTCGCAACGCCCTGCCTGCCGGCGCCGCGCTTGTCCTTCCTCACCGGTGCCAAGGTGTGGGTGAAGTATGAGAACCTGCTACCCGTAGGGGCATTCAAGGAGCGCGGCGCCTATCTGCGCCTGTCAAAGCTTTCCGAGGCGGAGCGAAGGGCCGGGGTCATCGCGATGTCGGCAGGCAACCACGCCCAGGCGGTCGCCTATCACGGACAGCGGCTCGGCGTGCCGGTGACGATCGTCATGCCCGAGCAGACGCCGACGATAAAGGTGAGCCAGACGCGCGGCCACGGCGCCGATGTGATCCTCCACGGCGAGACCTTCGACGATGCCTATGCCCATGCCCGCGAGGTCGCCGGCGAGAAAAGCCTCACCTTCGTGCATCCTTTCGACGACCCTCAGATCATCGCCGGTCAGGGGACGGTGGCGCTCGAAATGCTCGACGACGCGCCCGGCATCGACACGCTGGTGGTGCCGATCGGCGGCGGCGGCCTCATCTCGGGGATTTCGATCGCCGCCAAGGCGCTCAAGCCCGAGATCGAGATCGTCGGCGTCGAGGCCGAGCTCTATCCGGCGATGTACGCGCGCCTCAATGACAAGGACATGCCCTGCCGCGGCGACACGATCGGCGAGGGGATCGCGGTCAAGGAGCCCGGCCGCATCACGAGGGGGATCATCGCCGAGCTGGTGAAGGAGATCCTGCTCGTTTCGGAGCGCGACATGGAAACCGCCATCGCGCGTCTCCTCCAGATCGAGAAGACGGTGGTCGAAGGGGCGGGCGCCGCCGGCGTCGCCGCGCTCATCGCCAATCCCGGCCGCTTCGAGGGACGCACCGTCGGCACGGTGCTGTGCGGCGGCAATATCGACACCCGCCTGCTCGCCAACGTGCTGTTGCGCGATCTCGCCCGGGCCGGCCGCCTCGCGCGTCTCCGGGTGCAGATCCAGGACCGGCCAGGCACCCTCATCTCGGTGCTGAAGCTGTTCGGCGAGGAGCGGGTCAACATCATCGAGGTTTATCATCAGCGGCTGTTCACCAGCCTGCCGGCCAAGGGGCTCTACACCGACATCGAATGCGAGGCGCGCGATTCGGAGCATCTGCAGACTCTCATCGCGCGGCTCGAGGAATCGGGCTTCGAGGTCCACCCGGTCGAAATCCACTGATTTTTTTATCGGTCTCCGTAACCCTCGCCGAAGCCCGCGTCCCAGGCTGGAACGGCGGCCGCGATTTCGACGGCGACCGACGCTGCGCTCTTTGCATCGTGGCCGCGAGACGGCATAAAGGCTCGCGCAGCGAGACCGCCAGGCGGGAGCAATTGTGAGCGCACCTTTTCGTTTTCCGCGATTTTTCGTCACCACCCCCTCGCCCTGCCCCTATCTGCCGGGCAAGACCGAGCGAAAGGTGTTCACCGAACTCAACGGCAGACATGCGGCCGAGCTCAACGATGCGCTCGGCCGCATCGGTTTCCGCCGCAGCCAGGGAGTGGCCTACCGGCCGAGCTGCGCGAGCTGCTCGGCCTGCGTGTCGGTGCGCGTCGTCACCGACGAATTCGCGCCCAGCGCGACCCAGCGCAAGCTGCTCCGCCGCCATGCCGATCTCGACGTTACCGCCTGCAGGCCCTGGGCGACCGAGGAGCAGTTCGCGCTGCTGCGCCGCTATCTGAAGCAGCGCCACCCCGACGGCGGCATGACCGACATGGACGAGCATGATTTTTCCGACATGGTCGAGCAGACGCCGGTCAAGACCTTCATGGTCGAATATCGCGAGCCGCGCGAGAAGGGGCGTCCCGGGCCGCTGATCGGCGCCTGCCTCACCGACCAGCAGGGCGACGGCCTGTCGATGATCTACAGCTTCTTCGACGCCGAGCGCGCGGGGCGCAGTGGCCTCGGCACCTTCATCATACTCGACCACATCATTCGCGCCGCGCGCGCTGGCCTGCCTTATGTCTATCTCGGCTATTGGGTGCAGGGATCGCGGCGCATGGCCTACAAGGCGCGCTTCCGGCCGCTCGAGCGCCTCGGGCCGGAGGGGTGGAGCCTGATGGATTCGCGCCAGCCCGAGCTTGCCTTGTCGCGCTGATGCCGCGGACGCGAAGGCGCGCCCCCCCGCATCCATTTCTCTCTGTATTTCAGGGCAGCGCTACAATGCGCTTGTGCTTGCAGACAGCCTCTAGGCGACCTTGGCCTCTTCTTCTTCTTCCGGATCGCGCAGCACATAGCCGCGGCCCCAGACGGTCTCGATATAATTCTCGCCGCCGCAGGCGAGAGAGAGCTTCTTCCTCAATTTGCAGATGAAGACGTCGATGATCTTGAGCTCCGGCTCGTCCATGCCGCCATAGAGATGATTGAGGAACATCTCCTTGGTGAGCGTCGTGCCCTTGCGCAGGCTGAGCAGCTCCAGCATCGCATATTCCTTGCCGGTGAGATGCACGCGCGCGCCATCGACCTCGACCGTCTTGGCGTCGAGATTGACGGCGAGCTTGCCGGTGCGGATCACCGATTGCGAATGGCCCTTGGAGCGGCGGACGACGGCGTGGATGCGGGCGACGAGCTCGTCGCGGTGGAAGGGCTTGGTGACATAGTCGTCGGCGCCGAAGCCCAGCGCGCTGACCTTCGAATCCATCTCCGAAATGCCCGAGAGGATGAGCACCGGCGTGCCGACCTTCGAGACGCGCAGCTTCTTCAGCACGTCATAGCCGTGCATGTCGGGCAGGTTTAGGTCGAGCAGGATGATGTCGTAATCGTAGAGCTTGCCGAGGTCCAAGCCCTCCTCGCCCAGATCGGTGGTGTAGACGTTGAAGCCTTCGGACGTCAGCATGAGCTCGATGCTCTGTGCGGTCGTCGGCTCGTCTTCTATGAGCAGCACGCGCATTAGCTATCCCCTATCGCCTTTTGGCATTGCCCTTTCGCATCGCTTCGGGCGGCCGCCATCCCTCATTAACCATAGGGGGTGTGAACTGAAAAGGTTAAAAGGGCGTTAAGGCGCGGATTTCCCGCGAGTCGCATCGAGGGAGAAAAGCTCGAGGAGGCCGATGGCGCCCGAACCCGAAATCGACGAGAAGGCGATCGAGGAGCGGTTCCTCGCCGGCAGCGGGCCGGGCGGGCAGAACGCCAACAAGGTCGCGACCGCGGTCCAGCTCAAGATCGACATCGCCGCGCTCGGCCTTGCGCCCCCGGCGCGCCGCCGGCTGGAGCGGCTGGCGGGCAGCAGGCTGACCGGAACGGGCGAGCTGGTCGTCACCGCGCGCACCCACCGCACGCGCGAGGCCAATCGCGCCGAGGCGCGACGGCGGCTGGCGAAGCTCATCGCGCGGGCCCATATGCGTCCCAAGAGGCGCCGGCCGACGAAACCTAGCGCCGCCGCAAGAGCCAGGCGCGTCGAGGCCAAGAAGCAGCGCGGCGCGGTAAAGAAGGCGCGAGCCAGGCCGCCGGTGGAATGAAATGGAGCAATTCGCGATCGAAGCCGAGAGCAAGGTCGAGCTCTACCGCCAGCTCATCGCCGCCGCCGATGCGCTGACCGAGGGCGAGCCCGATCCGATCGCCAACATGGCCAATGTCGCGGCGCTTCTTTTCGAGACGCTGCCCGATATCAGCTGGGCCGGCTTCTACCGCGATCTCGGCGGCGACCCTTCGACAGGCTCGGGACAGGAGCTGGTGCTCGGGCCGTTCCAGGGCAAGAGCGCCTGCATCCGCATTCCCTACGGCAAGGGCGTGTGCGGCGCCGCCGCCGCGCGGCGCGAGGCGGTGAGGGTAGACGATGTCGAGGAGTTTCCCGGCCATATCGTCTGCGATCCGGCCGCGCGCTCGGAGCTCGTCGTGCCGGTCATGGCCGGCGCGCGCCTTATCGCCGTGCTCGATCTCGACAGCCCGCGCCGCGCCCGCTTCGACGCCGGGGACGAGGCGGGCTGTCTCGAATTGGCACGGCGGCTCGGGCCCCGGCTCGTAGCGGTGGAAAAACGGTAAAGCGCGCATTAGGCATCGTCGCCTGCGGATCGGCGCCTCCGCGCCGTCCGCATAGCCATGCGAGGGGAAGCGCGATGCCGAGAATTTCGACTGTCCTGCTGGCGGCGACGGGGGCCGCGCTGCTGCCGGGCGCGGCGCTGGCCGGGGAGCCGGTCGCCGTCGGCCACAGCTGGGAATATGACGCGCCCGAAAGAACCCCCGGTCACGGGCCTTATTATACCCGCATCGAGCGCGGCGAGCATATCCCCGACCATGTCCGCGCTCCCCGCTATCATGTCCGCGACTATCCTCGCTACGGGCTCGGCCACCCGCCCGCCGGCTGCCGCTGGATGCGCTATTATGACGATGCGCTGCTCGTCGATCCTTATGGCCGCGTGATCGAGGGCCGCTACGGCCACGACTGGTCGGCCGGGCGCGGCGCGCGGGGAGGCGATTCCCACGGCGTTCCCGTCTATGTCGGCGACGGCGATTACGAACCCGGCGAGCGCGACTATGCCTGGGTCGAGCGCTATGAGGACGAGGGCTATCGCAGCCAGACCCGCTATGCCCATCCCGGTTACGGCCATGGCGGCTATGGCTATTGGGGCCATGGCTATGGCGGTGCCTATCATGGCTGCGCGCAGGCGCCCTGCCGCGGCTATCTGATCAGCGAGACGATCACCACCGTGCCGACCTACGTTATCGTCAAGGAAGTGATCGAGGAGGAGGTCTATGAAGCGCCTCCGCCGCGCGTCTACCGGCCCAGGACAAAGACCATCCATCGTCGCCCGCCGCCCAAGGGCGAAAAAGGCTAGCTCAGCCTGTCGAGCGCTTCTTCGGAGAGCGCGCCGGGTATGATCATCAGCGGGCAGGGCAGCGTCCCCGCCGCCTGACCGGAAAAATGGCTGACCAGCGGCCCGGGGCCCCCTTCCGCCTCGGCGCCCAGCACCAGCGCCGCGATATCGTCGCGCTCCGAAAGTATCTTGCTCACCGCCTTCACCGGATCGCCCTGGCCGACGATCACCGCCGGCGTGATCCCCGCCTCCTCGACGATAGCTCCCGCCGCCTGTCGCACCAGCGCCTCGGCGCGGCGCTGGGCCTCTTCCTCGATCGCCGCCTGCACCCCGCCCCACTGGACGAAATCCTGCTTGGGGATCATCGCGAGTATCTCGACCTGCCCGCCGGTCTTCGCCGCGCGGCGGGCGGCGAAGCGCAGCGCCATGAGCGCCTCGTCGCTTTCGTCCATCACCACGAGATAAGAGCGCATGCCCAACCCCCCCCGGCTCGCGACCCTGCGTCAGAAGGAGGCGGCTTGCAAGCATCGGCCTTGACCCGGAAGGGCCGAAGGGGAAGGTAGCGCGGGCAGCCGCTTGCGAGGAGACCCCATGCCGATCGAGCTCAAGATGCCGGCGCTGTCGCCGACGATGGAGGAGGGCACGCTCGCCAAATGGCTCAAGGGCGAGGGCGACAGCGTCGCGGCCGGGGACATCCTCGCCGAGATCGAGACCGACAAGGCGACAATGGAG
>JBHJHL010000042.1:0-14860 GCA_050330935.1 Sphingomonadaceae bacterium | reverse complement strand
AAGATCAACGTGATCAAGGAGGTGCGTGCCATCACGGGGCTTGGCCTGAAAGAGGCCAAGGACCTGGTCGACGGGGCCCCCAAGACGGTGAAGGAAGGCGTCACCAAGGACGAGGCCGAGGAGATCAAGAAGAAGATCGAGGAAGCCGGCGGCACCGTAGAGCTCAAATAACTTTCGCATTCGCGAAAGTTATCCCCGCGCAGGCGGAGATTTCTATAGGTTTGGCGGGGTTTCCTGCCGAAGACAAAGGGGGCGGTCCTTCGCGGGCCGCCCTTTTTTCATCTTGAAGCTTGAAGCGGTGCCCCAGCATGCCGCAGTCAGCTCAACCGGATCGATTCGCCTTCAGCTTGATCAAGATAAGCCGCAGGATAAGCGCAACCATGAGAATGAGGAGGCCGAGATAGAAGATAATTCCCGCAAGAAGCGAGCGGCTGAAATCCAGATTTGCCAGCGGGTATAATAGGAGAAGGGGCACCAGGAAAAGCCGCCACCAGCTTATATTTCTGGCGCGCAGAATTGCGACATCGGCCCGGGAACGGGCCTCACCCACCACAGGACGCCTTTCCAGAACCCTGGCGGGCGCAGTCCAAACTCGTCGCCAGTAAGAGAGGAATATTGCCACGAATAGAGCTATAATGCCGTATATCAAGGCATAGCCAATATCTATTTCCAGCATATATTCCAGCGTGACCGAAACGATTACGGTGACGAATATTGAAAAAGCTAGAAGCCAAATCGAAACCCAAATCAGACGCCCCGAGGCCTTCTCATAATCGGACACGAAGCGATCGCGCTCTTCTTTGGTGACGATGATCGGCGGGCCGCGCATGTCTTTGAGATAGTGGAATTTGCTGTCCTTCGGTTCGAATTGCGCCGCGAATTCCTCGACAGTTTGCTTGATGTGCTTGCCCCACAACATAAGCGGCACATTAGTCCGCAAGCATGGGCTGTCCACCCGCCGCGATCGCGGATATCTCGGTTTGCCGCTTGACCCGCGCCGCCCATTTTCCTACATCGGCGCTTCCACCTGTGCCGTTCGGAACAGGATGCGGAGTCGCGCACCGCATTCAACGCATTGATCGGCCGGGTTTTCATGACGCCAGAAGCTGCGGTTTCCCCTTTCGGGAGACCCGCGGCTTTTTGCGTATGAGCGCATCTGAATCGGCGCCGGGCCCGCCCAAAAGAAGGGTTGCCGGCAGGAATTACCGCCTCCCCCCGCGGGGAGACGGCGAAACAGGCTGACCTTCCGGCCCGTCTTCCGCAGCGGCGGACGACAGAGCCGGAGACAAGAGACGAGGCGAACCCCACACCATGGCGACCAAGGCGAAAGCGGCAAAACCCATTCCCTCTCCCGCATCCAGGCGCATCCGCAAGATTTTCGGCAACATCCACGAGGTTTCGGAAATGCCGAACCTCATCGAGGTGCAGCGCGAAAGCTACGAGCAGTTCCTGCGCTCGCGGCCCGAGGAAGACTATGTCTCGGGGCTCGAGAAGACGCTGCGCTCGGTGTTCCCGATCCGCGACTTCGCCGGCACCGCCGAGCTCGATTTCGTCCATTACGAGCTCGAACACCCCAAATACGACACCGAGGAATGCCGCCAGCGCGGCATGACCTATGCCGCGCCGATGCGCGTGACGCTGCGCCTCATCGTTTTCGAGGTCGACCCCGACACCGAGAACCGCTCGGTGCTCGATATCAAGGAGCAGGACGTCTACATGGGCGACATGCCGCTCATGACCACGAACGGCACCTTCATCGTCAACGGCACCGAGCGCGTCATCGTCTCCCAGATGCACCGCTCGCCCGGCGTCCTCTTCGACCATGACCGCGGCAAGACCCATGCCTCGGGCAAATATCTGTTCGCCGCGCGCGTCATTCCCTATCGCGGATCCTGGCTCGATTTCGAATTCGACGCCAAGGACATCGTCAACGTCCGCATCGACAGGAAGCGCAAGCTGCCGGTGACGGCGCTGCTGCACGCGCTCGGGCTGACGAGCGAGGAAATCCTCGATTTCTTCTACGACAGCGTCACCTATGCCCGCGGCAAGGACGGCTGGCGCATACCCTTCGTCCCCGACCAGTGGCGCGGCGCCAAGCCGGCATATGACGTGGCCGACGCCAAATCGGGCGAGATCGTCTTCCCCGCCGGGCAGAAGGTGACGCCGCGCACCGCCAAGAAGGCCGAGAAGGACGGGCTCAAGCAGCTCATCATTCCGACCGAGGAGATTTACGGCCGCTACGCCGCCAACGACCTCATCGACGAGAAGACCGGCGAGATCTACATCGAGGCCGGCGACGAGGTGAACGAGGAGAATCTCGCCAAGCTCGACAAGGCCGGGGTCAAGGAGCTCGAGCTGCTCGACATCGATCATGTCAACACCGGGCCCTGGATCAGGAACACGCTCAAGGCCGACAAGGCCGAGGACCGCGACCAGGCGCTCGCCGACATCTATCGCGTCATGCGCCCGGGCGAGCCGCCGACGCGCGAGACCGCCGAGGCGCTGTTCGAGGGCCTGTTCTTCGATCCCGAGCGCTACGACCTTTCCGCCGTCGGCCGGGTGAAGATGAACATGCGCCTCGAGCTCGACGCGCCCGACACCCAGACGACGCTCAGGCGCGAGGACATCCTCGCGGTGGTCAAGACGCTCGTCGACCTGAAGGACGGCAAGGGCGAGATCGACGATATCGACAATCTCGGCAACCGGCGCGTGCGCTCGGTCGGCGAGCTGCTGGAGAACCAGTATCGGGTCGGGCTCCTGCGCATGGAGCGCGCGGTCAAGGAGCGGATGAGCTCGGTCGACATCTCGACCGTGATGCCCAACGACCTCATCAACGCCAAGCCGGCGGTCGCCGCGGTGCGCGAATTCTTCGGCTCCTCGCAGCTGTCGCAGTTCATGGACCAGACCAATCCCCTGTCCGAGGTCACCCACAAGCGCCGCGTCTCGGCGCTCGGCCCGGGCGGCCTCACCCGCGAGCGCGCCGGCTTCGAGGTGCGCGACGTCCACCCGACGCACTATGGGCGCATCTGCCCGATCGAGACGCCCGAGGGACCCAATATCGGCCTCATCAACTCGCTGGCCAGCTTCAGCCGGGTCAACAAATACGGCTTTATCGAGACCCCCTATCGCAAGGTGGTGGACGGCAAGGTGACGAGCGAGGTCGTCTATCTCTCGGCGATGGAGGAGGCCAAGCACACCATCGCCCAGGCCAATGCCGAGCTCGACGCCAAGGGCGGATTCGTCGAGGAGATCGTCTCCTCGCGGCGCGGCGGCGACTTTCTGATGGCGCCGCGCGACACGATCACGCTGATGGACGTCTCCCCCAAGCAGCTCGTCTCGGTCGCCGCCTCGCTGATCCCCTTCCTCGAGAATGACGATGCCAACCGCGCGCTGATGGGCTCCAACATGCAGCGCCAGGCGGTGCCGCTGGTGCGCGCCGAGGCGCCGCTCGTCGGCACCGGCATGGAGGAGACGGTGGCGCGCGATTCGGGCGCCGCGATCGTCGCCCGCCGCACCGGCGTCGTCGACCAGGTCGACGCCACCCGCATCGTCGTGCGCGCGACCGAGGATGTCGAGGCCGGCAAGCCTGGGGTCGACATCTACACGCTGCAGAAGTTCCAGCGGTCGAACCAGAACACCTGCATCAACCAGCGCCCGCTGGTGAAGGTCGGCGACACGGTCGAGGCCGGCACGGTGATCGCCGACGGCCCCTCGACCGAGTTCGGCGAGCTTGCGCTCGGCCGCAACGCGCTCGTCGCCTTCATGCCCTGGAACGGCTATAATTTCGAGGATTCGATCCTCATCTCCGAGCGCATCGTCAAGGACGACACCTTCACCTCGATCCATATCGAGGAGTTCGAGGTGATGGCGCGCGACACCAAGCTCGGCCCCGAGGACATCACCCGCGACATCCCCAATGTCGGCGAGGAGGCGCTCCGCAATCTCGACGAGGCGGGGATCGTCTATATCGGCGCCGAGGTCGAGCCCGGGGACATCCTCGTCGGCAAGATCACGCCCAAGGGCGAATCGCCGATGACCCCCGAGGAGAAGCTGTTGCGCGCGATCTTCGGCGAAAAGGCCTCCGATGTGCGCGACACCTCGCTGAGGCTGCCCCCCGGCGTTACCGGCACCGTCGTCGAGGTGCGCGTGTTCAACCGCCACGGCATCGACATCGACGACCGCACCCGCGCGATCCAGACCGAGGAGAAGGAGCGGCTCAAGAAGGACGCCGACGACGAACGCTCGATCCTCAAGCGCTCGACCTATCAGCGGCTGAGGGAAATGCTGCTCGGCCAGACCGCCACCGCGGCGCCGAAAGGGGTGAAGAAAGGCTCGAGGATCGACGCCGCCACGCTCGACAAGGTCGAGCCGCACGAATGGTGGAAGTTCGCGGTCAAGAACGACAAGCGCCAGGCCGATCTCGAAGCGGTGCGGGCGCAATATGACGAGGCAGAAGGCGTCATCAAGCGACGGCTCGAGGACCGCATCGAGAAGCTCGAGCGCGGCGACGAGCTGCCGCCCGGCGTCCTCAAGATGGTGAAGGTCTTCGTCGCCGTGAAGCGCAAGCTCCAGCCCGGCGACAAGATGGCCGGCCGCCACGGCAACAAGGGCGTCATCAGCCGCATCCTGCCTGAGGAGGACATGCCCTTCCTCGAGGACGGCACCGCGGTCGACATCGTCCTCAATCCCCTGGGCGTACCGAGCCGGATGAATGTCGGCCAGATTCTCGAGACCCATCTCGGCTGGGCGGCGCGCGGGCTCGGCCGTCAGGTCGCGGAGATGATCGACGCGGCGCGCCACGACGGCACCAAGCCCAAGCAGCAGGCGGAGACGCTGCGCAAGAAGCTGAAGGACATGTACGGCAAGCCCTATGCCAAGGATATCGACGGGCGCGGCGACGAGGAGGTGATCGAGCTCGCCGCCAATCTCACCGGCGGCATGCCGATGGGAACGCCGGTGTTCGACGGCGCCAAGGAAAGCGACGTCACCACGATGCTCAAAAAGGCGGGGCTCGAGGAATCGGGTCAGGTGACGCTCTACGACGGCCGCACCGGCGAGGCCTTCGACCGCAAGGTGACGGTGGGCTATATCTACATGCTCAAGCTCCACCATCTCGTCGACGACAAGATCCACGCCCGCTCGATCGGCCCCTACAGCCTCGTCACCCAGCAGCCGCTGGGCGGCAAGGCGCAGTTCGGCGGCCAGCGCTTCGGCGAGATGGAGGTGTGGGCGCTGCAGGCCTATGGCGCGGCCTACACGCTCCAGGAAATGCTGACCGTGAAGTCGGACGACGTGATCGGCCGCACCAAGGTCTACGAAGCGATCGTCAAGGGCGACGACACGTTCGAGGCCGGCATTCCCGAAAGCTTCAACGTGCTGGTCAAGGAAATGCGCTCGCTGGGGCTCAACGTCGAGCTCACCAGCATCGCCGACGAGGAAGAGGACGAGGAAGAGGCGCTGCCCCGGGCGGCGGAATAAGCAATTCTACCCTCCCCTTCTGGGGGAGGGGCCGGGGGCGGGGCCGGGTCCGACCCGCTTCGCTCCCCACCCCAACCCCTCCTCGAAGGGAGGGGCCAGGAAGGAAGAGACATGAACGAACTGACCCATTTCACCAATCCGGTCGCCAGGCAGGAGACCTTCGATCACATCAAGATCGGAATCGCCTCTCCCGAGCGCATCCGCTCCTGGTCGTTCGGCGAGATCAAGAAGCCCGAGACGATCAACTACCGCACCTTCAAGCCCGAGCGCGACGGGCTGTTCTGTGCCCGCATCTTCGGGCCGATCAAGGATTATGAATGCCTGTGCGGCAAGTACAAGCGAATGAAATACAAGGGGATCGTCTGCGAGAAATGCGGCGTGGAGGTCACCGTCTCCAAGGTCCGCCGCGAGCGCATGGGCCATATCGAGCTCGCCGCGCCGGTCGCCCATATCTGGTTCCTGAAATCGCTGCCGAGCCGCATGGGCCTCTTGCTCGACATGCCCCTCAAGGACCTCGAGCGCGTCCTTTATTTCGAGAATTACATCGTCACCGAGCCGGGGCTGACGCCGCTCGAAAAGCATCAGCTGCTGACCGAGGACGAGCTCCTCGAAGCGCAGGACGAGCATGGCGAGGACGCCTTCTCGGCCGGCATCGGCGCCGAGGCGGTGCGCCAGATGCTCGAGAATCTCGACCTCGAGGGCGAGAAGGAAGAGCTTCTCAAGGAGCTCGAGGAAACCAAGTCGGCGTTGAAGCCCAAGAAGATCATCAAGCGCCTCAAGGTCGTCGAAAGCTTCATCGAATCTGGCAACCGGCCCGAATGGATGATCATGACCGTGGTGCCCGTGATCCCGCCCGAGCTTCGCCCGCTCGTACCACTGGACGGCGGCCGCTTCGCGACCTCGGACCTGAACGATCTTTACCGCCGGGTGATCAACCGCAACAACCGGCTGAAGCGCCTCATCGAGCTGCGCGCGCCCGACATCATCGTGCGCAACGAGAAGCGCATGCTGCAGGAGGCGGTCGACGCCTTGTTCGACAACGGCCGCCGCGGCCGCACGATCACCGGCGCCAACAAGCGGCCGCTGAAATCGCTTTCCGACATGCTCAAGGGCAAGCAGGGCCGCTTCCGCCAGAACCTGCTCGGCAAGCGGGTCGACTATTCGGGCCGTTCGGTGATCGTCACCGGACCCGAATTGAAGCTCCACCAGTGCGGCCTGCCCAAGAAGATGGCCCTGGAGCTGTTCAAGCCGTTCATTTATTCGCGCCTCGACGCCAAGGGGCTGTCGATGACGCTCAAACAGGCCAAGAAATGGGTCGAGAAGGAGCGCAAGGAAGTCTGGGACATATTGGACGAGGTGATCCGCGAGCACCCGGTGCTTTTGAACCGCGCGCCCACGCTCCACCGCCTCGGCATCCAGGCCTTCGAGCCGGTGCTGATCGAGGGCAAGGCGATCCAGCTCCATCCGCTGGTCTGCGCCGCCTTCAACGCCGATTTCGTCGGCGACCAGATGGCCGTCCACGTGCCGCTTTCGCTGGAGGCGCAGCTCGAGGCGCGCGTCCTCATGATGTCGACCAACAACATCCTCTCCCCCGCCAACGGCAAGCCGATCATCGTGCCCTCGCAGGACATGGTGCTCGGCCTCTACTACCTCTCGATGGACCGCGAGGGCGAGCCGGGCGAGGGATCGATCCTCGCCGATATCACCGAGGTGCATCAGGCGCTCGCCGCCAAAGCGGTGACGCTTCATTCGCGGATCGTCAGCCGCGTGCCGCAGGTCGACGAGGAGGGCAATCATTACATGAAGCGGGTCGAGACGACGCCGGGGCGGATGCTCATCGGCGAGACGCTGCCCAAATCGCACAAGGTCCCCTTCGAGACCGTCAACCGCCTGCTCACCAAGAAAGAGATCGGCGACGTCATCGACACCGTCTATCGCCACACCGGGCAGAAGGAGACGGTGATGTTCGCCGACCACATCATGGGGCTCGGCTTCCGTCACGCCTTCCAGGCCGGTATTTCCTTCGGCAAGGACGACATGATCATCCCGGCCGAGAAGGAGAAGCTGGTCGAGGAGACGCGCGCCAACGTCGCCGACTATGAGCAGCAATATCAGGACGGGCTCATCACCCAGCAGGAAAAATACAACAAGGTGATCGACGCCTGGTCGCGCTGCGGCGATCAGGTCGCGGGTGAGATGATGAAGGAAATCTCGGCGACGCCCAAGGACGAGAGCGGCCGCCAGGCGCCGATCAACTCGATCTACATGATGGCCCATTCGGGCGCCCGCGGCAGCCAGGCGCAGATGAAGCAGCTCGCCGGCATGCGCGGACTGATGGCCAAGCCTTCGGGCGAGATCATCGAGACCCCGATCATCTCCAACTTCAAGGAGGGGCTGACGGTGCTCGAATATTTCAACTCGACCCACGGCGCCCGCAAGGGCCTCGCCGACACCGCCTTGAAGACGGCGAATTCGGGCTATCTCACCCGCCGCCTCGTCGACGTCAGCCAGGACTGCGTAATCGTCGAGGAGGATTGCAAGACCGCCAATTCGCTCGACGTCAAGCCGATCGTCCAGGGCAGCTCCGAGATCGCCTCGCTGGGCGAACGCATCCTTGGGCGCACTCCGGCCGAGGACATCGTCGACGACAAGTCGGACGAGACCATCGTCAAGGAAGGCGAGCTCATCGACGAGGCCGCGGCGAGGGCGATCGACGAGATCGGAATCCAGTCGGTCAAGATCCGTTCGCCGCTCGTCTGCGAAAGCAAGAACGGCGTCTGCGCGACCTGCTACGGGCGCGATCTGGCGCGCGGCACGCCGGTCAACATCGGCGAGGCGGTCGGCGTCATCGCCGCCCAGTCGATCGGCGAGCCGGGCACGCAGCTCACCATGCGCACCTTCCATATCGGCGGCGCGGCGCAATTGAACGAGCAATCGAATCTCGAGGCATCGGCCAACGGCAAGCTCGAATATCGCGACCTGCCGGCGATCAAGGACGGCAAGGGCCGGCTCGTCGCCATGGCGCGCAACGGCGAGATCGCGATCATCGACATGGAAGGCCGCGAACGCGCTTCGCACCGCATCCCCTATGGCGCTCACCTCATGTTCAAGGACGGCCATATCGTCGAAAAGGGCGACCGCATCGCCGAATGGGACCCGTTCATGATGCCGGTGATCACCGAAAAGGGCGGCACGGTGAAGTTCCAGGATCTGATCGAGGGCAAGACGCTCACCGAGCAGGTCGACGAGGCGACCGGGATCACGCAGCGCGTGGTCACCGACTATCGCGCGCCGGCGCGCTCGAAGGAGGATCTGCGCCCGCGCATCACCCTGCTCGACAGCAAGAGCGGCGAGACCGCCCGCTATCTGCTGTCGCCGGGCGCGATGCTTTCGGTTGACGACGGCCAGAAGGTGAAGGCCGGCGAGGTGCTCGCCCGCGTCACCCGCGAAACCGCCAAGACCCGCGACATCACTGGCGGCCTGCCGCGCGTCGCCGAGCTGTTCGAGGCGCGCAAGCCCAAGGAAAATGCGGTCATCGCCAAGGTCTCGGGCAAGGTCGAGTTCGGCAAGGACTACAAGGCCAAGCGCAAGATCGCGATCGTCCCCGAGGATGGCGGCGACAAGGTCGAATATCTGGTGCCCAAATCGAAGGTGATCGACGTCCAGGAAGGCGATTTCGTCAAGCGGGGCGACAATCTCGTCAGCGGCTCGCCCGATCCTCACGACATATTGGAGGTCATGGGAATCGAGGCGCTGGCCGAATATCTCGTCTCGGAAATCCAGGAGGTCTACCGGCTGCAGGGCGTCAAGATCAACGACAAGCATATCGAGGTGATCGTCCGCCAGATGCTGCAGAAGGTGGAGATCACCGCAAGCGGCGACACCACATTGCTCGTCGGCGAGCAGATCGACCTCGAGGAGATGAACGAGATCAACGCCGCCCTCCCCCCGCGCAAGAAGAAGGCGCAGGGCAAGCCGGTGCTGCTCGGCATCACCAAGGCCAGCCTGCAGACGAGAAGCTTCATCTCGGCCGCCTCCTTCCAGGAGACGACACGGGTGCTCACCGAGGCCGCCGTGCAGGGCAAGAGCGACACGCTCACCGGCCTCAAGGAGAATGTCATCGTCGGACGGCTGATCCCGGCCGGCACCGGCGCCGGCATGAAGCGCGCCCGGATCGCCGCTTCGGGCCGCGACGCGGCGTTGCGCGCGCAACAGAAGAAGATCCAGGAAGCGCTGATCGCGGCCGAGAATGCCGAGGCCGAGCGCAAGGCCGAGCTTGCCCAGGGCGCCGAAGCGGCGATCGGTGACGATCCGCTCGCCAAGGCGGCCCCCGAAGGCGAGGGCCGGGACGAGGACGCCGGCGAATATCTGAAGGACTGATTTTCCGCTCTCCGCCGCGCGGATCCGGCGGAGAGCGCTTCTCCCCTTCCGTGCGCCCCTTTCCGCTCCCCCGCGAGACGCTACGGACCTGCCTTGACTTGCCATGCACTTTGTTATATAAAGCTCTTCGAAAATATCGAAAGGAGCACCGCATGACCCAACACCTATTCCTCGCCGCCTGCCTCGGCATAGCGACGGCCGCAACGCCCGCCCCCCAGGCGACGGTCACGGTGCATGTCGAAAATGTCCGCGCCGCCCCGGGGCCGCTCTATCTCAGCCTTCAGAAGGAAGCCGAGTTCATGCAGAACCGCGGTTCCTACGGCGCGGTCCTCGCCGAGCCCGAGACCGGCACCGCGACGCTCGTCATCGCCGATGTCGCGCCCGGCGAATATGCCCCTGTCGTATGGCACGACGACAATGGCAACGGCGCCTTCGACATGGGCGAGGATAACCGGCCCCTCGACGGCTGGTCGATGGTCGGCGCCCGCCAGCTGACGGGCGAGCCCAGATTCGAGGAGGTCAGGATCGTCGTCGACGAGGCGCGCGAGACGGTCGAGCTCGAAATGGTCTACGGGCGCGGGCAGTAACATGGCTCCCGCCGCTTCCCGCCGGAAAAGGCCGAGATCCACGCCGCCGGCGACGACCTCGCCCGACTGCGCCGGCTCGCCGAGGAAGGCCGGCGCGGCCCGCTTCTCGGCGGACCTTATTTCCTCCTCTGGGGCGTGATCATCGCCGCCGCCGCGCTCTATCATTATCTGCTCGTCGCCGGGGCGATCGCGGCGCCGGCCTGGTCGCTGGCGGCGGTCTGGTTCGGGCTCGGCGCCATCGGCATCGCCGCCTCCATCGCTCTTGGCTCGGCGCGCAGAGCTCCCCCGCGCTCCGCGTCGGTGGGCAATCGCGTCGAGGGCGCGATATGGAACAGCGCCGGCGCCTTTTTCGTCATCATGGCGCTCGGCATCTTCCTGTTCGCCAATTTCACCGCGCCGGGATGGATCGACGAGCCTTTCCTGCTTTTCGCGGTGATGCCGCCGCTCACCTTCGGCGTCTATGCGGTGGCGATCAGCGCCAGCGTCGCCGCCCAAGAGGTGCGGCCGCTCAAACCCTATGTGCCGCTCTCGCTGGTCTTCGCCGCGGCCACCGTGCTGCTGATGGGCCGGCCGGTGCAATATCTCGTCTTCGCGCTCGGCATCGTCATCGTCTCGATCCTGCCCGGGCTGCAGCTCCTGCGCAGGCAGCATGGATGAACGTCTATGATTATCGCGACATAGACGAGGCCATTCACGGCCGCGTCCGGCTTTCGGTAATGGCCTATCTGAGCGGCGCGCGATCGGCCGAGTTCGGCGAGCTCAAGGACAAGGCCAGGGTGACCGACGGCAATCTTTCGGTGCATCTGCGCAAGCTCGAGGATGCCGGCTATATCGAGCTCGAGAAGCGCTTCGAGAAGCGCAAGCCCCTCACCATCTGCCATCTCACCGACAAGGGCCGCAAAGCCTGGATCGCCTATCTCGACCGCATGCAAAAGCTGCTCGCCGGCGGCGGCTGACGAGCGGACGCAGCTTCTCCATTTTCAAGCCCACGCGAAATTTGTATCGCCAGCGCGATGGACCCGTCCGATCTTCGCGTCGCGCTGTTCAGCGGCAATTACAATTATATCCGCGACGGCGCCAACCAGGCGCTCAACCGTCTGGTGGGCTATTTGCTGGGCCGTGGAGTGGCGGTGCGCGTCTATTCGCCGACGGTGCGAAATCCCGCCTTCGCGCCGACCGGCGACCTCGTCTCGATCCCCTCGCTGCCGGTGCCGGGACGCAGCGAATATCGCGCGCCGCTGATGATCCCGCCCTCGGTGAAGGAGGATATCCGCCGCTTCGACCCCACGATATTCCATATCGCCAGCCCCGAAATATTGGGCCACCGCGCGGTGAGCCTCGCCCATCGCATGGGGGTTCCGGTGGTCGCCTCGGTGCACACGCGCTTCGAGACCTATGCCCGCTATTACGGCATGGCCTTTCTCGAGCCAATCATGGTGACGATGCTGCGCCGGCTCTACAATCGCTGCGACGCGATCTTCGCGCCCTCGCAATCGATGGCCAGGCTGCTGCGCGAGGAGCGGATGAACGCGCATGTCCATATCTGGTCTCGCGGCATCGACCGCGACATTTTCAGCCCCGAACGTAGCGATCCGGCCTGGCGGCGCGCGCTGGGCATCGCCGACGACAGCCCGGCGGTCGGCTTTCTCGGGCGGCTGGTGATGGAAAAGGGGCTCGAGACCTTCGCCGAGGCCGTCGCGGCGCTGCGCGAGCGCGGCGTGCGCCACGAGGTGATCGTGATCGGCGACGGCCCGGCGCGCGAATGGTTCGAGAAACGCCTGCCCGAAGCGCATTTCGTCGGCTTTCGGCGCGGCGAGGATTTGGGGCGGGCGGTCGCTTCGATGGACGTGCTCCTGAACCCCTCGGTGACCGAGACCTTCGGCAATGTCACGCTCGAAGCGCTCGCCGCGGGCGTGCCGGTGGTCGCCGCCCGGGCGACCGGAAGCGAAAGCCTCATCGAACATGGCGTGACCGGCATGCTGGTGCCGCCCGACGCGACGGAGGAGTTCGCCGACGCCTTGCAGATTTACTGTCGCGACGACGAGCGGCGACGCGAGGCGGGCAAGGCGGGCCGAAGGTTCAGCCGCAAATTCGGCTGGGACCGGGTCAACCAGGCAATGCTCGAAGGCTATATCGAGATACTGGAACGCGCGCGCGACCCCCCGCGCCGCCTGACTATTTGAGCCGCTCGATCCTTTGCGCCGCCTCGTCGAGAATCTCGGCGATGTCGTGGAGCGTCTTCTCGTCGACATCGTCTCGGGTGACCCGGTGCCAGAGAGCGGCGAGCAGATTGCCGACCGCGCGCTTTATCGGCGCGCCGCCCGCCTTGCGTCCCGACTCGCCCATCTCCCGGAGCCGCGCGATCAGCGCCTCGGCCTCGCGCGCATGCTCTTCGAGATGCGCTTCGCCCTCGGCGGTGGCCCGGAACGGCTTGCGCGCGCCCTCGGCCTCGGCCTCCTCGATCAATCCCATGTCCTGGAGCAGGGTGAGCGTCGGATAGACGGTGCCGGGGCTCGGCGCATAGGCACCGCCCGTCATCTCCTCGATCGCGCGGATGCAGTCATAGCCGTGGCGCGGCTCCTCGGCGATCAGCTTCAGGAGCACGAGCCTGAGCTCGCCGCTGTCGAAAACGCGCTTGCGCCGCCGGCCGCGGCCGCGGCGGGAACCCGATTCCCAGTCGAAATTCCAGTGCCGGCCGAACCCCATCGCCATCATCGCGGCGGGTATTTTCTCGAAGTCCTGCCGGTTCCATCCATGCCGTCCCATGGCGCGACTCCTTCTCTTCAAGTTCGATCTTAGATATATCTTGTTATATCGAAGTCAATCAGAAATCCATCTTCAACGCCCGCGCCGCGCTCGCAATGCGCGAAGCAGGGGCCTAAATTCATCCGATGGCCGATCTGTTCGCCGCCCCGCCCGAAAGTCCGCGCGAGAACGCCACCGACCCGGAGGCGCCGCTCGCCGACCGGCTGCGCCCCCGGGCGCTCGACGAGGTGGTCGGCCAGGCCCATCTCACCGGGCCCGACGGCGCGATCGGCCGCATGGTCGCGGCGGGCAGGCTAGCCTCGATGATCCTGTGGGGACCGCCCGGCACCGGCAAGACGACGATCGCGCGCCTGCTCGCCGATGCGGTCGGCCTGCGCTTCGTCGCCATCTCTGCGGTATTCTCGGGCGTCGCCGATCTGAAGAAGGCGTTCGCCGAGGCGCGCGAGCATCGCCGCGTCGGCACGCAAACCTTGCTGTTCGTCGACGAGATTCACCGCTTCAACCGCGCCCAGCAGGACGGCTTCCTACCCTATGTCGAGGACGGCACGGTGATCCTCGTCGGCGCGACGACCGAGAATCCGAGCTTCGAGCTCAACGCCGCGCTGCTCTCGCGCTGCCAGGTGCTGATCCTGAACCGTCTCGGGCCCGAAGCGCTCGAAATGCTGATCGAGCGCGCCGAGGAAGATGCCGGCCGCCCCCTCCCCCTCACGCCGCAAGCGCGCGCGGCGCTGATCGCGACCGCCGATGGCGACAGCCGCTTCATCCTCAACCAGGCCGAGACGCTGTTCTCGATCGAGGTCGCCGAGCCGCTGGACGCCGCCGGGCTCGCCGATCTCCTCCACCGCCGCGTCGCGGTCTACGACAAGAACCGCGAGGGCCATTACAACCTCATCTCGGCGCTGCACAAATCGATCCGCGGCTCGGATCCGCAGGCGGCGCTCTACTATCTCGCGCGCATGCTGGTGGCGGGCGAGGAGCCGCTTTATGTGTTGCGTCGGCTGACCCGCGCGGCGAGCGAGGATATCGGCCTCGCCGACCCCGATGCGCTTCTCCAATGCCTGGCGGCGAAGGAGGCCTATGATTTCCTCGGATCGCCCGAGGGCGAGCTCGCGATCGTCCAGGCCTGCCTCTATTGCGCGACCGCGCCCAAATCGAACGCCGCCTATGGCGCGCAGAAGGCGGCCTGGCGGAGCGCGAAGGAGACCGGCTCGCTGATGCCGCCCAGGCATATCTTGAACGCGCCGACCAGGCTCATGAAGGATATCGGCTACGGCAAGGGCTATGCCTACGACCATGACGCCGCAGAGGGTTTTTCGGGCGCCGACTATTGGCCCGAGGAGATGGAGCCGCAAATCTTTTACGCTCCCACCGATCGCGGTTTGGAAAGGCGCATAGCCGAACGCCTTGCCCAGTGGCGGGAGCTGCGCGCGGCGAAGTCCGCCGGTAAAGGCGGCTGACGCGCCTTAGCGCGCCGGCTTCATCGGCGCGGCGACGGGGGGTCCCGTTACGGGGCCCCGCGCCGGCTTGTGTTTCGGTTCAGTATCCCGCGCCTGGTCCGTAGGTGATTTCGACGCGCCGGTTTTGCGGTTCGCGCACGCCGTCGCCGGTTTCGACGAGCGGCCTGCTTTCGCCGAACGCCTCGGTGGCCA
>JBHJHL010000041.1:0-18614 GCA_050330935.1 Sphingomonadaceae bacterium | reverse complement strand
GCCGGCGGCGCCCGGTCCACCGTGCGCACGCTCGGCGGCGGCGGCACCTGGGTGCGCACGATCGGCGGCGGCGCGACGACGGGCGGCGGCTCGGTCGGAGTCTCCGCCGGCTCGGGCGGCGGTGGCGTCTCCTCCGGCGGCGGCGGCGGCTCCTCGATCTCGACGATCTTGAGGTCCGAAGCGGCCTTCTTGACCGCGCGATAGGCGAGGCCGGTGATCAATGCGTATCCGATGAGCGCGTGGAGGATGGCGACGAAGATGATCGAAGCGATGCGCCCGCCGCTCATTCCCTGATCGACATATGACATTGATTCAGCCCAGCTCCTCTTCCTCGATCCTCGCCAGAACATTACATCTCGGCAAGCGCCTAAACGCCGCCGAACCGATCCGGGTCCATCGAAGCGCGAACAATTTCCCGATCGGAACGGCAGTCTCTATCGCGCGGTGGGGGAACACGCAATGGCGGTTCTGCGGGGCTGTAACGCAAGTGCAACGAACCGTTTATCCCCGGTTAACCGCAAGCGATCGAAGGAAAAGAAGGATGAAGGACGGAGCTTTCGGAATGCCGCTGCGAGGGGCGATCGCCGCCGCGCTGCTGCTCGCCGCGGCCCCCGCCGGCGGCGAATCGGCGGCGCCGGCCGCGCCCGCCTATGCCGATCTCGCCGATCTCGCGCTCGCCGCTCCGGTCGTCGCGAAGGTGCGGATCGGGAAGGCGGTGCGGCTCGACGCCGACGAATCGCCGGGCCTCGATCCGGGCCGCGAGCGCTTCTACATCGAGGCCGAGACGGTGGCGCTGCTGCGCGGCGCGGGCGGCCTGCCCGGCCGGGTGCGCTATCTCGCCGACATCCCGCGCGGGCCCGAAGGCAAGGCGCCGAAGCCCGGGAAGAAAAGCGACTATCTCCTCTTCGCCGCGCCGGTGCGGGGGCGCGAGGGCGAGCTCAGGCTCGTCTCGCCCCGGGCCCATCTGCGCTGGGAGCAGCGCCGCGAGGCGACGGTGCGCGGCATATTGCAGGCGGCGCTCGCCGCCGACGCGCCGCCCGTCGTCACCGGCGTCGCGAGCGCCTTCAGGAGCCCCGGCGCGCTGCCCGGCGAGAGCGACACGCAAATCTTCCTCGCCACCCGCGAGGGGCGGCCGGTCTCGATCACCGTCGCCCGCCGCGCCGGCCTGCCGCCGCGCTGGTCGCTCGCGCTCGGCGAGCTGACCGAGGGCGTCGCCCCGCCGCCGGTCAGGGACACGCTGCTCTGGTACCGGCTCGCCTGCGCGCTGCCGCCCGAGCTGCCGCCGGCGAGCCTCGCCGCCGCCGACCCCGACGAGGCCGCCGCGATCGCCGCCGACTACAGGCTGGTGCTCGACTGGCTCGATCCGTGCGCGCGCAACTGGGACGATTGACGATTTGCGTCCTGCTGACCTCGTTTTCAGCATCCATCTTGACTTGGGAACTATCTCCCGCGGCCCGTGATGGATTTCTGGAAACAGGTTCAGGGCGAGGGAGGCGCATCGAAGCTGCTGAGCTCCACCCCCGCGCCGGCGCAGTCGGGATAGATGTCGGGCTTGGACGTCCTCACCCGCAGCGCCGCCACTCCCTTGCGCGCGGCGACGAGGTCGTAGATCTCGCGCGCCAGCGTCTCCTGGAGGTTGAAGCGCCGGCCGGTCGCGACCGTCACGATCGCCTGCTTCATCGCGTCATAGTCCCAGGCGTCGGCGGGCTCGTCCGAGGTCGCGAAGGCGGCCTCGTCGAGCCATATCTCGACGCTGACGAGGATGCGCTGCGGGGTGCCGATCTCGCTCTCGTGGAAGCCGATGTCGAGCTTCAGCTCCAGCTCATCGAGCAGGATCCTGCGGCCGCGCGGGGCGAGGCGGCGAGGGACGAGCCCGTCGAGCTTCGGCGTCTCGCTCACGCCTGGCCTCCCTTCCCGCTTTCGCCGTCGAGCAAGCGCCGGCCGGCGTCGACCGCGATCGTCTCGCCGGCGAGCGTCGGCGTCGCGACGATGAAGCGCAGCGCGGCGACGAGATGCGCGGGGACGATCTCGCGGCCGAGCGGATTGCGGCGGAAGGCCGCGCCCGGCGTCTCGTCGATCAGCGTCATCGCCGGGGCGATGGCGCACACCCGCACCTTGCGCGCCGCCAGATACCGCGCGAGCAGCTCGGCCGCGCCGGCGAAGGCCATCTTGGAGGCGGTGTAGCTGAAATAGCCGGCATCGGGCGCGGCGAGCCCGGCGTCGGTGATGTTGACGATCAGCCCGTTGGCGCCGGCGAGCGCCTTGGCGAAGGCGCGCGCGAGCAGCACCGGCGCGCGCGCGTTCACGCGATGATGAAGGTCCCAGTCCTCGACGGTGAAGGAATCGATGTCGTCGCCGACATAGCGCGAGGCGTTGTTGACGAGCAGGCGCGGCGGCGGCAGGCCGTCGAGCGCCGCCATCACCGTCTCGGCCGCGTCCGCCCCGGCGAGATCGGCGGCGACCACCGATGCCTCGCCGAGCTCCCCGGCCAGCGCCCCGGCCTCCTCGCGCGAGCGGTGGCAATGGATCAGCACATGCCAGCCGTCCTCGCAAAGCGCGCGCGCCATCGCCGCGCCGAGGCGCCGGGCGCCGCCGGTGACGATCGCGGTCGCGGGGGAGCCGAATTCGGGCGTCATCGCCCCCGCGCGTTAGCAAGGCCGGGGCTTGGGCGGAAGCCGGCGCCGCGCTACACCCCGCCGATGCTCGACAAGCTGCGCTTCGCCCTCGCCGCCGATGACGAGATCGGCAATATGCTCATCGCGGGCGACGACGCGCCCGCGGGCGAGGGCCCTCTCGTCCCCGCGGCGGTGCTGGTCGCGATCGTCGCGCGCGAGCGGCCGGCGCTCATCCTCACCGAGCGGAACGCCGGGCTCGCCCGCCATGCCGGCCAGATCGCCTTTCCCGGCGGCCGCGTCGATCCCGGCGACGCCGACGCCGAGGCGGCGGCGCTGCGCGAGGCACAAGAGGAGATCGGCCTCGATCCGGGCGAGGTCGAGATCCTCGGCGCGATGCGCCGCTACCGCACCGTCACCGGCTTCGAGGTGACGCCGGTGATCGGCCTCGTCGCGCCGGGGGTCCGCCTCTCCCCCTCGCCCGCCGAGGTCGCCGACATTTTCGAGGCGCCGCTCGATCTGCTGCTCGATCACGAGAGCTGGGCCGAGCGCGAGGTCGAATGGCGCGGCGCGACCCGCCGCTATTACGAGATGGACCATCAGGGCCGGCGCATCTGGGGCGCGACCGCGGCGATGATCGTCAATCTCGGCCGGCTCGTGAAGGCGGCGCGGTGAGGCTGGCCGATGCCGAATGGCTGCGGCGGCCGGGGCTTGCCAGGGCGCTCGCCGCGCTCGCCGCCGACCGGGGCCAGACGCGGCTCGTCGGCGGCTGCGTGCGCGACGGCCTCTTGGGCCTTCCCGTCGCCGACATCGATCTCGCCACCCGCCTCGAGCCCCGCGAGGTGATCGCGCGCGCCGAAGCCGCCGGCCTCAAGACCGTGCCCACCGGCATCGCCCACGGCACGGTGACGGTGATCGCCGCCGGTCGCCCGATCGAGGTCACCACCTTGCGCCGCGACGTCTCGACCGACGGCCGCCGCGCGACGATCGCCTATACCGACGACTGGAAGGAGGACGCGGCGCGCCGCGACTTCACCATCAACGCGCTTTCCGCCAACCCCGTGAGCGGCGAAATCTTCGACTATTTCGGCGGCCTCGGCGATCTCGAAAAGCGCCGCGTGCGCTTCATCGGCGAGCCGCTCGTGCGGATCGCCGAGGATCATCTGCGCATCCTTCGCTTCTTCCGCTTCCATGCCCGCTTCGGCGGCGGCGCGCCCGATCCGGAAGGCCTCGCCGCCTGCGCCGCGCGCGCCAACGATCTCATGGCCCTGTCGCGCGAGCGCATCGCCGACGAGCTTCTGAAGCTCCTCGCCCTCCCCGATCCCGGCGCCACCGTCCGGCTGATGGAAAGGCAGGGCATCTTCCGGCCCGTCCTGCCCGAGATCGGCCGCGCCGGCGTCGAGCGGCTCGCAGCGCTCGTCCCCCGCGAGCGCGAGGCCGGGGTGGAGCCCCATGCGCTCCGCCGCCTCGCCGCGCTGCTTCCCGCCGATCCGGAGGTCGCGGGATCGGTCGCCGCCCGCCTTAGGCTGTCGAAGAAGCGGACGAAGCGCCTCGTCTCGGCTGCCGCGCGCGAGGCGCCGGCCGACAAGGACCCCGGGGCGCTCGCCTACTGGATCGGCCGCGACGAGGCGGTCGACCGCCTGCTCCTCGGCGATCGCGACCTCGCCGCCGTCGCCGCGCTCGACGGCTGGGAAAGGCCCCGCTTCCCCCTGTCGGGCCGCGACCTCATCGCGATGGGCCTCGAGCCCGGCCCCGAGGTCTCGAGGACGCTCCAGGCGATCGAGCGCGAATGGGTCGCCAGCGGCTGCCGAGGCGACGCGAAGGAGATCGCGAAAAGGCATGTAAAAGCGCTTTGATATTCGGCGAACGCCGGAATCCAGTGCCACCTGGTGCGCGCGGCTTCCTCATCATATTCCGGCGAACGCCGGAATCCAGTGCCACCCGCCGAGCCGCTGGACCCCGGCTTTCGCCGGGGTACGCCACAGGGAGTATTCCGGCGCAAGCCGGAATCCAGACTAGAACAACGTCTCGTACAAATCCCTCCAATCGGGATTTTGCTCCTCGATCAGCTCCAGCTTCCAGGCGCGCTTCCATTCCTTCATCTGCAATTCGCGATGCCGCGCGACATCAAGACTGTCGAACTGCTGGAACCAGACCAGCGTCTTGCAGCTAAATTTGCGGGTGAAACCGGGAACGACGCCTTCGCGATGCTCCCATATCCGCTTCGCAAGATCGCTGGTGACGCCGATATAGAGGGTGCCGTTGCGTTTGCTGGCCATGATGTAGACATAGCCGGCCTTCTCCACGGGCTCCTTCCCTCCGTTCTGGACCCCGGCTTTCGCCGGGGTACACCCTACATCATATTCCGGCGCAAGCCGGAATCCAGTGTCACCCGGGGCGGGGCACGCCACACTATCCTATTCCGGCGAACGCCGGAATCCAGTATCACCTGGCGCGCGACGCGAAACTCAGTCGGCAAACCTGTTGTCCTGCGGGAATCCGCGCGGCGCCATGCGCCCCGCCTGCGCGCGGCTCCCCAGCCAGGGGGTGAGGTCCTCCTCGCTGCGCGTGCGCCCGGTCTCGCCGCCCATCTCCCAGGACAGGCCGTCGGCGAGGCGGATCGGCTTGGCGTCGGCGAGCCCGCCGTCCCTGTAGCGCTGCAATATCACCCCTCGCCCGCGCGCCATTTCGGGCAGCTCGGACAAGGGGAAGACGAGCAGCTTGCGGTTCTCGCCGACCACCGCGAGATGGTCCGCCTCTTGCGGCACTTCCCGCACCAGCTTGAGCGCCGCGCCCTTCTTCGGGTTCATCACCTGCTTGCCCTTGCGCGGCTCGGCGAGCGCGCCTTCGGCCGGCGTCGCGAACCCGCGCCCGTCCGACGCCGCGACAAGAAGCCTCGCCCCCGCCCGCGCGACGAGCAGCCCCGCGATCCCCGCCTCGCCCTCCATGTCGACCATCGCGCGCACCGGCTCGCCGAAGCCGCGCCCGCCCGGCAGCCGGTCGGCGCCGAGCGTGTGGAAGCGCCCGCTCGCGCTCGCGAGCAGCAGCCGGTCGGTGGTCTCGGCATGGAACCAGATTCCCGGCCCGTCGCCCTCCTTGTATCTGAGCGCCGCGACCTGCCCCTCCTCGGCATGGCCCTTCAGGGCCCGCAGCCAGCCTCGCTCGGACATCACCACCGTGATCGGCTCGCGCTCGATCATCGCCTCGACCGGGATCTCGCGCGCCGGCGCCGCCTCCTCGACGAGGGTGCGCCGCGCGCCGAGCGCGGTTCCGGGCCCATATTCCTTGCCGAGCGCGGCCAGGTCCTTTTTGAGCCGCGTCTTCTGCCTGCGCTTCGAGCCGATCAGCGCGGCGAGCTCCTCGCGCTCCTTGGCCAGCGCCTCGCGCTCGCGCTTCAGCTCCATCTCCTCGAGCCGGCGCAGGCTCCTCAGGCGCAGGTTGAGGATCGCCTCGGCCTGGCGCTCCGAAAGCTCGAACTCCGCCATCATCACCGGCCTCGGCTCGTCCTGTGTCCTGATGATCTCGATCACCCGGTCGAGGTTCAAAAAGGCGATCAGATAGCCGTCGAGCAGATGCACCCTGTCGTCGATCTTCGCGACGCGATGCTCGGAGCGCCTGACGAGCACCTCGAACTGGAAGTCGAGCCAGGCGGAAAGCGCCTCCTTCAGCCCCATCACCCGCGGCGTGCGGGTCGCGTCGAGCACGTTGAGATTCAAGGGCACGCGCGTCTCGAGGTCGGTGAGGCGGAACAGCCCCTCCATCATCAGCTGCGGCTCGACATTGCGGTTCCTAGGCTCGAGGAGGATGCGGATCTCCTCGTCCGATTCGTCGCGCACGTCGGCGAGGATCGGCAGCTTCTTGTTGGCGATCAGCGCCGCGATCTGCTCGATCAGCTTCCCCTTCTGCACCTGATAGGGGATTTCACTGACGACCGCGGCCCAGGCCCCCCTGCCCTGACCTTCCACCTCCCAGCGCGCGCGCACGCGAAAGCCGCCGCGCCCGGTCTCATAGGCCTCGGCGATGGTCGCGGCGGGATCGACGAGGACGCCGCCGGTCGGGAAGTCGGGGCCCCGGACATGCTCCAGCAGCGCGGCGGTCCCGGCCCTGGGGGTGTCGATCAGAAGGATCGCCGCCTCGGCGAGCTCGGCGACATTGTGCGGCGGGATGCTCGTCGCCATGCCGACGGCGATGCCGCTCGCGCCGTTGGCGAGCAGATTGGGGAACAGGCCGGGGAAGACCTCGGGCTCCTCCTCCTCGCCATTATAGGTCGTGCGGAAGGCGACCGTGCCCTCGTCGAGCCCTTCCATCAGGCGGATCGCGGTCGGCGTCAGCCGCGCCTCGGTGTAGCGGTAGGCGGCGGCGTTGTCGCCGTCGATATTGCCGAAATTGCCCTGCCCCTCGACGAGCGGGTAGCGCAGGCTGAAATCCTGCGCGAGGCGGACCATCGCGTCATAGACCGAGGCGTCGCCATGGGGGTGGTATTTGCCGATCACGTCGCCGACGACGCGGGCGCATTTCTTGAACCCCGCCTCGGGGTCGAGCCGCAGGAGCCGCATCGCCCACAACAGGCGGCGGTGGACCGGCTTGAGGCCGTCGCGCAGGTCGGGGAGCGAGCGCGCGGTGATCGTCGACAGCGCATAGACGAGATAGCGCTCGGCGAGCGCGCTCTCGAAATCGGTATCCTCGATGTGCGAATCCATGGCGCGCTACGCCAGCTCCACCCGCAGGGACCGTCCGACGGCCCGCGCCGCGCGGGCGAGCGTGCTGAGCTTCACTTCCCCATTCTCCTCGTCGAGCAGCCTATCGAGCTGGCTGCGGCTGGTGTTCATCCGGCGCGCCATCTCGGTCTTGCTGACGCCTTTCGTCTTCATCTCCTCGGCGAGCTGGAAGGCGAGCACCCGCTTGACCGCGGCCGCGTGCGCGTCCTCGTAAAGCCCTTCCTCTTTCAGAAAATCGTCGAAGCCCGAACCGATCGCGCCCGTCCGCTTCTTGCCGCTCATCCCTGAACCTTCTTCTGCCGTGAACGCGCCAGTTCGAGATCGGCCGGAACCCGCTTCATCGTCCCTCCTCCCTATTGTACCTTGCAAGGTACGGTCAAGCGAATTCCCTCTTCGAACCCGCCTTGTGCACTTTCCGATCGCCATTGTCCTGTTCCGGCGTCTCGGCCTAGATGCCGACGATGACCGGCAGCCTCTCCACCGCGCTTCCCGACGATGTCGAGCAAGGGATACGCGCCCTGCTCGACAAGGTCTGCGACCGCGATCTCAGCCTCGCCACCGCCGAAAGCTGCACCGGCGGGCTCATTCGCCTCGCTGTTCACCGATATCGAGGGGCTGAGCCATGCCTTCGATCGCGGCTTCGTCGCCTATGGCGACGCCGCCAAGCACGACATGCTCGGCGTCGCCAGGAAGCTGATCGAGGAAAAGGGCGCGGTCTCCCGCGAGGTCGCGGTCGCCATGGCCGAAGGCGCGCTCGAAAGATCTTCCGCCGACATCGCGCTTTCCATCACCGGCTATGCCGGCCCGACCGACGAGGGCGAGCAGGGCCTGGTTCATTTCGGCTGCGCGCGCCGCGGCGACGAGACGGCGCACCGCGAGGAGCATTTCGGGCCGCTGCCGCGCGGCCCGGTGCGCATCGCCTGCCTGCGCGTCGCCCTCGACATGCTCGAAGCCGCGCTCGGATGATGCGGAGGACGCCGGCGAGCCCCCTCCCCCTCCGGCACCCCACCCCACTGGACAACTCCGTGTAATTTTCTACATCAAGGCTCATGGCCGATCTCGATTCGCTCCTCGCCCGCATCGAGGCCTATGTCGCGCGCTCGGGCGCGGCCCGCTCGACCGTGTCGCGCAAGCTGTTCGGCAACGGCAAAAGGCTCGACGAAATCGCCGCCGGCGGCAGCCTCACCGCGCGCAAGCTCGCCGAGGCTGGGGAGAAGCTCGCCGCGCTCGAGGCCGGGCTCGGTCCCGCCGCGCGCGCATCCAGGGCCCGGCATTTCCGGTCGATCCACGCCCACGGCCTCGTCCGCTGCGCCGCCGCGACGCCGGCCGTCCACACCGCCGACCCGCCCAGGAACGCCGAAGCCGTGATCGCGCTGGCGAAGGAGGCGGACGCAAACTCGGTCGACCTTCTCGTCTTTCCCGAGCTTTGCCTTTCCTCCTATGCGATCGACGATCTGCACATGCAGCAGGCGCTGCTCGAGGCGTGCGAGGAGGCCGTCGCCCATGTCGCGCGCGCGAGCGCCGGCCTTTCCCCGCTCATCCTCGTCGGCGCGCCGCTCCGGCGCGACGGGCGCATCTACAATTGCGCCGTCGCGATTTCGCGCGGGGCGATCCTCGGCGCGGTGCCCAAGATCCACCTTCCCAATTACCGCGAATATTACGAGAAGCGCTGGTTCGCCTCCGGGGCGGGCATCGCCGGCGCCGAAATCGGCATCGCGGGCGAGGCCGTGCCCTTCGGCGCCGACCTCCTCTTCGCCGCGTCGGACCTTGCCGGCTTCATCGTCCATGCCGAGATTTGCGAGGATTTCTGGGCGACCGTGCCGCCGTCATGCGCGGGCGCGCTCGCCGGAGCGACGATCCTCGCCAACCTCTCGGCTTCCAACATCACCATCGGCAAGGCGGCCGAGCGGCGCATGCTCTCGGCCTCGCAGTCGGCGCGCGCGGTCGCGGCCTACATCTATTCCGCCGCCGGTCCGGGCGAGAGCACCACCGATCTCGCCTGGGACGGCCAGGGCGACATTTACGAGCTCGGCGAGCTGATCGCCGAATCGGATCGCTTCCCGCGCGAGCCGCAGATGGTGATCGCCGATGTCGACACGGGCCGCATCCTTTCCGAGCGCATGCGCATGGGCACCTTCGAGGATTCGGACATCGCCGCCGGCCGGCCGGCCGCGCGCTTCCGCCGGATCGCCTTCGAGCACCGCCCCGCGCTGGGCGACATCGGCCTCCACCGCCCGATCCGGCGCTTCCCCTTCGTCCCCAACCGCCCCGAGAAGCTCGACGAGGACTGCTACGAGGCCTTCAACATCCAGGTCGAGGGGCTCGCGCGCCGTTATCGCGCGACGCCGGGCGACAAGATGATCCTCGGCGTCTCGGGCGGGCTCGATTCGACCCATGCGCTGATCGTCGCCGCCAAGGCCTGCGACCGGATGGGGATCGGCCGCGACCATGTGCTGGGCGTCACCATGCCCGGCTTCGCGACCGGCGAGGCGACGAAGGCCAACGCCCATGCGCTGATGGAAGCGCTCGGCGTCGCCGCCGAGGAGATCGACATCCGCCCCGCCGCCAAGCGCATGCTCGCCGATATCGGCCACCCTTTTGCGGAGGGGAAGAAACTCTACGACATCGCCTTCGAGAATGTGCAGGCGGGGCTCAGGACCGACTATCTCTTCCGCCTCGCCAACAGCCGCGGCGGCTTCGTGATCGGCACCGGCGATCTTTCCGAGCTCGCATTGGGCTGGATGACCTACGGCGTCGGCGACCAGATGAGCCATTATGCGGTCAATGCCGGCGTGCCCAAGACGCTGATCCAGTATCTGATACGCTGGTGCGTGCGCACCGGCCAGTTCGAGGAGGAAACCGGCGATATCCTCGCCCGCATCCTCGGCACCGTCATCACTCCCGAGCTCATCCCCGCCGGCGACGACACCGACGTCCAGTCGACCGAGGAGAAGATCGGCCCCTATGCGCTGCACGATTTCTTCCTCCACCACATCGCGCGCTACGGCCAGCCGCCGTCCAAGGTCGCCTTCCTCGCGCTCCACGCCTGGGGCGAGAAGGACAAGGGCCTGTGGCCGCTCGATTTCCCCGACGAGGCGAAGCGCGAATATGATCTCGCCGAGATCGGGAAATGGCTGAAGATTTTCCTGAAGCGCTTCTTCGCGACCAGCCAGTTCAAGCGCTCGGCGATGCCCAACGGCCCCAAGGTATCGTCGGGCGGCGCCCTCTCCCCCCGCGGCGACTGGCGCGCCCCCTCCGATGCGAGCGCCGATGTCTGGCTCGAGGAGCTGAAAAGGAATGTGCCGAAGGGGTGATCTCCACCGTCACCCCGGGCTTGACCCGGCGTCCAGCTTCTCTTCCGCAGCGCAAAGTGGATGCCGGATCATGTCCGGCATAAAAAACACTGGCACTCCGCCTCCGCCAATGCTACAATGTAGTACAGAAGGAGAAGCGCCATGACCGCCCCGCGCGAAGGGCTCGCCAGCGTCAGCCTGGGCACCGCCAAGAAAATCGGCCTGCGCCTCGTCGCCGAGGGGCGGTTCGAAAATCTCTCCGAAGCCTGCCGGGCGGGCCTGAGGCGGCTCGACGAGGACGCGCGGATCGTCGAGCGGCTCGCGGCGCTGGGCGAGGAAGGCATGGCGAGCGGGATCGACGAGAGCTTCGATATCGACGCCTTCGTCGAGGAGGTGCGCGCGGACGCGTGAAGCTCGCCTGGTCCCGTCTCGCCCGCGACGAGCTCCGCGCGCTGCGCGACTATTCCATCGAACATTGGGGACGCGCGGTCGCGCTGCGCTATCTGGAGGATGTGCGCGACGCAGCGAAGCGGCTCGCGGCCAACCCGCGAATGGCGCGGCAACTCCGGGGGAGGCTGCGCATCGCGCGTGTCCGATCGCACTATCTGATCGTCGATGTCGATGAGGACGCCGACAGGCTCACCGTGGCGCGGGTTCTGCATACCGCCATGGACATCGAACGCCATTTGCCGTGAATATCCGCGTCGCGCAGACACGCCTGCATCTGGCGCGGCGACGGCGAAAGGAATGAGCCCGGCATGACAACATCCGCAACGCTTCTGCCGCCCGTCCGCCAACATCCGTGCACGCCGTGCAAGCCTTCGCGGACGCTTTTTCCCGGCATTTCCGCCCTTCCGCGCCGCGCGGGCACGCTGCGCGCAACTTTCGCCAACTTCGCGCTGGTGACAGCCGCCGCCTTCCTCGCTTTAACCGGCTGCGCGATGAGCGACCGCACCGCCCCCGCCGCCGAGGACGTGCCCGCCGACAATGGCCTCATGGCCTGGCCCGACCTGCTCGATCGCCCGCGCCCCGAGCCGACGGCGACGATCCGCTACGGCGCCGATCCGCTGCAGCTCGTCGATCTCTGGCTGCCGCGCGGGGCCGGGCCGCACCCCACCGTGCTGATGGTCCATGGCGGCTGCTGGCAGACCGACATCGCCGACCGCACGATCATGAGCTGGATCGCCGATGACCTGAGGCGCCGCGGCATCGCGGTGTGGAACATCGAATATCGCGGCGTCGACCGCGAAGGCGGCGGCTATCCGGGAACCTTCCTCGATGCCGCCGCCGCCGCCGATGCGCTGAAGGCCCATGCCGCCGCTTATGATCTCGACCTCGATCCGCTGGTCGCGACCGGCCATTCGGCGGGCGGGCATCTCGCGCTCTGGCTCGCCGCGCGTCCCCGCCTTACCGCCGATTCGCCGCTGCGCACCGCCGATCCGATCGCCATCGACACGGTGGTCAGCCTCGGCGGCCTGCCCGATCTCGAACAGGCCGCGACGCCGCCCGGAAGCGGCTGCGGCACCGAGGTGATCGCGAAGATCAGCGGCGGGCATTTCGCCGAGACATCGGTCCCCCGCCTCGCCCCGCTCGGCGTCCGCCAGGTGCTGGTCAACGGCCGGCAGGACAGGATCATCCCCGCCCATTACGCCGCCGACTATGCCGAGGCGATGCGCGCGACGGGCGACGAGGTGACGGTCCGCATGGTCGACGACACCGGCCATGTCGAGCTGATCGCCCCGGAAACCCAGGCCTGGGCGGTCGCGGCCCAGGAGATCGAAAGGGCGCTCGGCCGATGAGGAAGGAGGCAGCTCGCACCTGCCCGTCCCCCGGCGCAAGCCGGGGTCGAGGGACGGCCCCCGACGGTCCGGCCTGCGCCGGGGAACGCGAATGACCCGCGACGAGGCGCGCGCGCTCGATATGGCCGATCCGCTGCGCGGCCTGCGCGAGCGCTTCTTCCTTCCGCAAGGCCTTGTCTATCTCGACGGCAATTCGCTCGGCGCCCTGCCCGAGGCGGCGGCCGAGCGGCTGCGCGAAATCGTCGAGCATGAATGGGGCGAGCGCCTCATCAGGAGCTGGAACGAGGCGGACTGGATCGAGGCGCCCCGGCGCATCGCCGCGAAGATCGCCCCGCTGATCGGCGCCAGGCCCCATGAGGTGATCGTCTGCGATTCCACCTCGGTCAACATCTTCAAGCTGCTCGTCGCGGCCGCGGCGCTGTCGCCCGATCGCCCGCAAATCCTTTCCGAAGCCGGCAATTTCCACACCGACCTCCATGTCGCGAGCGGCGCCGCCGAGGTCATCGACCGGCTGCGCTTCGAGATGGTGGCGCGCGGCGAGATCGAGCGGCGGATCGGCGCGGAGACCAACCTTCTTCTCCTCACCCATGTCCATTACAAGACCGGCGAGCGCTTCGACATCGCCGCGATGACGGCGAAGGCCCGCGAGGCCGGCGCGCGCGTCATCTGGGACCTGAGCCACAGCGCCGGCGCGGTGCCGCTCGACCTTCATCGCGACGGCGCCGAGCTCGCGGTCGGCTGCGGCTACAAATATCTCAACGGCGGGCCGGGCGCGCCGGCCTTCCTCTACGTCGCCGAGCATCTCCAGGAGCGGCTCATGAGCCCGATCCGCGGCTGGTTCGGCCATGCCCGCCCCTTCGCCTTCACCGACGATTATGCGCCGGCGGAGGGGATCGCGCGCTTCCAGGCGGGAACCCCGCCGATGCTGAGCCTGCTGGCGCTCGAAAGCGGGGTCGAAAGCTTCGCGGACGTGTCGATCGAGGCGCTGTGGGAGAAGTCGGCCGCCCTGTTCGATCTCTTCGCCCATCTCGTCGAGCGGCGCTGTCCCGGTCTCGTCCTCGTCACCCCGCGCGATCCTGCGCTGCGCGGCAGCCACATCTCCTTCGCCCATGAGCGCGCCTTCGAGATCTGCCAGGCGGCGATCGCCGAGGATGTGATCGGCGACTTCCGCACCCCCGACATACTGCGCTTCGGCCTCGCCCCGCTCTACAACGGCTATGAGGACGTCTGGATCGCCGCCGACCGCCTCGCCCATATCATGGCGAGCGAAAGCTGGCGCGATCCCGCCTTCGCCGCGCGCGGCAAGGTGACCTGAATTTCCCTCACTGCCTTGCCTGGATAATACACCTCGCTATAAGAGCTTTGAATCTGGAAAAATGGGAGGACATGGATGCTCAAGAGATTTTCCGTCGCGACCCTCGCCCTGGCCCTATCCGCCTGTGCGGGGCCGATGCTCGCGGACGATGCCGTCGCCGATCGCGCGGCGGCCGCGCCGGCTGAGGTCGCGCTCGCCGATGTTCCGCTCATCGAGCGCGAGAAACTGTTCGGCAATCCCTCGCAGGTCGCGGGGCGGATCTCGCCCGACGGGCAGTGGCTGTCATGGCTCGCCCCGCGTGACGGCGTGCTCAACATCTGGCTGGCGCCGGTTTCCGATCCAGGGGATGCGCGACCGATGACCAACGAGCGCGAACGCCCGATTCGCAGCTATTTCTGGGCTCCCGATTCGCGGCAGCTGCTGTTCATCAACGACAAGGGCGGCGACGAGAATTATTTGCTCTACGGCGTCGATGTCGAAACCGGCGAGCAGAAGACGCTGACGCCGTTCGAGAACACGCGGGCGACGGTGGTCGAGATATCGAACCGGCACAGGGACCGCATTCTCGTCGGGCTCAACAATCGCGATCCGCGCTGGCACGATGTCCATTCGCTCGATCTCGACAGCGGCGAGCTCACCCTCGTCATGCAGAATGATGGCTATGCCGGCTTCGTCGCCGACAATGATCTCGACATCCGGCTAGCGCTTCGTCCGCGCCCCGACGGCGGCCAGGATATTTTCCGCGTCGTCGACGGCGAAGTCGAAGCCGAACCCTTTACCGCTATCGGCCTCGAGGACAGCCTGACAACCTCGCCGGCCGGTTTCAGCGCCAATGGCGACACGCTTTATTGGATCGACAGCCGCGGCCGGAACACCGCCGCGCTCATCGCGCAGAATGTCGCCACCGGCGAAAAGCGGGTCATCGCCGAGAACGACCGCACCGATATCGCCGGGGTGCTCGTCGATCCGAGCACTTTCGAGGTCGAAGCCTATGCGGTCAATTATCTGAAGCCCGAATGGAAACCCATCGATCCGGAAATCGCCGCCGCGCTCGAATTTCTTGAGCGCGAGCTTGACGGCCACCCCATCATTTCGTCACGCAGCCTCGACGACAGCAAGTGGATCGTTGCCGTCGATCCGGTGACCGAGCCGTCGGCGAGCTATTTGTTCGACCGCGAGGCGGGCGAGCTCACCAGGCTCTATGTCAGCCGGCCCGAGCTGATCGGCGCGCCGCTGGTGCCGCAGCACCCGGTCGAGATCGTATCGCGCGACGGGCTGACGCTGCCGAGCTTTCTGACGCTGCCGCGCCACGCCGATCCGGACGGCGACGGCGATCCCGACCGGGCGGTGCCGATGGCGCTCGTCGTCCATGGCGGTCCCTGGTCGCGCGACACCTATGGCTATAGCAGCTATCATCAATGGCTCGCCAATCGCGGCTATGCGGTGCTTTCGGTCAATTTCCGCGGCTCGACCGGCTTCGGCAAGGATTTCGTAAATGCCGGCAACCTTGAATGGGGCCGCAAGATGCATGACGATTTGATCGACGCCGTGCGCTGGGCCGTGGCCGAAGGGGTGACGAGCGAAGACGAGGTGGCGATCATAGGCGGCAGCTATGGCGGCTATGCGACCCTCGCCGGCCTCACCTTTACGCCCGAACAATTCGCCTGCGGCGTCGATATCGTCGGCCCGTCCAACCTCTTCACCCTGCTCGAGACCATCCCGCCCTATTGGGAAGCGATCAAGCTGCAATTCTACCAGCGCATGGGTGATCCGACGACAGAGGAGGGACGCGCGCTGCTCGAGGAGCGCTCGCCGCTCAACTATGCCGACCGGATCGTGCGGCCGTTGCTGATCGGGCAGGGCGCCAATGATCCGAGGGTCAATATCCGCGAATCCGACCAGATCGTCGAGGCGATGAAGAACCGGGACATCCCGGTCACCTATATCGTCTTCCCCGACGAGGGGCACGGCTTCGCCAAGCCCGAAAACGGCATCGCCTTCAACGCCGTCGCGGAGAATTTCCTCGCCGAATGTCTCGGCGGCCGCGCCGAGCCGATCGGCGACGCGCTGGCCCGGTCGAGCGCCGAGGTGCGCTACGGCGCCGAATATACGCGCGGGCTGCCCGCCGCGATCGGCGGCGAGTAAGGCGGAGGCGGGCGCCGGCGGCGCGCCTCGCCATTTTTCGCGGACGGCCATTTGCCCTCGCCCGAGCGCTCTTATATAGAGCGCATCCGGCCCCGGAACCCCGCGCCGCATGGCGTTCCGGGGCGCTTGCATTTCGACGGAGACCCATTCCATGTCCCGCCGCCGCCAGATCTACGAAGGCAAGGCCAAGATTCTCTACGAGGGTCCCGAGCCAGGCACGCTCATCCAGTATTTCAAGGACGACGCGACCGCCTTCAACAATCAGAAGAAGGGCACGATCTCGGGCAAGGGCGTGCTCAACAACCGCATCTCCGAGCATATCTTCACCGCCCTCGGGCAGATCGGCGTGCCGCATCATTTCATCCGCCGCCTCAACATGCGCGAGCAACTTATTCGCCAGGCCGAGATCGTCCCCGTCGAGGTGGTGGTGAGGAACGTCGCCGCCGGCACGCTCTCGAAGCGGCTCGGCATCGAGGAAGGCACGCAGCTGCCGCGCACGATCATCGAATATTATTACAAGGACGACGCGCTCGGCGACCCGATGATCGCCGAGGAGCATATCGCCTGCTTCGGCTGGGCGAGCCAGGACGAGATGCACGAGATCGCCGACATGGCGATCCGGGTGAACGATTTCCTCACCGGCCTGTTCGCGGGCATCGGCATCCGCCTTGTCGACTTCAAGCTCGAATTCGGCCGCGTCTGGGACAATGATTTCAGCCGCGTCATCCTCGCCGACGAGATCAGCCCCGACGGCTGCCGGCTGTGGGACGTCAAGTCGGGCGAGAAGCTCGACAAGGACCGTTTCCGGCTCGATCTCGGCGGCGAGGCCGAGGCCTATCAGGAGATCGCCCGCCGCCTGGGGCTGCTCCCCGAGGGCGACGATGCGATGGTGCTCGATCTCGAGCGCCACCGCCGCAAGAAGCGCGGCCGCTGACGGGCCTGGTCCGCCCCGCTAGGCAAGGGCCCGCGGCTCCCGTTCAATGGAGCCGCGGGCCCTTCCCCTGCCCCCTCGCGTGAAAGCCTCTAGTCGTCGGGACCGCCGAGCGCCGCGACCTGGGTCGCCGCCGCGCGCCGCTGGACGGCGAGCAGATAGTCGTTGGTCTGCATGAAGGGCACCGGATTGACGGCCTTGCCGTCGAGCCGGACCTCATAGTGGAGATGGCTGCCGGTCGAGCGGCCGGTCGAGCCCATGCGGCCGATCAGCTGGCCGCGCCGCACCCGCTGGCCGGGCTGGACGAGCCGCTTGGAGAGATGGCCGTAGCGGGTCTGGATGCCCTTGCCGTGGTTGATCTCGACGAGATTGCCGTAGCCGCCGGCATATTGGGACCTGCCGACGATGCCGTCGGCGGTGGCGTAGATGGGAGTGCCCACCGGCCCGGCGAGATCGATGCCCGCATGCATCGCCGCACGGCGGCGGAAGGGGTCGGAGCGGACGCCGAAGCCGCTGGTGGCGTTGATGTTGCTCACCGGGCGCGCCGAGGGGATGGCGATCACCCCCTGTTCGAGCTGGTCGAGCTTCTTCCAGCTTTCGAACAGCGCCTTGAACTTGGGATCGGCGGTGGCGGGCGCCGAGACCGCCTCGAACGGTCCGCCGACGCCGCCGCGCAGGAAGCGCTTGGGATTGATGCCGAGCTTCCGGACCTCCTTGGCGGTGGTGTGATAGCGCTCCTCGGCGGTGCTCGCGGCCTGCTCGACGAAATAGATCTGCTGATCGTCGATCGCCGAGAAACGCGCCGCGACCTCGCCCCCGGCGGCGCCGTAGGGCGCGTCCGCTCCCGGCACCATCGCCGCGAGCTTGGCGGGATCGTCCTGGCCCGAGAGCAGCGCGGCGAGGAAGGCCTGGCGCCGCTCGAGCAGCGCGGCGCGCGCCGCCGTCTCCCGCTTCATCGCCTCGACATCGGCCTGCATCGCGGCGACCTTGCGCTGCATGCGGACGCTTTCGGCGACCTTGGCCGAGGTTTCCGAGGCGATATGCACCGAGGCGAAGGCCAGCCAGCCGAGCATCGCCATGATCAGCGCGGCGACCACCATCTGCAGCTTGGCGCTGACGCTGAGCCGGCGCAAATTCCTGCCGTCGTGAAGGAAAATGTCCCGGGGCTTGAATATTTTATGGAACCCGAGGCTGCGCCGTCCGTTGCCGGCGCTGGATGTAAAGGCGTAATCCGTCATTCCCGCTCCCCGAAAAAGCCGTTCCCGTCTAACGACGGCGCGCGGCCGTCGCTCTCTCCCCACGCGGGAAGCCCGAAAGCTCCCCGGCAACGCAGCGGTTTGAAACCTTCCCCCGCGACGATTGGGGCAGAGTGTTGAACAAGCTCTTGCCCGGCAACCCCGCAAAACCGTCATTCGGGACCAACCGTCCTTGCCGCGCGGTGAAGCGTGTTAACCATCCCAGTTAGGGACGGTTTTCGGGGGAAAAATGGGCCTTGCGATCGCTAACGGGCGTTAACCATGGGCCCCCGAAACGGCGGTCTTGCGCGATTTCGCGAATCAGGGCCGCGGACGCCGGCGGGAACCGGCGGGCCATGCCGCAGGTTATTGCAGCCGGTCCGATGTATCGATGGAGAGTATCATGGTGAAGAAGTTCATTGCCTTGCTGTTCGCCGCCGGCGGCCTTGCCGTTGCCGGCTGCAACACGATCGAGGGTATCGGCGAGGACGTCGAATCGGTCGGCGAGACCGTGGCCGACGCGGCCGATTGACGGTCCGGGGCGCCGGGGCCGGCCCCCCCCCCCC
>JBHJHL010000040.1:0-9170 GCA_050330935.1 Sphingomonadaceae bacterium | reverse complement strand
GCGACCCGCCTGCCGACGGGGATGCCGCGCCGGCCTGCGCCCCCCCGCGGGTGGCGCGCGGCGGCGCCAGGGGGGCGCGGGGGGGGCGACCCCGCGATACCGGCGGCCCGCACACCGCAGGCCGCGGGCGCGCCCCCGCCCCCCCCCCCGGCGCCCCCCCCGCCCCACCCGCGGGGCGGCCCAGGCCGGCGCGGCATCCCCGTCGGCAGGCGGGTCGCGATATTTCGCGGCGGGATAGGGAGCACGGGGGGGCGCGGCTTCTCGCACCCGGAGACGATTGGATTGCCGGGCGAGATCGGGATCGACCATGATCATGTACTCGATCGCATCGGTCACCGCCGGATCCCTGTCCGCCGCGGCGAGCTCGGCGTCGAGCTCGGCGAGCGTCACCTGCCGGTCGTCGGCGCCGTCGCAGGCCGCGATCAGCAGCGCCGCCGCACCGCAGGCGAGGCAATATGGGTTTCTCATCGGCGCCATTCTTCGCTTGCCGAGGGCAATAGCCGCGATTGGTTAACAGGAAGCTGCGAGGCGCCCCGCGGGCCCGCAATCCGCTTGCCGCTCCGGCCCGCCTCGCCTAGGCGCGAGGCCCATGGACGACGCGCAGCGCAAGGCCCGCGAGGGGCTGTTCTACGGTCTCGGCTGCTATTTCCTGTGGGGCGTCTTCCCGCTCTATTTCAAGGCGCTCGACCATGTCCCGCCGATCGAGCTCGTCGCCCACCGCATCGTCTGGTCGCTTGTCTTCCTCGCCGCGCTGATCGCCTTCGGCCGCCGTTTCGCGAGGCTGAAAGGCGCGCTCGCCACGCGCCGCACGCCGGCGCTGCTCGTCCTCACCGCGCTTCTGATCGCGGTCAACTGGCTCACCTACATCTGGGCGGTGGTCAATGATCATGTGCTCGAGGCCAGCCTCGGCTATTATCTCAATCCGCTCGTCAACGTCGCGCTCGGCGTCGTCCTGCTCAAGGAGCCGCTCAGCCGGCTGCAATGGCTCGCCGTGCTGCTCGCCGGGCTCGGCGTCGCGGTGCTCGCCGCCGGCGCCGGCGAGGCCCTGTGGGTGACGCTGACGCTGGCGGCGAGCTTCTCGCTCTACGGCTATTTCCGCAAGACCGCCGCGGTGGGCGCGCTCGAAGGGCTGTCGGTCGAGACCGCGCTCCTCGCTCCGATCGCGGCCGGCTGGCTCGTCTGGCTGCAGCTCGGCGGGCAGGCCGCGCTCGGCCGGGTCGATCTCGCCACCGACATGCTGCTTCTCGTCTCCGGCGTGGCGACCGCCGTGCCCCTGCTTCTCTTCACCGCCGCCGCTCGGCGGCTGCGCTACACGACGCTCGGCTTCCTCCAGTATCTCGCCCCGTCGCTGCAGTTTCTGCTCGCGGTGATCGTCTTCGGCGAGATGCTGACATTCGCGCATATCGTCTGCTTCGCGGCGATCTGGCTCGCGCTTGCGCTGTACAGCTTCGAACGCTGGCGGATGGGACGTGCGCGGCGTATGATGGGCGCGGCGGCCTGAGCGGAGGGAAGGATGAGCAGGGACCAACGCGTCGACGCCTATATCGCGCGCCAGGCGGAGTTCGCCCGCCCGATCCTCGAACGGCTGCGGGAAGCTTTTCACTGCGCCGGGCCCGCAATCGAGGAAGGCCTGAAATGGGGCGCGCCGGCATTTCTCTACAAGGGCAAGCAGATCGCGATCATGGCCGCGTTCAAGGCGCATGCGACGCTCAGCTTCCAGCGCGGCGAGGAGGTGACCGGCAAGGCGGCCGGCGCGGCCGGCGCGATGGGGCAGTTCGGCCGGCTGACCTCGCTCGACGATCTCCCGCCGGACGAAGAGCTCGCGGGCTATGTCCGCAAGGCGATGGCGCTGATCGACGAGGGAAGGAAGCCCGCGCCGGCCGGGAAGAAGAAGCCGCCGCTGCCGGTGCCCGGCGATCTGCGCGCCGCGCTCGACGCCGAGCCCGCCGCCGCCGCGACCTTCGAGAGCTTCGCTCCCTCGCACCGGCGCGAATATGTGGAGTGGGTGATCGAGGCCAAGCGCTCCGAGACCCGCGCCCGCCGCATCGCGCAGGCGGTGGCGCTGATGGCCGAAGGCAAGAAGAAGAACTGGAAATACGAGAAATGCTGAACATCCTTTCCATCCTCGTGGGCATCGTCGCCTTGATCCTCGCCATTCCGGCGCAGATCCCGCTGCTCGGCTGGGCGAACTGGTTCGTGCTGCCGATCGTGCTCGTCGGCCTCGCGCTCGGCGCGCTTTCCAAATCCAATAGCGGTCGCAACCTCAACATCGTCGTTCTCGTCGTCGTCGTCGTCCGCCTGATGCTCGGCGGCGGCATCGTCTGAAGCGCTGGAACCGGCCGGCCGAATGGAAGGTTGAGGCGGGATGCGCCTGCCTGTCCTTTCCCTCGTCCTGCTGCTCATCGCCTCCTGCGGCGAGAGCGAGCAGGACCGGGCGGCGCGCGATGCCGCGATCGCGACTGCGGCGGGCGTCGACGCCGCCGCCGGCGGGGAGGCGGCTCCGGCCGGCCGCTGCGAGGCGATGGCGACCAGCGAATGGACGGCATTTCTCGACCGCGAAGACGGCGGCCCCTTGAGGCTCGTCGTCCAGGGCAAGGTCACCACCGCCGCCGCCGGCTATCGGGTGGCGCTCGAAGAAGGGCCACTGCGCGGGCGAGCGCCGCCGGTCAAGCTCGTCCGCCTGTTGGTCGAGCCGCCGCGGGGTCCGGCAGCCGAGGTCGTCACCGGCCATGATGTGCGCGGCGAATTTCCCGGCCTTCGGCGTTACTCGGCCGTGGTGGTCATGTGCGGCGACGAGGAACTTGCCCGCATCTCCGACATTTCCGTTCGTGAATAGGGAAGGGAGGCAGACGATGCGCGCATGGACGGGAACGGCGCTCGGCGCGGCGTTGGCGCTCGGCGCCTGCGGGGGCGCCGGGGAGGCGGAGGAGGCCGCGGAGGAGCGGCCCCGGCAAATCAGGGTGGTGAGCGACGAGCAGCGCGCGCTCATGGAGGCCGACGAGGTGCAGCGCAATCTCGGGCTGATGCGCGCGGTCCGCTATTCCGGCGAGCGCTGCGGGAAGGTCAACGCTTCGGCCTATCAGCAAATGTACGAAGACCTGCCGATGTGGGTCGTGAGCTGCGCCGAGGACCGGCAATGGGCGGTGTTCATAGGCGGCGACGGCAGCGTCCAGGTGCGCGACTGCGCCAGCGCCGAACGCCTCGGTCTGCCGCGCTGCACGGCGCTCGAGCTAGCGGGCGAGGCCGGGGGCGGCTGACGGCGCTCGCGCCGCGGCCGAGGGCGGGCGGATATCGCCGCCCTGTCTGGACCACAGGGGCCAAATTCCATGTCCTATGTTATCGCGCCCGCCGCCGCGGATGCGGTATGAGAGGCGATGTCGAAGGCAGGGCCCGGCTCTCATGCCTTGGCGGAAGGAGCATGCCCTCATGGACCTCGATTATTTGCGCGAACGCGAACGGATCGAGCGGACGCGCGCCAGCGAGGCCACGAACGAGGCCGCTCGTTCGGCCCATCGCCGCATGGCCGAACTCTATCGGGCGAGGATCGAAGCCCATCGGGCGAATGAAAACATGCCCGCCGCGCGATCTGTCGCCGGCTCCCCGGCCGCCCTTTAGTCCCGCGGCCCCTCGTCGGGGCCGTGCACCGATCGCAGCGAGGTAAGCTCGCCGCCCTCGCCGGCGCGGATGACGCTGAAGCTGCCGTCGGTTTCCAGCACCACCGCGTCGACATCCTCGATGCGGCCGATCCCTTCGTTGCGGATCGCCTGATCGAGCTCGCCGCGGGTCACCCTTTCCCTTTTCATCATCTCCTCCAGGTAGCGGCCCTTCTCGACCAGCAGCGCCGGGTCCGAGCGGACGAGGCCGCGAAACCAGGAGAAGCCGAGCGACAGGCGCGTCACGAGATATTGCAGGCCGGCAAGCAGGGCCAGCGCGAGCACCCCTTCGGCGAGCGACACCTCCTTGCTCAACAGCACCGTGGCTAGGGTCGAGCCCAGCGCGACCGTGACCACGAAATCGAACGCGTTGAGCTTGGAGAGCGATCTCTTGCCGGCGACGCGCAGGATGACGATCAGGCCGGCATAGGCGCAAAGGGTGATTAGGCTCACCCGGACGATGTCCGGCCATCCGTCGAAGAACATGGGGGATGAACGTCCTTGAGCCGGCAGGGTTGCCGGCGCGGTCGCGGCATGTCGCGCGGCCGGCGATATTTTTCCTGTGCTCCGGGGAGCTTAGTCTGCCGCCTTGCGTTTGGCGTTGCGAGTTCAGGAAAAGCGACATTGGAGATGCCACATGACCGGTCTATCGATTCTGCAGACGCTCACCGACACCACCATCGACAGCGCCAAGGGCTATGAGCGTGCCGCCGAGCTCGCGGATTCGCCGCGCCTCAAGCAGACGCTGAGCCAGGCGGCCGCCGGGCGCCGCAAGCTCGTCACCGAGCTCAACGCCGAGATCGTGCGCCTGGGAGGCGAGCCGCGCGAAGGCGGCAGCACCGCGGGCGCGCTGCATCGCGTCTGGTCGGACATCACCGCCGCCTTCGAGAAAGGCGACGAGGCCGCCGCCGAGCGGGTCGAGGAAGGCGAGGACTATATCGAGAAGAAGTTCCGCGAGGCGCTCGACAGCGGCGAGCTCGACGCCGGCACCCGCGCCGTCGTCCAGCGCGCTCATGCCGAGATCGCCGAAGGCGAGCGGCTCGGCGATCGGCTCGCCGAGCAATATGACTGATTTCGGAACAAGGGCGGAGACCGGAGAAGATTCCCGGCCTCCCCTTTGGATGCGGGGGTCAGTAAGGGAGAGTGAAGATGCGTAACTCAGTGATGTTGAAAGGCGCCGCGGCGCTTGCCGCGGCCCTCGCGCTCGGCGGCTGCGAGACCGTGGCCGACGTCGTCGGCGGCGAGGAATTCAGCGCCGCCCTGCGAGGTGCTTCGGTGCCCGGCGGCGGCGATCCCGACGGCAGCGGTCTCGCCGAATTCACCATCGACGGCACCACGATGCAGGTCTGCTACGAGATGAACGTCACCGGCATCGCCCCGGCGACCATGGCCGGAGTCCATCAGGGCACGGCCGGCCAGAAGGGCCCGCGCGTGATCGAGCTCGAGGCGCCGACCGATGGCGACAGCGACGGCTGCCAGTTCATCGGCGAGGATTTGGCCGACGCGATCATCGCCAATCCGGCCGGCTATTACGTGCATGTCGTCAACGCCGACTATCCCAATGGCGCGGTGCGCGGTCAGCTCGGCCATGCCGACCATTGAGGCGGCGGCAGGATAAAGGCCTCTATTCGGCCGCTGTGCGGACCGAATCCTGATCGAACAGCTCCGGCTTCGCGCTCTTGCGGCGCGAAGCCGCGGGCTTGGCCGCGGATGCGCCTTTGCGCTCCGCCGCGGCGGTTGGCGGCGCTTGAGTTATCGCCCCGGCCAGCCCGCTCTTCGTCTCCGGTTCGTCCTTTTCCTTCTGCTTCAGGCGGCCGTTGACGCGCGCGCCCTTGGCCATCGAAATAGTATCGTAATCGACGTCGCCAGTGATCCGCGCGCTTGCTTCGAGCGTCAGCGACAAGGCGACAACATTGCCGTCGATGGTGCCGGCGCAGTGCACGTCCTGGGCTTCGAGATTGCCTTCTATGCGGCCGCCTTCGCCCTGCACCAGGCTGGCGCAGCGGACGTCGCCCTTCACGCGGCCGTTGATCTCGAGCTCCGCGGGGGAGTCGATATTCCCCTCGACCGTCACTTCGGGTCCGACGAAGCTGTAATTGCTTCTGTGCTCGGATTTCCTTTTCAAAAACATGATAGCGAGTCTCCCGCCCTCCGATCGCATGCGCCTCCTATCGGCAGATATTGACCTTGATCAAGCCTCCGCCGGCCGGGGACGGGCGCCTGGCGCCCCGATCGCGACGGAACGAGACCGGGCGCGCATTCATTGATTCAGGGAAGAGACGGTCAAAGAAGATGAAACAGGAGAATGAGATATGAGCGCCACCGGCCTCGACGTGTTCGACAAGACCCTGCAGACGACGAATATCTGGCTCGACGAGATCATGGCCGATATCGGCCCCGACAGGCAGGTCGCCTGGAAGGTGCTGAGCATCGTCCTCCACAAGCTGAGGGACCGGCTCCCGGTCGAGCTGGCGGCCAATTTCTCGGCCCAGCTGCCGTTGCTCGTGCGCGGCGTCTATTACGACCAGTACGAGCCGGCCAAGCAGCCGAGCGGGTGCGAGAACATGGGGGAATTTTCCGCCGAAGTGGAGGAATGGCTCGCCGACACCAGGCCGGTCGATCCCGAGCTCGCGATCGCTTCGGTGTTCGGCGTCCTCTCGCGTCATCTCACCGACGGCGTGATCGACAATGCGAGGAACGCGCTGCCCGAATCGATTCGCGAATTCTGGCTGCAGTCGGAGCGTCAGACCGAGCCCGCCGCCTGAACCCTGGCGCCGTCCCGGGGCAAGGGCCCGGGCCGCGGGGCATAGGCCCCGCTTTGCCATGAGCCGAGTCATTCCTGCGGCGAACCGAAGTGCCTGAAGGGCATTTACGGGCTTGCATCTCGCGCCCGATCAGGCACAATGTCTTGTGGCGCTGCTGTGGGGGCAACGCAATAGATAGTGGTTGTTCGCTTCCGGGGACTCGCTTTCCGGAGCCGCGCGCCCCATATCCTGTGGATATCGGGGACAGCCCGAAATTTGTCCTCCGCCGGCGCCTCAAAAGGGCTAGGCTGGCATTTGCCGAGTCGAACGGAATAGGAACGGCGGAGGCGCGGGAGAGATGGACCTTTCGGAAAATGGCGCGATGAACGGCACGATCGATGCTCCGGCAAGGGGCAAGGCCGGGCGCAATGACGGCCCGCAGGCCCTGCAGGAGGAGGACAAGGGCGCCCGCGCGCGGCCTTTTCCGGTCGAGGTCGATCACGGCCGCGACGAGCTTCTGACCGAATTCGGCAAGGAGACATTGAAGGACCGCTATCTGCTGCCCGGCGAATCCTTCCAGGACCTGTTCGTGCGCGTCGCTTCGGCCTATGCCGACGATGAAGAGCACGCCCAGCGCATCTACGACTATATCTCGCGGCTCTGGTTCATGCCGGCGACGCCGGTGCTCTCCAACGGCGGCACCGGGCGGGGGCTTCCGATCTCCTGCTATCTGAACAGCGTCGGCGACAGCCTCGAGGGGATCGTCGGCACCTGGAACGAGAATGTCTGGCTCGCCGCGCGCGGCGGCGGCATCGGCACCTATTGGGGCAATGTCCGCGGCATCGGCGAGGCGGTCGGCCTCAACGGCAAGACCTCGGGCATCATCCCCTTCGTGCGGGTGATGGATTCCTTGACCCTCGCGATCAGCCAGGGTTCGCTCAGGCGCGGCTCGGCGGCCTGCTATCTCGACATCTCGCATCCCGAGATCGAGGAGTTCCTCGAGATCCGCAAGCCGAGCGGAGACTTCAACCGCAAGGCGCTCAATCTCCATCACGGCGTGCTCGTCACCGACGCCTTCATGCAGGCGGTGAAGGAGGGAACGGAGTGGGAGCTCGTCTCGCCCAAGGACGGCTCGGTGCGCGGCACGGTCGATGCCCGCGCGCTGTTCCAGAAGCTCGTCGAGACGCGCCTCGCCACGGGCGAGCCCTATCTCATCTTCATCGACCGGGTGAACGAACAGATGCCGCGGCATCAGCGCGACCTCGGCCTCAAGGTCTCGACCTCGAACCTGTGCTCGGAGATCACCCTGCCGACCGGCACCGATCATCTCGGCGCCGAGCGCACCGCCGTGTGCTGCCTGTCCTCATTGAATCTCGAGCGCTGGGACGACTGGTCGACCGACAAGCGCTTCATCGAGGATGTCATGCGCTTCCTCGACAATGTGCTCACCGATTATATCGAGCGCGCGCCGGACGAGATGGCGCGGGCCAAATATTCGGCCGCGCGCGAGCGCAGCGTCGGCCTCGGCGTGATGGGCTTCCACAGCTTCCTGCAGGCGCGCCAGCTTCCCTTCGAGGGGGCGATGGCGAAAAGCTGGAACCTCAAGATATTCAAGCACATCCGCGCGCAGGTCGACGAGGCCTCGATGATGCTCGCCAAGGAGCGCGGGCCGTGCCCCGACGCCGCCGACATGGGGGTGATGGAGCGCTTTTCCTGCAAGATGGCGATCGCGCCGACCGCCTCGATCTCGATCATCTGCGGCGGCACTTCCGCCTGCATCGAGCCCATTCCGGCCAATATCTACACCCACAAGACCTTGTCGGGCAGCTTCATCGTCAAGAACCCGCATCTTCAGCGCCTGCTCGGGGAGAAGGCCAAGGATTCGCCGGCGGTGTGGAACTCGATCCTCGAAAATGGCGGCTCGGTCCAGCACCTCGATTTCCTCTCCCGCGAGGAGAGGGACGCCTTCAAGACCAGCTTCGAGATCGACCAGCGCTGGCTGCTCGAGCTCGCCGCCGACCGCACCCCCTATGTCGACCAGTCGGCCTCGCTCAACCTGTTCATCCCCGCCGATGTCGACAAATGGGACCTTTTGATGCTCCACTTCCGCGCCTGGGAACTGGGCATCAAGTCGCTCTATTATCTGCGCTCGAAATCGGTGCAGCGCGCCGGCTTCGCGACCGGCGGGGTGGAGGCCGACAACACGCCCGAGCACAAGAAAATCGAGATCGCCGCCTCGCCCGCGACCGATTACGACGAATGCCTCGCCTGCCAATGATGGATTGATGGGCTGGCTGGCGATCTTGATTGGCGTTGTCGCCTCGGCGCTTCATTACCAAGCCGGCGCCGGCCTCTTTATGTGGCTTGCCATCGCAGTGACATTCATTGCCTTTTGGTCTTGGGGCATCATGCACAATCACGCTACGGAGGTTGCGAAGCGACGCCCTTCTTATCGCGGAGGTTTCTATGACTTTACCCCCGCCGAGGCGGACTCCGTCCCGAACTGGCCAACTTCGATAAACCTGGTTGCCACGATCGCATGCCTCGGGCTCCTCATTTACGGGTTCTTCCGATGAAGAGGGGGGCACATTCTTCCTCCCCCCTTGTGGGGGAGGGCGCGCGATGGGAGAACGTCCCCCGGACGTTCTCAACCCTGTCCGGTGGACAGGGCGGCCTCGTGCGTGGAGGGGGGCGGGGGGGGGGGGGGCGGGCCGCAGTCGGGTTTTGGGGGGGGGGGGGCGCGGGGGGCGGCCGGCCCCCCCCCCCCCCCCCC
>JBHJHL010000039.1:0-35214 GCA_050330935.1 Sphingomonadaceae bacterium | reverse complement strand
GGTCGGCGCGGCCCAGCCGCGGCGGGCGCGCGGCGATGGCGCCGGGCGCGCTCATGCGAGCGCCTCCACGCAGGCGCGGAAATCCTCGCCCCGCTCCTCGAAGTCGCGATACTGGTCATAGGAGGCGCAGGCGGGCGAGAGCAGCACGACATGCCCTTCGCGCGCCGCGTCCGCCGCCGAGACCACCGCCTGTCGCAGCACCCCGCATTCGCTGACCGGCATGTGCGGCTGCAGCAGCCGCGCGAACATCGGGCCCGCCTCGCCGATCGTGTAGGCGGCGCGGACATGCCCGAAATGCGGGGCGCAGGCGTCGAGATCGTCCGATTTGGCCTGGCCGCCCAATATCCAGTGCAGCCGCGGCTCTGGATCGGGCGGATAGGCGGCGAGCGCCGGCGCGGCGGATGTGGGGTTGGTCGCCTTCGAATCGTTGACGAAGAGCACGCCGCGCTTCTCGGCGACCCGCTCCATCCGGTGCGGAAGGCCGGGAAAGGTGCGAAGGCCCCGCTCTATCTCGTCAGGCGTCAGCTCCAGCTCGGTGCAGACTTGGATCGCCGCTGCCGCGTTCTGCGCATTGTGCGGACCCTTCAGCGAAGGCCAGGCGTCCTGCCGCGCGGCTTCCAGCCAGGCTATCGGGACAGTCCCCAGCGTCATCTCGGCGCCGCCCAGGACATTCTCGCCCACGAAATTGAGGTGCTTGCCGGATTGCATCTCGAGCAGACGAAGCTTGGCGGCTTTGTACGCCTCGAAGCTTTCATAGCGGTCGAGATGATCGGGGGTGATGTTCAAAAGCACCGCGATGTCGCAGTCGAGGCTCCTGGTGAGGTCGATCTGGAAGCTCGAAAGCTCGAGCACGTAGACGCCGCCTTCGGGCAGCGGATCCTGCGCCAATATGGGATCGCCGATATTGCCCGCCATCGCCGAAACCCGGCCCGACTGCTCGAGGATATGATGGACGAGCGCGGTCACCGTCGACTTGCCGTTGGTGCCGGTGATCCCGACCACCTTGTGCGGCGGCAGTTCGGCGCGCGCCTCGGCGAACAGCTCGACATCGCCGATCAGGGGCACGCCCGCCAGGCGCGCCCTTTCGGCGACCGGATGGCGATTGAGCGGCACGCCGGGGGAGACGATCACGGCGTCGAAGGAGGCGAGATCAGTCGCCGCGAAATCCTTAAGTTTCAGCGCTCCCCGACCAGGGCCGGAGCCCAGCTGCTCGAGCGCAGTGCGCGCCTCCTCCTTCTCGTCCCATGCCGTCACCTTCGCGCCGCTTTCGAGCAGCGCCGCGACCGTCGCCCGGCCCGAGCGGGCGAGGCCGAGCACGGCATAGGATCGTCCCTTCCAGGCGCGGCTCGCGATCATCTGAGCTTCAGCGTCGACAGGCCGGCGAGCGCGAGCACGAAGGCGATGATCCAGAAGCGGATCACCACCGTCGGCTCGGACCAGCCGATCTGCTCGAAATGATGGTGGATGGGCGCCATCCTGAACACGCGCCTGCCGGTGCGCTTGTAGAAGACGACCTGGATGATCACCGACAGCGCCTCGACCACGAACAGGCCGCCGACGATCGCGAGCACGATCTCGTGCTGGGTGGCGATGGCGATCGCGCCCAGCGCGCCGCCCAGGGCGAGGCTGCCGGTGTCGCCCATGAAGACCGCCGCCGGGGGCGCGTTGAACCACAGTAAGGCGAGCCCGGCGCCGACGATGGCCATGCACATCACGGCAAGGTCGCCGACGCCCAATATGTGCGGGATGCCGAGATAGTCGGCGAACACCGCGTTGCCGACCATATAGGCGATGACGAGGAAGGCGAGGCTGGCGATGATCACCGGCATCGTCGCGAGGCCGTCGAGCCCGTCGGTGAGGTTGACCGCGTTGCCCGCGCCGACGATCACCACCGCGCCGAAGAGGAGGTAGAACCAGCCGAGATCGAGCACCGGCTCGCGCAGGAAGGGGATGTAGAGCTCGGTCCCCGTCCCCTCGACGATGATGAAGCAGCCGATGCCGGCGACGATGAATTCGGCGAGCAGCCGCACCCGGCCCGAAACGCCGCGATGGCTGCGCTTGGTGACCTTGTCGTAATCGTCGAGGAAGCCGATCAGGCCGAAGCCGATGGTGACGAACAGGCAGGCCCACAGATAGCGGTTGGTGAAATCCATCCACAGCAGCATCGCCACCGAGACCGCGGTGAGGATCATCAGCCCGCCCATCGTCGGGGTGCCGCGCTTGGCCATGTGGCTTTGCGGGCCGTCGTCGCGGATCGGCTGGCCCTTGCCCTGGCGGATGCGCAGCCAGCCGATGAATTTTGGGCCGATCAGCAGGCCGATGACGAGCGCCGTCGCCGTGGCCCCGCCGGCGCGGAAGGTGATGTAGCGGAAGAGATTGAAGATCCCCGCATAATCGAGCTGCTCGGCGATCCACAGGAACATCAGCCGGCCCCGTTTTCCAGCGCTTCGACGAGGGCCGAAAGCCCGACCGCGTTCGATCCCTTGACGAGCACGGCGTCGCCCGGGCCGAGCAGCTCGCGCAGCGCCGCGAGCGCTTCTGCCGCATCGGCGACATGCGCATATTCCACCTTTCCGCCAAGCTCGCCGGCGAGCGGCGCCATGTCCTCGCCGACGAGGATCGCGCGCTCGACCCCCGCCTCGCGGATCGGGCGCGCGAGCCCGGCATGGAGCGCCGCGCTCTCCTCGCCGAGCTCCTTCATGCCGCCCAGCACCGCGATCCGCCGGCCCTCGATCCGCGCCGCGCCGAGGCTCGCGAGCGTCGCCTCCATCGAGGCGGGGTTGGCGTTGTAGCTTTCGTCGATGACCAGCGCCTCGCCGCCGTCGGCGCGCACCGTGAAGCGGCGGCCCCTGCCCTTCAGCCCCTCCATCTCGGCGAGCGCGAGGCCGGCGGCGGCGAGGTCGGCGCCGAGCGCGTGCACCGCGCCGATCACCGCGAGCGCGTTCGACAGCCAGTGCGCGCCGGGCTGGGCAAGGGTGAAGCTTAGGGCGGCGCCGGGCAGCGCGGCGCTCGCCATGCTGCCGCCGCCGGCGGCGGGGGCGCTGTCGAGCAGCCGGATGTCGGCGCCCTCGCCGGCGCCGAAGGTCCAGACCCGCGCGGCATGGCGCTTCGCCTTGGCCGCGAGCCGGTCGCGATGGGGGTTGTCCTCGGGGAGGATCGCCGTGCCGCCCTCGGTCAGCCCCTCGAAGATCTCGGCCTTGGCGTCGGCGATCGCCTCCTCGCTGGCGAAGAACTCGCGGTGCGCCGAGGCGACCCAGGTGACGATCGCGACGTCGGGGCGGGCGATGCGGGTGAGCCGGGAAAGCTCGCCGGCGTGGTTCATCCCCATTTCGAACACGCCATAGGCTGCCTCGCGCGGCATGCGCGCGAGGCTCAAGGGCAGGCCGACATGGTTGTTGTAGCTCTTGACCGAACGGTGCGCGCGGCCCCGCGCCGAACGGTCGAGCGCGAGATGGAGCGCTTCCTTCACCCCCGTCTTGCCCACCGAGCCGGTGACGCCGACGATCCGGGCATCGGTGCGTTCGCGCGCCGCCTCGCCCAGGGCGGCGAGCGCGGCGGCGCCGTCCTCCACCAGCACATGGGAATGTTCGATGGGCGTGCTGACGATGGCGCCCGCCGCGCCCGCCTCGAAGGCGTCGGCGACGAAAAGATGCCCGTCGGTCGTCTCGCCCTTCATCGCGATGAAGAGATCGCCTTCTTCCACCTCGCGCGAATCGAAGGCGACGCCGGTGGCGGTGAAATCGCCATGCGCCGTGCCGCCGGTCGCTTCGGCGATCTCGGCGGAGGTCCAGAGGCCGGTCATGCCGCGCACTCCCGCGCGACCTCGGCGTCGTCGAACGGATAGACGGTGTCGCCGATGATCTGGCCCTGCTCATGGCCCTTGCCGGCGACGAGGATGATGTCGTCGCGGCCGGCCTCGGCGACCGCCTCCGCGACCGCCTCGCGCCGCCCGGCGATCTCGCGCGCCGAAGGGGCCCCGGCGAGGATCGCGCGGCGGATCGCGGCCGGATCCTCCTCGCGCGGATTGTCGTCGGTGACGATGACGAGGTCGGCCATGCGCTCGGCGACCGCCCCCATCTCGGCGCGCTTGCCCCGGTCGCGGTCGCCGCCGGCGCCGAACACCAGGATCAGCCTTCCCTTGGCGTGCGGCGCCAGCGCCTGGGCGGCCGATTCGAGCGCGTCGGGGGTATGCGCATAGTCGACATAGATGGGCGCGCCGGCGCACGTGATCACCGCCCGCTCGAGCCGCCCGCGCACCGGCTGGACGCGCGGCAGGTCGGCGAGCGTGCGCGCCATGTCGCCGCCGGTGGCGAGGACGAGCGCGGCGGCGGTGAGCGCGTTGGCGGCCTGATAGGCGCCGATCAACGGCAGCATGAAGCTGTGCCGGTCGCCGCCCGCCTCGACGGCCAATATCTGGCCGAGCTGGGTCGGCTCCTGATCGACGAGCCGCAGCGTCTCGCCGGCGCGGCCGACGGTGAGGATCGCAAGGCCGCGCCTCCTCGCCCGCGCGATCGCCTCGTCCGATCGCGCATCGTCGGTCCAGATCACGGCGGCGCCGCCCTCGGCCACCACCTCCTCGAACAGCCGCATCTTGGCGGCGAAATACTCCTCCATCGTGCCATGATAGTCGAGATGGTCGCGGCTGAAATTGGTGAAGGCGGCGGCGTGGACCGGCAGCCCCTCGATGCGGCGCTGGTCGAGGCCGTGGCTCGAGGCCTCGAAGGCGGCGTGGGTGACGCCCTCGCGCTTGAGCCCCGCCATGTTCGACAGGAAGGTGACGATGTCGGGGGTGGTGAGCCCGGTCCTCACCTGCTCCTCGGCGGTGGTGACGCCGAGCGTGCCGATCGATGCGGCATGATGGCCCGCCATGCGCCAGAGCTGGCGCGTCATCTCCACCGTCGAGGTCTTGCCGTTGGTGCCGGTCACCGCCGCGACATGATCGGGGAAGGGCGCGAAATATCTTGCCGCGAGGCGGGCGAAGGCGCGCCGCGGCTCGTCGGCGGCGATATGGCGGGCGCCCTCGATCTTCGCCCCGGGCCTGGCGACCACCGCCACCGCGCCGCGCGCCACCGCCTCGGCAATGAAATCCTCGCCATTGTGGCGGGTGCCGGCAAAGGCGCCGAACACGGTGCCCGGAGCGACCTTGCGATGGTCGATCGCAAAGCCGGTGACGGCCGGGCCGCCCTCGCTCCCGGTCAGGCTGCCGAGCCGCATCAGCCCCTGGGCTTCCAGAGCAGGGAGCGGAGCCCGGCGACGTCGATGTCGCGGCTCTCCTCGGGGATGACGCCGAGCAGCGGGCCGCTGCGCTCGATCACCTTCCGCACCACCGGGGCGGCGGTCCACGCCGCGGTGGTGAGGCCGTGGGTGTCGGCGGTGCCCTTGGGCGCGTCGAGCATCGCGACCACGACATAGCGCGGATCGTCCATCGGGAAGGCGGCGGCGAAGGTCGAGACGTTGGTGCGGCGCGAATAGCCGCCGCCGCTCGTCTTCTCGGCGGTGCCGGTCTTGCCGCCGACGCGAAAGCCCGGCGCGTCGCCGCGCCGGCCCGTGCCTTCGAGGACGATGAGGCGCAAGAGCTGGCGCATCGTCCGGCTGGTTCGCTCCGAATAGACGCGGCGGCCCTCGGGGATATCGCCGGGAGAGAGCTTCAGCACCGTCGGCGGGCGCAATATGCCGCCGTTGACGAGCGCCGCATAGCCGCTCGCGAGATGGAGCGGAGTGACCGCGATGCCATGACCGTAGCCGCTCGTCATCACCGTCGCGCGGCTCCAATAGTCGGGCCACAAGGTGCCGCTCTTCTCGGGCAGCTCGATCGCCGGCGGCGCGTCGAAGCCGAGCCCGCGGAACGCCGCCTGCATGCGCTTGGCGCCCATCGCGTCGGCGATCCGCGCGGTGACGATGTTGGAGGAATGGACGAGCGTCTCGGGTACATTGAGCCAGCGTTTCTGCGGATGATCGTCGCTGATCCGGAAGCGGCCGATCGCCAGGGGCGCGGTCGCGTCATAGCGGCGCGAGAGCGAGCCTGCCACCCCCGCCTCGATCGCCGCCGCGACGGTCAGGGGCTTGAAGGTCGAGCCGAGCTCGTAAACGCCCATCGTGGCGCGGTTATATTGCGCGTCGGCGCGCGAGCGGCCGGCCGCATTGGGGTTGAAATTGGGGAAGGAGGCGAGCGCGAGCAGCTCGCCGCTGTCGACATCCAGGACGATGCCGGTGCCGCCCTTCGCGCGGTGCTTGGCGACGGCGTCCGAAAGCGCGCTTTCCATCGCCGCCTGCACGCGCCCGTCGATCGAGAGCATCAGCGGCTCGCCCCGGCTTTCGGGAGCGGTGAGGCGCTGCTCCATCGCCCTTTCGATGCCGGCGACGCCGCGGCCGTCGAAATCGGTCCAGCCGAGGACGTGCGCTGCGAGCTCGGTCTGCGGATAGAGCCGCTCGGGCTCGCGCGCGAAGACGATGCCGGGCTCGCCGAGCGCGTTCACCGCGGCGACGGTCTCGGGCAGCGCGCGGCGGCTCAGATAACGGAAATTGGCGTCCGGCGAGAGCCTGCGGCGGTACCAGTCCGCGCCGCGCCCGGGGATGAGTTCGGCGAGCCGGCGGGCGAGGAGCGCGCGGTCGCCGATGATCTCGCGCGGGCGCACGCCGATCGACCAGGCGTCGAAGGTGCGCGCCAGGGTGACGCCGTTGCGGTCGACGATGTCGGCGCGCGCGGGCAGCACGAGGCTCGCCGCCCGGCCGCCGTCGATGTCGGCGTCGAGATGGAGCCAGGCGAGGCGGCCGGCGACGATCGCGGTGGCGCCGAGGAAGAGCAGCATCACCAGCATCAGCCGGTGATGGATGAGCGCGAGGGTCTGCTGCGCCTGTCCCGCCGGCCTTGAATGCGCGGGGCGGGCGGCGAGCGCCGTCATTGCCCTCCGGCGGGTTCGGCCGCGCCGGCTTCGGCCTTCGCTTCCGCCCGGATCTCCTCGACGATGCCGGGTCCCGGAAAGACCTCGCCGGCCTCGCGCAGCCGGTCCCGCCCCCTCTCGACGTAGAGATTGGCGTGGACCAGGCCGGTCTCGGTCCCGCGCTCTGGCTCCGTTCCTGCGAGCGCCTCGTCCGCGAGATTGGCGAGCACGACCTCGGCGTCGCCGGCCTCGGCCGGCACGCGTGCGGCGGCGGCGAGCGTGACCTCGGCGCGCTCCTCGAGGCTCGGCGCGGGGCGGTGATAGGCGGCGAGCACGAAGGCGTCGGCGGCGAACTGGCCCGAGGCGGGAGCGGCGAGCGCGAGCACCTCCTCGTTCCAGCGCTCGAGCTCGCTGAGCCGGCCGCGGGTGACGATCTCGGTCTGAAGCGCGCGAATCTCCTCCTGCGCGCGGACGATCTCGGCTTCGACCGCGGCCAGCTCCTCGCGCTCGGTCGCGACCCGCGCCGAGAGCAGATAGCAGCCGACCGCCGCCGCCGCGACCGCGCCGACCCAGCCGACCGCCTTGAAACGCTGTGCCATCATGAGGCCATCCTTTCCTTCTCGTCCTGGGGCAATTTGCGCGGCGCGCGGCGCGCCGCCCTTAGCGTCGCCGATCGGGCGCGCGGATTGCGGGCGATCTCCTCGGCGCCGGGGCGCAACGGCCTGGCGACATGATCGAAGCTCGGCGCCCGCGCCCGCCGGGGGTCGGGCGGCCGATGGCGCGATCCCGAGGGGGCCTTGCCGCCGCGCTCGCGCAGGAAATGCTTCACCAGCCGGTCCTCGAGGCTGTGGAAGGTCACCACCGCCAGCCGGCCGCCGCCCTTGAGCACCGATTCGGCGGCCTCGAGGCCCTCCGCCAGCTCGCGCAGCTCCTCGTTCACATGGATGCGGATCGCCTGGAAGGCGCGCGTCGCCGGATCCTTCTTCGCGCCGGGGCGATGGCCGATCGCCTTGCGCACGATTTCGGCCAGCTCGCCGGTGCGCGACAGCGGCCGCGCGGCGACGATCGCCCGCGCGATGCGCCTCGCGCGCGGCTCCTCGCCATAGCGGCGGAGGACCTCGGCGATCTCGTCCTCGCCGGCATTGTTGAGGAAATCGGCCGCGCTCTGGCCCTCCCTGCCCATCCGCATGTCGAGCGGACCGTCGGCCTGGAAGGAAAAGCCGCGTTCGGGATCGTCGAGCTGCATCGAGGAGACGCCGACATCGAGCGTCACGCCGTCCACTTCCCCGACCCCGCGCCGCGCGAGTGCCTGGCGCATGCGCGAGAAGCGCTCGCCGACCAGCGTCAGCCGGCCGCCGCTCGCCTCGGCGAGCGCCCGTCCCTCGCGCAGGCTGTCGGGATCGCGGTCGAAGGCGATCACCTCGGCGCCGCGCTCGAGGATCGCGCGCGCATAGCCGCCGGCGCCGAACGTGCCGTCGACATGCACTTCGCCGGGCGCCGGGGCGAGCGCCGCGATCACCTCGTCGAGGAGCACGGGCAGGTGGGGGGAGGCCGCGGGGGTCACGGCCTCGCCCCCTTCTCTTCGAGCCGGTAGGCGGCCAGCTCTTTCAGGTCGTCGTCGCCGCTTTCGATCGCGATCCGGGGATTCCAGATTTCGAAGGTGCCGCCGGTGCCGACGAACAGCGCCAGATCCTCGATCCCCGCCTTGCGGCGCATCATCGGCGGCAGGACGATGCGGCCGCTCGCGTCATAGGGCACCTCCTCGACGATGCCGAAGGTGCGGCGCGCGCGGGCGTGATGGCCGCCGCTTTCGCCCGCCGCCTCCTCGGCGAGGCGCTTGCGCTCGTTCTCGGCATGAAGATAGCGGGCATAGCCCCGGTCGTAGGCGGTGAGGCAGCGGTCGAGCTCGTGCGCGCCGATGACGACGGCGCGCGCCTCGGAGCGGCGCTCGATCACGCCGCGCAGCATCGCCGGCACGGAAACCCGCCCCTTGGCATCGACGGCATTCAAGGCGCTGCCGTTGAAAAGATGCTCCAGCTCCAATCCACTCGCCCCATGCTGAGGGGCACATCTTCTCCGTTCGCCGAGGCGCAGCTCCCGCGCCCGCCGAAAGCGTCATCGCCCCCGAAGGAAAATGCCCCTGAATTGCAGCGGGTGGATAACAGCTTGGACATGGATTGAGAAGGGGTTTTCATGCCTATTCATGGGATTTCATGCCATTGCTTGCCTTTTTGCCACTATCTTCTTGTTTCGTTCTCCATTATGTTCTTCTCTTGTTCTCGAAAAACGCCTGTGGAAAAGCCGGTGGAAAGGCAGCCGACTCGCGCGCCGCGGGGAAACTCCGGCCGGCCGGACGGAAGCTGCGCGGGCTCGACGCTCCCGGGAGAAGGCGCTGGCTCAGCCGGTCCCGGTTCAGGGGCGCGGATCGGCGGCGGCGGCGCCATTCTCCTTGTCCGCCTGTCCCTCGGCCTCGACATTGCCGGGCGCGACGCCGAGTTCGGCGAGCGGCTCCTTGGGCTCCTCCTCCTCGGCCGGCGCCGCCATGGCCTCGCGCTTGGCGAGCTCGGGCACCCGGGCCTGCTCGATCGCGTTGGCGGTGATCGGCTCCTCGTCGCTCGGCGAGACGAACACCGCCGACAGCAGCACGAGGAGGAAGACGAAGGCGAGGCCGGTCAATCCGATGCGCACCCTTTGCATGGCGGAGCTCCTTGCTGCCCGCTGCAAATAGCGCCGCGGGACCGCGATGTCGAACGATCGGCCTCGCTCGACGGCGGCAAAAGAGCTTGACAGCGGCCGAGCATGACGCCGATGTGGCGCCATGCGTACATTATATTTCAGCTTCGCCGCCTTTGCGGCCGCTCTTTCACTTGCCGCCTGCGGCGATTCCGGCCAGGCCCCCGAGGCCGAGCCCGAGACCGAAAAGGCTCCTGCCGAGAACATCTCCCTGCCGCCGACGATCGCCGAGACCCGCACCTATCGCTGCCGCGACAACAGCCTCGTCTATGTCAACATCATGTCCGACGGGACGACGGTGAACGTGCGCTCCCTGGAGGACGAGCCGCCGCGCGCGACGCTGACCCGCGAGGCCGAGGACGAGCCGTTCACCGGCGAGGGCTATTATCTGAGCGGCACCGGCGACGAGATCACCTTCGAATCGCCCGACGTTCCCCGCCAGAGCTGCCACGTCTGACGACGGCGGCCCCTTTTCGGCCGCTACGCTGATGGGTGGCCCCCATGGGCCCGCCTCTTCGCTTTCAGCTGTCGGCGCCCGCCGCTGCGCGTTCGGAAAATTCCTTCATCCGCCGCTCGATCTCGTCGTCGGGCACGTCCTCGACATGGGTGGCGAGCGTCCAGCGATGGCCGAAGGGATCGATCAAGGAGCCCGAACGGTCGCCCCAGAACTGGTCCTCGACGGCGCGCTCCTCCGTCGCCCCGGCCTCGAGGGCGCGGGCATGGGCCTCGTCGACATTCTCGACATAGACCATCAGGCTCATCGTCGCCCCGCCGCGCGACTTGGGGCCCAGATAGCCCATTTCGGGCCATTCGTCGGAAAGCATGACATGCGAGTCGCCGATCCTGATCTCGGCATGGCCGATCTTGTCGCCCATCGGCAGGCGCATGACCTCGGTCGCGCCGAGCGCCTTGATATAGAAGCGGATCGCCTCGGCGGCGCCGTCGACGATCATATAGGGGGTCACGCTGTGATAGCCCTGCGGCTTGAAGTCGGGCATCGAAGCTCTCCTTTTCCGTCCGGTCCGGAGGATTATCCTTCGCGTTCGCGACCGGCGCAAGCCCGGGGGCATGGATAAGCGCGCCCGGCGGCGCTAGGAGGCCCGCCATGCCCGATCCCCGGATCACCCCGGAGATGGTCGCCGATCACGGCCTCTCCGAAGACGAATATCGCCGCCTGCGGGCGGCGCTCGGCCGCGCGCCCAACCTCCTCGAGCTCGGCATCTTCTCGGTCATGTGGTCCGAGCATTGCTCCTACAAATCCTCGCGCGTGCACCTCAAGAAGCTGCCGACCGAGGCGCCCTGGGTGATCCAGGGGCCGGGCGAGAATGCCGGCGTGATCGACATCGGCGACGGCGATGCGGCGGTGTTCAAGATGGAGAGCCACAACCATCCGAGCTACATCGAGCCCTATCAGGGGGCGGCGACCGGGGGCGGCGGCATATTGCGCGACGTCTTCACCATGGGCGCGCGCCCCGTCGCCAACATGAACGCGCTTCGATTCGGCCGCCCCGATCACCCGAGAACCCGCCATCTCGTCGCCGGCGTCGTCGCAGGCATCGGCGGCTACGGCAACTGCGTCGGCGTGCCCACGGTCGGCGGCGAGGTGAGCTTCCACCCCGCCTATGACGGCAACATCCTCGTCAACGCGATGACCGTCGGCGTCGCGCGTGCCGACCGCATCTTCTGTTCGGCCGCCGCCGGCGTCGGCAATCCGGTGGTCTATGTCGGCTCGAAGACCGGCCGCGACGGCATCCACGGCGCGCCCATGGCGTCGGCCGAATTCGGCGAGGATTCGGAGGAGAAGCGCCCCACCGTCCAGGTCGGCGACCCGTTCACCGAGAAGCTCCTCATCGAGGCCTGCCTCGAGCTCATGGCCTCCGACGCGATCGTCGCGATCCAGGACATGGGCGCCGCCGGGCTTACCAGCTCGTCGGTCGAGATGGCGTCGAAGGGCGGCGTCGGCATCCGCCTCGACATGGACAAGGTGCCCTGCCGCGAGGAGGGGATGACCCCCTATGAGATGATGCTCTCCGAAAGCCAGGAGCGCATGCTGATGGTGCTGAAGCCCGGCCGCGAGGCCGAGGCGCGAGCGATCTTCGAAAAATGGGAGCTTGATTTCGCGGTCATCGGCGAAGTGACCGGCAGCGGCCGGCTGGTGCTCGAATGGCGGGGCGAGGTCGTCGCCGACATTCCGCTGGAGCCGCTCGCTGACGACGCGCCCTGCTACGAGCGCCCCTATGCGATCCCCGAGCCGCCGGCGCCGCTCGAGGACATTCCCCGATCGGCCGATATCGGGGCCGACCTGCTGACCCTGATCGGCTCGCCCGATCTCGCCAGCCGGCGCTGGATCTTCGAGCAGTACGACCAGAAGGTCGGCGCCGACACGATCCGCCCGCCCGGCGGCGATGCCGCGATCGTGCGCGTCCACGGCACGATGAAGGCGCTCGCGATCACCACCGATTGCACGCCGCGCTATTGCTTCGCCGATCCGGTCGAGGGCGGCAGGCAGACGATCGCGGAAGCCTGGCGCAACCTCTGCGCGGTCGGCGCGCGCCCGCTCGCCGCCACCGACTGCATGAATTTCGGCAATCCCGAGCGGCCCGAGATCATGGGCCAGTTCGCCGGCTGCATCGAGGGCATGGCCGAGGCCTGCGCGGCGCTCGATTTCCCGATCGTCTCGGGCAATGTCTCGCTTTACAACGAAACCCGCGACGAAGGCGGCGCGAGCCTCGCCATCCTCCCCACGCCCGCGATCGGCGGCGTCGGCCTGCTTGAGGACTGGCGGCGGCGCGCCGACCTCGCCTTCGCGAACGACGGCGACGACATCTGGCTGATCGGCGGCCCGCCCGCCCATCTCGGCCAGTCGCTGTGGCTGCGCGAGATCGCCGGCCGGGAGGAAGGCCCCCCGCCCCCCGTCGACCTCGCCGCCGAGCGTCGCCATGGCGAGTTCGTCCGCCGCGCGATCGCCCAGGGGCTCGTCACCGCGGCGCACGACATCTCCGACGGCGGGCTTCTCGTCGCGCTCGCCGAGATGGCGCTCGCCGGCGGCATCGGCGCGCGTATCGACAAGCTGCTCGTTGAAAATATCGACGATCTCGCCGGCCTTTATTTCGGCGAGGACCAGGCGCGCTATCTCGTCACCACCGCCAATTCCGATCCGCTGCTGCGCGCGATGGCCGAGGCGGAGGTGCCCCACCGCTTCGTCGGCTCCACCGGCGGCGAATCGATCGCCCTCCCCGACGGCCGCGCCATCCCCCTCGCCGGCCTTCGGGAAGCACATGAGAGCTTCTTTCCCGAGCTGATGGGCGCCGAGCTGCCGCACGTCTGAGGCATGGAAATGCGTATCGGTTGATGCTAATCCATTCCCATGGCTACTAAGGTCACTTTGGACGACGAACTTCTGGCTGACTTGTGCGAGGGGTTGGGGATTCACGATCCCGACGCGCTGGTCCGGCAGGCCTTGATCGAGATGCGGCAGCGCCTCGCGGCCGAGCGGCTGATCGCTCTCGGCGGCTCCGATCCGCACGCCAGGGCGGCGCCTCGGCGGAGGCCGCCGAGATTCGTCAATTCCGATTGATGGCTGCTCGCTGGATCGTTGCCGACACTTCCATCTGGATCGACCACATCAACAAGGGTGACGCGGAACTCGCAGCGCAGCTCAAGCGTCGCCGCATAGTGCTCCACCCGATGATCATCGGCGAAGTGGCGCTGGGCTCGCTCGCCAATCGGCAACTGGCGCTGGAGGAACTTGGCGTTCTACCGAGCGTGAAACGCGCCTCGCATGGCGAGTTTATGGAGATGATCGAGCGCCTCGGGTTGTTCAATAAGGGCATCGGCTATGTCGATGCGCACCTGCTCGCCTCGGCAAGGCTGACGCCGGGCACCTTCCTCTGGACGCGGGACAAGAGACTGCGCGCGATCGCCGAACGGCTCGAAGTTTCGGCGACATTCAAATAGCTATTGCGATACATTCGCATTAGCGCTATGTCGGCCTTGCTGAAGGGAGCGCCGATGGTTGTCTGCATCTGCAATGCGTTGCGCGAGGATGACGTCCGCAAGGCCGCGCGCGGCGGCGCCGGCTGTCCCGCGAGCGCCTATCGCAGCCTCGGCCGCCGTCCCCGTTGCGGGCAGTGCTTCTCCTTCGCGCGCGAGGTCATCGCCGCCGAACGTGCGACCGCTTAGCAGAAGCATTCGCTGATTTTTCCCGGATTTCCGCCCCTTTTGCCTTTATCTTGACCGCTCCATCCTCTAGCCTGCCGGCAGCAAGGAGAGGCAGGAATGAAGGGCGACCCCGAGATCATCGAGCTCCTGAACGAGACGCTCAGGAACGAGCTCACCGCCACCAACCAATATTGGCTCCACTACCGGATGCTCGACAATATGGGCATCTACGGCCTCGCCGCGTTCGAGCGCGCCGAATCGATCGACGAGATGCGCCACGCCGACAGGCTCGCCGAGCGCATCCTGTTCCTGGAAGGCCTGCCCAATTTCCAGCGCCTGGGGCGCCTGCGCATCGGCGAGACGGTCGAGGAGATGCTGAAGGCCGATCTCGCGCTCGAGAAGGAAGCGATCGAGCAGCTGCGCGGCGCCATCGCCGCCTGCGAGAAGAAGCAGGATTATGTCAGCCGCGCGCTGCTCGTCGACATCCTCGACAATGAGGAGGAGCATGTCGACATGCTCGAGCGCCAGTTCGAGCTCATCGACCAGCTCGGCATGCACAATTACGTCCAGTCGCGCTCGGGACGCATCGAGGAGGAGGGGTGAGCCGATACCGGCCGGTCCCCTGGCCGCCGCCGCCCGCCCGTTCGGACGAGGAGACGGTCGCCCGCGCGCGCGCCTTCTACGAGAGGATCGCTGCCCGCCGTACCTTCCGCCACTTCTCCGACGCGCCGGTGCCGCGCGGGGCGATCGAATATGCGATCCGCGCCGCCGGCACCGCTCCTTCGGGCGCCAACCACCAGCCCTGGCATTTCGCGGTCGTCTCCTCGGCCGGGAAGAAGCGCGCGATCCGAAAGGCGGCCGAGGCCGAGGAGCGCGCCTTCTATGCCGGCAAGGCGAGCGCCGAATGGCTCGAGGCGCTCAGCCCTCTCGGCACCGACGAGGACAAGCCCTATCTCGAGACCGCGCCCTGGCTGATCACCGTCTTCGGCCAGCGCCGCGGCGGCATCGAGCCGGGCGAGGCCAAGCAGAATTACTATGTCACCGAATCGGTCGGCATCGCCACCGGCTTCCTGCTCCTCGCGCTCCACGAGGCGGGGCTCGCGAGCTTGACCCACACGCCCAATCCGATGCGCTTCCTCAACGAGATCTGCGGCCGCCCCGACACGGAAAGGCCGCTGATGATCGTCGTCGCCGGCAAGGCCGCCGAGGGGGCGACCGTGCCCGAGCATGCCACTGTCAAAAAGCCGCTCGATCGGATATCGAGCTGGCTCTGAAAAGGGGAAGGCAGGGGGAACCCGCATGACGGCGACCACGGCTTCGCGCCCGCGCATCGTCTCGCTCGACATCGTCCGCGGCTATGCGGTGATGGGGATATTGGCGATGAACATCATCGCCTTCGCGCTCCCCATGACCGCCTATATGAACCCGACCAGCTACGGCATGGACAGCCCTGCCGACCTCGCTTCCTGGGTGTTCGGCTTCATCTTCGTCGACGGCAAGATGCGCGGTCTCTTCTCCTTCCTGTTCGGCGCCAGCATGCTGCTCGTCATCGAGCTCGCGCGCAGCAAGGAGAGGAATGCCGCCGCGGTCCATTATCGGCGCATGTTCTGGCTCGCCCTGTTCGGCCTCGGCCATTATTATCTCATCTGGTGGGGCGACATCCTGTTCCACTATGCGGTCATCGGCATGCTCGCCTGGTTCTTCCGCAACCGCGGCACCAGGGCGCTCGTCGGCTGGGCAGCCGGCTTCCTCGTCCTGCAGGTGCTGCTGATGGGGCTGTTCGCCGCCTCGACGATCGCCCTCGGCGCCGCGGCGAGCGAGCCCGGCGCTGCGCCCGAGCTCGTCGCCCAATGGCAGGAGATGAAGCAGAATATCGGCATCGCCAGCGCAACGGATATCGGCGACGAGCTCGCCCTCTACGGCGGCGGCTATGCCGGCATCCTCGCCTATCGCACCGGCGAGGCCGCCTCGATGCCGTTCCAGGGGCTCGCCTTCTTCGGCGCCGAGACGCTGGCCTATTTCCTGCTCGGCATGGCGGCGCTCAAAAGCGGCTTCCTCACCGGCGAGTGGACGAAGCGGGCCTATCGCACGGTGGCGCTCGTCGGCTTCGCGGTCGGCATCCCCACCTACGGCCTTCTCGCCTGGATGCTGATCGAGAATGATTTCAGCGTGCCGATGATCGTCGCGCTCGGCTTCGCCGCGACGATCGTCGTCCGCCCGGCGATGATCTACGCCTTCGCCGCGCTCATCCTCCTCCTCTCGCGCCCCGGCCGCGCCTTCACCGAGCGCGTCGCCGCGGCGGGCCGCGCCGCCTTCACCAACTATATCGGCACCAGCATCGTCATGACCTTCCTCTTCTACGGCTACGGGCTCGGCCTGTTCGGGCAGCTCACGCGCATCGAGCTGTGGCTGCCGGTGGTCGCGATGTGGGCGCTGATGCTCATCTGGTCGAAGCCCTGGCTCGAGCGCTGGCGCTACGGCCCGTTCGAATGGCTGTGGCGCAGCCTCGCGCGCTGGCGGATCGAGCCGCTGCGCAAGCCGCTCCCCGCCGCCGCCGAATAGAGCCCATCCCGCTCGTCCGATCGTCACCCCGGACTTGATCCGGGGTCCACCTTCTTCAAAGATTCCGGAAATGGCGGAAATCGAGTAGGCGCTGCGGCCCGCCGCTATCGGTCATAGGGGTTTTTCGCGCCCCGCATCGCGAGCCGCACCGGCACCGCGCCGAAGCCGAGATCGCGCCTGATGCCGTTCATCAGATAGCGCTTGTAGCTTGTCGGCAGCTTGTCGGCGCGGCTGCCGAACATCACGAAGCTCGGCGGCCGCGTCCCGGCCTGGGTGATGTAGCGCAGCTTGGCGCGCCTGCCGCCGGGCGCCGGCGGCGGATGCTCGGCGATGGCGCGCTCGAACCAGCGGTTGAGCTCGCCGGTCGGCACCCGCATCGACCAGCGCGCGCGCGCCTCGAACGCCGCCTCGAGCAGCCGGTCGACGCCCTGGCCCGTTTTCGCCGACACCGCGACCAGCGGCACGCCCTTCAGTTGCGCCAGCCCTTCGTCGAGCGCGGCGCGGATGCCGGCCATCAGCCCGCGCCGGTCCTCGGCGATATCCCATTTGTTGATCGCGACGACGAGCGCGCGCCCTTCCGAAAGCGCGTGGTCGGCGATCTTCAGGTCCTGCGCCTCGAGCCCGCGCGTCGCGTCGAGCAGCAGCGCGACGACCTCGGCGAAATCGACCGCGCGGCGCGCGTCGGCGACGGCGAGCCTTTCGAGCCTGTCGTCGACCTTCGCCCTCTTGCGCATGCCGGCGGTGTCGACGAGCCGCACCGGCTTTCCCTGCCAGGTCCAGTCGATGGCGATCGAATCGCGCGTGATCCCGGCCTCGGGGCCGGTGATCAGCCGCTCGTCGCCGAGCATGCGGTTGACGAGCGTCGACTTGCCGGCATTGGGCCGGCCGACGATGGCGAGCGCGAGCGGCCCGTCGCCCGTCCCGGCGGCGGCCGCCGCTTCTGTCTCGTCCACCTCGCGCTCGATATGGGGCGCGAGCCGCGCGAACAGGGCGGCGACCCCCTCGCCATGCTCGGCGCTGATCGCGATCGGATCGCCGAGCCCGAGCTCATAGGCTTCGAGCAGCCCCGCTTCGCCCGCGCCCCCCTCGGCCTTGTTGGCGGCGAGCACCACCGGCGTCGTCTCGCTCCGCAGCCAGCGGGCGATCTCGGCATCGAGCGGCGTTATCCCCTCGCGCGCGTCGATAAGGAACAGCGCCGCGTCCGCCGCGCGCACCGCCGCCATCGTCTGGGCGCGCATGCGGCCGGGCAGCGTCGCGGGGTCCTCCTCCTCATAGCCGGCGGGGTCGACGAGCCGGAAGGAAAGATCGCCGATCCTCCCCTCCCCCTCTCGCCGGTCGCGAGTCACTCCGGGCCGGTCGTCGACCAGCGCCAGCCGCTTGCCGACGAGGCGGTTGAACAGCGTCGACTTGCCGACATTGGGCCGGCCGACGATGGCGACCGTGGGCCGCGCGCGCATCGTCTAGCGCCAGGCGAGCAGCCGCCCGCTGTCGGTGAGGATGTAGAGATGGCCGCCCGCGATCACCGGCTGCAGCGAGACATTCTCCCCCAGCTCGGTGGTCGAGATGATGCTGCCGTCGAAGGGCGACACGGCGGTCAGCGCGCCGCGCGAATTGGCGAGCACGAGGCGGTTGCCCGCGAGCACCGGGCCGACCCAGGAGAGCGGCCCCTTCTTGTCCTCCTCGTCGCGGTAGCGGGGGAGCTGCGTCACCCAGCGGATTCGCCCCGTCTCGCGCGCGATGGCGAGGAGCTTGGCCTCGTCGGTGACGACGAACAGCCAGTCGCCGGCCACCGCCGGCGTCGAGATGCCCGCGATGTTGAGCTCCCACAGGCGCTGGCCGCTGATCAGCTCGAGCGCGACCATCCGTCCGCCCTGGCCGATCGCATAGACGCGGCCGGCGTCGATCACCGGGTCGGCGTCGATGTCCGAAAGCGAGGCGACGCTGGTCGAGATGCTCGTCGGCGACAGCACCTCCTGCCAGACGGTGCGGCCGTTCTCGTAGCGATAGGCGGTGAGCTCGCCCGAGGAGAAGCCGGCGACCACGGTTCCCTGCGCCGCGGCGGGCGAGGCCGAGCCGAAGACGCCGGTGATCTCGAGCGCGCCCAGCCCGTTCCAGCGCGTCTCGCCGTTCGCCGGGTCGAGCGCGAACAGCTGGTTGTCCTGGCTGATCACGTAGACATTGTTGTTGGCGATGGTGGGCGCGCCGCGCAACGGGCCGCCGGGGCGCACCTTCCAATATTGGCCGCCGGTCGCGGCATCGAGCGCGGCGACATGGCCGACTCCGTTGGTCGCGAAGATGCGGCCGTCGGCATGGGCGACGCCGCCGCCGAACAGCGCCCTTTCATTCTCGCCCTCGCTGCCGACCTGCGTTTCCCAGAGCATCGCGCCGCTGGCGGCGTCGAAGGCGCGCACCCTCGCCTGGGTGTCGATGGTGAAGACCTTGCCGTCGGCGACCACCGGTCCGGCGGCGAGCCGCGCGCGCTTGCTCGCTCCCTCGCCGATGCTCGCCGCCCAGGCCTGGCCGATCTCCTGTCCCAGATAGAGATGGCCGGGCGAATTGGCGGCGCCGCCGCCCGGCTGCGGCCAGCTCGAATTGGCTTCGGGCGGGGGGATGTTGACCGGCACAGCGGCGAGCGCCGGATCGACCTCGAGCTTCTCGGCCGAGCTCAGCACCGGGATGCGCTGGCCGACGGTCGGCGTTTCTTCCTTCTCGTTGTCGAACAGGCCGCAGCCGGCGAGCAGCGCCGCCGCGGCGATCAGGCTGATCGGAAACTTCATTCGGTCAAGTCCTCGCTTTCGGCCGTCGGTCCGGCCTCTTCTGGTGCATCTGCTTGGTCATCGTCGGTCGCCAGCGCATCGACGCCCAGCGAACCGGCCATCTGCGTCGCGCGGCTGCGCATCGTCGGGGAAACCTCCTCGGACTTGGCGATGGCGGTGAAGAGCCGCGCCGCCTCCTCGCGCCGGCCCATTTTGAGATAGGCCATCGCCGCCATTTCACCGGCGCTCGCGAACCACGGGCTGTCGGGCTCGGCGAGGCCTTCGAGCCGGCGGATGACGGCGGCCGGCTCGAGCCGGTCATATTCGAGCGCGGTGCGGCGGACGCGGGCGAGGTCGCGATAGGGCCGGGCGAGGCTCTCGTCGGCGGCGATCTCGCCGTAGAGGCCGATCGCCTCGGCCTCCTCGCCGTCCTCGATCGCCAGCGCCGCGCGGGTGAGCAGCGCGGCGGCGCGATAGCCGGGAAGCTCGCTCTCGCCGAGCCGCGCGAGATCGTCGGCCGCCTGCTCGGCATTGCCTGCATCGATCGTCTCGAACAGCCGCGTCAGGGTCTCGGCCTGCGCCTCGCGCTCGGCCTGCCGGCTGTCGCGCCACCAGATGATGGCGGCGGCCGCGGCCAGCAGCAGCAATATGCCGATGATCGTGACGAGCCCGTATTTGCGCCAGAAGCCGGTCAGCCGGTCGCGGCGCAGCTCCTCGTCGACCTCGCGCATGAAAGCCTGGTTGTCCTGGGGCTTAATCGCCAAATATCGTCTCCATCAAAGGCTCGGTCGTCCCTTCCCGTCTGTGAGGTGGATAGCGGATGAACGAAAGGCCGGGCGGCCGGCCCGCCGCCCTCCATGCCCCCCTCTAATGGCAGGAGGGCGCGGAGAAAAGGCCTATCGCTTGGACTTGTAGAGCTGCGCCTCTCCCGGGAATCGCCGCCCCCGCACATCCTCGGCATAGCGGGCGGCGGCCAGGCCGCTCGCGCGGCCGAGCTCGGCATAGCTTTTGACGAATTTGGGGCTGCGCTCGAACATGCCGAGCATGTCGTCGACGACGAGCACCTGGCCGTCGCAGCGCGGCGAGGCGCCGATGCCGATGGTCGGGCAGGACACCATCTCGGTCGCTTCGGCCGCGATCTCCTCGACCACCCCTTCGATGACGAGGAGGAAGGCGCCGGCCGCGTCCACCGCCCGGGCGTCGGCGAGGATCTTCTCCGCCTCGGCCTTGTCCCGCCCGCGCGCGCCGTAGCCGCCCAGCATGTTGATCGCCTGCGGGGTGAGGCCGACATGGCCGATCACCGGCACGCCGCGCGCGGCGAGGAAGCCGATCGTCTCCGCCATCGCCTCGCCGCCCTCGAGCTTGACCGCGCCCGCGCCGGTTTCGGCGAGCAGCCGCGAGGCGTTGCCGAAGGCCTGCGCCGGGCTCTGCTCGTAGCTGCCGAACGGCATGTCGACCGCGACCAGCGCCGTCGACGCGCCGCGCACCGCCGCGCTGCCGTGCGCGATCATCATCTCGAGGGTGACGGGAAGCGTCGAATCGAGGCCGTAGATGACGTTGCCGAGGCTGTCGCCGACGAGGATGACGTCGCAATGCGGATCGATGAGCTCGGCCATGCGCGCGCTATAGGCTGTGAGCATCACGATCGGCTCGCCGCCCTTCATCGCCCGCAGCCGCGGCGCCGTCATGCGCCCCTTCCTCTTGCGCTCGTCTTGCGGCCCGGCGGACATGGGTGGCGTCTAGCAGATTGACGGCGGCGGAGGGAAATGCAGAAAGCTTGCGGCGATGGCGAAAGGCGAGTTCGTTCCCGAATCGAAGCGCGAGATCGCGCGCAGCACGCTCGTGGTGCTGCTGCTCGCCGGCATCGCGATCCTCGTCGCGCTGCTCGCCCGCACGCTGCTCCTCATCTTCGCCGCCATCCTCATCGCGGTGCTGATCCGGGCGGCCGGCGCGCCGCTGCGCAGGGCGGGCCTGCCGAACACGCCGTCGGTGATATTGGGCTTCATCGGCATATTGGTGCTGCTCGGCCTGTTCGGCTGGCTGTTCGGCGCCCAGCTCGGCTCCCAGCTCGGCGAGATCTACGCCCGCATCCCGCGCGGCGTCGAGCTGGTGAGGGAATGGCTCGACACCACGCCCTTCGGCGGCCAGCTCGCCGAGGCGACGCCGCCGCTGTCGGAACTGGCCGGCCAGGCGCTGAGCGTCGCCTTCGGCGTCTTCGGGGTGGTCGCCAACACCATCCTGGTGCTGATCGGCGCGGTCTATCTGGCGCTCCATCCGTCGATCTACGCGCGCGGCCTCGCGCGGCTCTTCCCCAAGCGCCAGAGCGAGCGCATCGAACGCGCGCTCAATGCCAGCGGCCGGTCGCTGCGCAACTATCTGCTCGGCCAGCTCCTGACGATGACGATCGTCGGCACGCTCGTCGCGGTCGGCCTCGGCATCGTCGGCGTGCCTTCGGCGCTGGCGCTCGGCGTCATCATCGCGCTCGCCAATTTCATTCCGCTGATCGGCCCCTTCATCGGCGCCGTGCCGGGGATATTGATCGCGCTCACCGCCGGGCCGGAAACCGCGCTCTACGCCACCGGCGTCTATTTCGTCGCCCAGCAGCTCGAAGGCAATGTGCTGACGCCGCTGGTGCAGGAATGGGCGGTGTCGATCCCGCCGGCGCTGCTCATCTTCATGCTCGCCGCCTTCGGCACGCTGTTCGGCGTCGTCGGCGTCATCCTCGCCGCGCCGATGGCGGTCGTGCTCTACACGATGATAACGATGCTGTGGACGCGCGACACGCTCGGCCACGACGTCACGGTGCCGGGCGGCGAAGCCTAGCTCCGATGAGCCCCTCGAAGATCGGTCGCGCGCCTCATCGGGCCCGGACCTGGCGAAGGCCCGCGCCGGCACGGGCCGCCGGCAGCACCCCTCGAAGCCCGTGAGGAGGCTCTTGCGGAGGCATGGCGCGCGCCGGCCTCATCCCTCCGGGCCATAGACGATCCGCACCTTGCCCGCCGCCGCGGCCGCCGCGCGTCGCGCTTCGTCGGTGCCGCCGTCCCCGGCGCGGGCGAGCGCGACTCCCATCCGCCGCCAGGCCCGCGTCGCCGGCTTGCCGATGATGCGGATGTCGACATGGGTTCCCGCAGCGGGCGGCGCCATCGCCTCGGCCAGCCCCTCGAAGCGGAAGTGCTCGGCGTCGCGGTCGGCGAGGATCACCGCGCTGGCGCAAGGCGCCTGCACCGCGATCGGCGGGGTCGGCAGGCCCAGGATCGCGCGCGCATGGAGATCGAATTCGTTGAGATCCTGCGAGACGAGCGTCACCATGCCGGTGTCGTGCGGGCGCGGCGAAAGCTCGGAGAAGATCACCTCCTCGCCCTTCACGAAGAATTCGACCCCGAAAATGCCGTGGCCGCCGAGCGCCTCGACGAGCGTCCTTGCCATCGCCTGCGCCCGCGAAAGCGCCGCCTTGGACATCGCCGCCGGCTGCCAGCTCTCGCGATAGTCGCCGCGCTCCTGGCGGTGGCCGATCGGCGGGCAGAAATGGACGCCGTCGGCGGCGCGGACGGTGAGCAAGGTGATCTCATGGTCGAAATCGATAAAGCCTTCGGCGATGACGCGCCGCCGGTCGCCGCGCATGCCCTTGGCGGCATAGTCCCAGGCGGCGTCGATCTCGCGGCTCTCGCGCACCACGCTCTGCCCCTTGCCCGAGGAGGACATCACCGGCTTGACGACGAGCGGCAGGCCGATCGCCTCGGCCGCGGTCCTGAGTTCCTCGCGGCTCTCGGCATAGCGATAGGCGGAGGTCGCGAGCCCCAGCTCGCCGGCGGCGAGATCGCGGATCGCGTCGCGGTTCATCGTCAGCCGCGCGGCGCGCGCGGTCGGCACGACGTGCCAGCCCTCGCCTTCGAGCTCGGCCAGCATCTCGGTGCGGATCGCCTCGATCTCGGGGACGATGAAATCGGGGCGATGCCGCTCGACGACGCCGCGCAGCGCCTCGCCGTCGAGCATCGAGAAGACCTCGCGCGCATCGGCGACCTGCATCGCCGGCGCGCCGTCATAGGCATCGCAGGCGACTATGTGGCAGCCGAGCCGCTGGCAGGAGATGACGAACTCCTTGCCGAGCTCGCCCGAGCCGAGCAGGAGGATTTTGGCGGTGGGGGTCATCGCCCGTCCCTTAGCGCGCCATCGGCCGAACGGAAACGGCCGAGCCGCTAATGCCAGACCCCCTGCCCCGTGCGGCAATCGCCGCGCAGCGGGCAGCCATCGCAGCGCGGCGCGCGCGGCCGGCAATGGCTCCGGCCGAGCGTCTTCAGCAGCAGATGATGCTCGTCGATGTCGGCGGCCGACCATTCGTCCGGCACGAGCGGCATCAGCGCGTCATAGGCGCGCTTCGTATCCGCGCGCGGCGGCACCAGCCCCATGCGCTGCATGATCCGGCGGTGATGCCCGTCGATCACCATCGCGCGCCGACCGAAAAGGCTCGTGTTCATCACCCCCGCGGCGATCTTGCGCCCGACGCCGGGCAGCGTCTCGAGCCGGGCTATCGCCTCCGCGGTCGGCAGGTTGGAGAGATGCCTGAGATCGGCCTCGCCGCGCGCGGCGATGATCGCGCCCAGACACTCCTTCAGCCGCCGCGCCGAAAGCTCGGGAAAGCTCTGCTTCGCCAGCCTTTCGGTCAATTCCGCGACCGGTGCCTCGGCCACCGCCTCCCACGATCCGTGGTCGGCGAGCAGCGCATCGGTCGTGGCGTTGGAGACTTCGCTCCTCGTCCGCGCCCCGATCACGCCCTGCACCAGCACCCAGACCGGATCGCGCCGATGGTCCGGCCTTGCCTCGATCCGCCCGAACCGCGCGATCAGCGCCGCCTGGCTGCGGCGAAGGATATCGGTGCGCGGATCGGTGCCGAGCGGGAGCTGGTTCAAATCGTTTCGACCGGATAGCGGCGGATGTTCGCGTCCGCCGTCGCCAGCACGTAACCGGCGAGGATGGCATGGGCCACGGCCATCCGGTCGATCGGATCGCCATGGATGTGCGGAAGCTGGCTCGCCAATCGCCAGCATTCGCTCGGAAGGGGCTCGAAGGTCAGCTCGAACTGCCCGGCGATTTCGTCGAGCGTCTCGGATATCGGAATGCGTCGACGCTGCTGCAGCTCGGCGAACTCGAAAGCGATCACCGCGCTGACATGCAGGCTGGTCTCCGGATCGGCGATCGCCCGCCGCACTGCGGCTCGCAGTCTGCGATCGCCGTTCACCATCCAGATCAGTATCTGCGTGTCAATCAGGAGGCGCACCGAATTTCCGCTGATAGCGCTCTTCCCATTCCTCGTCGGTCATGAGCGACGGCACATCGAAGGCCTCGGGCGGCAAACGGGCATATTTCTCGCGAGCGAAGCCGATGGCCGCCGCCCGCCTGGCGGCGCGCTCGGCCTTCTCGGTCTGCTCCGCTTCGGGCAGCGGCACGAGCCTCACCTTCGGCTCGCCCGCCTTCTGCAAGACGACCTCCTCGCCGCGCAATGCGGCGGCGATCAGCTGCGACAGCCGCGTCTTCGCCTCGCCGATATTGACGTGAATGGCCATGCTTGGCCAAGTAGCTTGGCCAAGTTCCTCGGTCAAGCCGCACCCGCTGCCTCAGGCGCGATATTTGCTGCCATGGTTGACCTCATGGAACTTTGGTGTCATTTTGACACCATGGCGAAAACGGTGAAGATCGACGACGAGACGATGGCGCTGGTCGAACGCGAGGCCAGGCTGATGAGCCGGTCGCTCGCCGGACAGGTGCGGCACTGGGTGCGCATCGGCATGAGCATAGAGCGCTCGCGCTTTTTCGATCAGTCGCAGGTCGCCGCCGCGCTCGAAGGCCGGATCGGCCCGGACGCGCTCTCGAACGAGGAGCAGGAAGCCTATGTGGAGGGCCTCTTTCAGGAGGCGCGAACGGGCACGGCGGAGCAGGAGCGATTCTTCGCGCGGCGGCGCGAACAGGGGCTCGGCGTCGGGCTCCGCGACGGCGAATTGAGTGAAGAGGACAGTCCGAACGGCTGATGGCGACGGTCGCGCCGCGCCCCACCCTGTTCGTCATCGCCGGCCCCAACGGGGCGGGCAAAACCAGCTTTTACGAAACCGTGCTGGCCAGGCGGATCGCCGCGCCCTTCGTCAATGCAGACATCATCCAGCGCGACGAGCTCGATGATTCTCCGCCGGAGGCGTCCTACCGCGCCGCGCGCATCGCCGAGCGACGGCGCCGGGTCCTGGTGGCCGAGCGCCGCTCCTTCGTTTTCGAAACCGTATTTTCGCATCCTTCGAAGCTGGATTTCCTCCGCGATGCCCGCGCCGCGGGCTTTCGGATCATCCTTTTCCACCTCAACGTCGCCTCGGCGGATATCGCGGTTGCCCGCGTCAAAGCGCGAAAAACCGAGGGCGGACACGACGTACCGGAAAACAAGATCCGCGAGCGCTATGATCGCAATCGGGCGCTCATTCGCGAAGCGGCACTGATCGCCGATCGCGCGCAGATCCTCGACTCATCGGCGCTCAACGAGCAGCCGCGCGTCTTGCTTGAAGTTTCGGACGGACGGCTGGTTTCGCGGGCGAAACAACTGCCTCGGTGGTGCCGGGACCTTTACGGCGATCTGTTCTGAGCGCCGATCACACCCTGCACCAGCGTCCAGACCGGATCGCGCCGATGGTCCGGCCTCGCCTCGATCCGCCCGAACCGCGCGATCAGCGCGGCCTGGCTGCGGCGCAGGATATCGGGTGCGCGGGTCGGCGCCGAGCGGGAGTTGTATTTTCCCGGCTATTTCTTCAGAGCATCGAGAAACTCGTCATGACTGAGACTCGCTTGGCGGATGATCCCGCCAGCGTTCCTCGCTTTACCTCTTCGTGAAGCGGCACGACACAACCAGCCTCCCCGCGCCGCATGACGACATGGCTTCCGCGCTGGCGCTTCTGCTCGAAACCGAGCCGTTCCAGCGCGCGGACGACCTCGGCGCCGGACAGCACCGGAAGCCTCGGCATCAGGCGGCGATATCGAAGCTGGTGACGATTGGCGCGCCGGAGAAATCCGTCGGGAATTCTTCGAGATAGAGCTGAACCGCCTCGCGCAGACTGGCGATCGCCTCTTCGACCCTCTCGCCCTGCGTCGTCGTTCCGGTTTCCGGGTTGAGCGCAACATAGCCGCCCTCGGACGCGGGGGTCAGAATTGCGGTAAGCTGCATCGGCGGTCTCCTCGTAAGACAATTATCAGCCCATCTGGCAACGACGCAAGCGACCGCCCCTCACTCCCACTCGATCGTGCCCGGCGGCTTCGACGTATAGTCGTAGACCACCCGGTTGATGCCCTTGACCTCGTTGACGATGCGCGTCGCGACGCGGCTCAGGAACGCGCTGTCGAACGGATAGACGTCCGCCGTCATGCCGTCGGTCGCGGTCACCGCGCGCAACCCGCAGACGAAATCATAGGTGCGCGCGTCGCCCATCACGCCCACCGTCCTGACCGGGAGCAGCACGGCGAAGGCCTGCCAGATCGCGTCGTAGAGCCCGGCGGCGCGGATTTCCTCGAGATAGATGGCGTCGGCCTTGCGCAATATGTCGCATTTCTCCCTCGTCACCTCGCCGGGGATGCGGATCGCGAGGCCGGGGCCGGGAAAGGGGTGGCGGTCGATGAACGCCTCGGGCAGCCCGAGCTCGCGGCCGAGCTCGCGCACCTCGTCCTTGAACAGCTCGCGCAGCGGCTCGACGAGCTTCATGTCCATCCGTTCGGGCAGGCCGCCGACATTGTGATGGCTCTTGATCGTCGCCGAAGGCCCGCCGGCGAAGGACACGCTCTCGATGACGTCGGGATAGAGCGTCCCCTGCGCGAGGAACTCCGCGCCGCCGATCTTCCTCGCCTCGTCCTCGAAAATGTCGATGAAGGTCTTGCCGATCGCCTTGCGCTTGGCCTCGGGATCGGCGACGCCGTCGAGCGCGCGCAGGAACAGCGTCTCGGCCTCGACGTGGACGAGCGGGATATTATAGGCGCCGCGGAACAGCGAGACGACCTGCCCCGCCTCGTCCATCCGCAAGAGGCCGTGGTCGACGAAGACGCAGCTGAGCTGATCGCCCACCGCCTCGTGGATCAGCACCGCCGCGACCGCCGAATCGACGCCGCCCGAAAGCCCGCAGATCACCTTGGCATCGCCGACCTGCTCGCGGATCTCGGCGATCTTCGCTTCCCTGAACGCCGCCATGCTCCACTTGCCGGCGAGCCCGCAGACATGGCGGACGAAATTGGCGATCAGGCGCCCGCCGTCGGGGGTGTGATGGACTTCGGGGTGGAACTGGACGCCGTAGAAGCGCCGCTCGTCGTCGGCGGTGGCGGCGAAGGGCGCGCCGTCCGATCGCGCCACGGCGCTGAAGCCTTCGGGCAGGCGCGTCACCTTGTCGCCATGGCTCATCCACACCTGGTGGCGCTCGCCGGGCGACCACAGCCCGTCGAACAGGCTGCACTCGCCGACGATCTCGACGAAGGCGCGGCCGAACTCGCTATGGTCGCCGCCCGCCACCTCGCCGCCGAGCTGCGCCGCCATCAGCTGCTGGCCGTAGCAGATGCCGAGCATCGGCACGCCGGCCTCGAACAGCGCCGCTGGCGCGCGCGGGCTTTCGCCGAAGGTCACCGATGCCGGCCCGCCCGACAATATGATGCCGCCGGGCGCGAGCCGCGCCAGCGCTTCTTCGGCCCGGTCGAACGGCGCGATCTCGGAATAGACGCCGGCCTCGCGCACGCGCCGCGCGATCAGTTGCGTCACCTGGCTGCCGAAATCGGCGATGAGGATGGATTCGGTCGGCCGAAGCGTCATGGCCGCCGATTAGCAGCCCTGGAAAAAAGGCGCGAGCCCCGCCGGGAACCCGCGCCTTCGATACGGTCGGGGAGCGGCCGCTAGCGGATGCGGAAATCCCGGATCCGGCCATTGCCGTAGGCGTGGCAGGTGAAGCGGTCGCGATCGTGGCGGCTGCGATAATCGTAGCGGCGGTCGTAGCGCCCGTAGCGGTCGTAGCGGTCGTAGCGCCCGTAGTCGTAGCCGTAGCCGTAGCGGGTCTCGACCGTGCCGCGCACGCGATAGCGGCCGCGGCCCTTGTAATCGACGTCGGTGATGCGCACGCGGCCGCCGCGGGCGTAGCGCTCGGCCTCGCGGCCGCAGCTGTTCACGGCATGGCGGTAGCTGTTGCGGTGGCGGTAGCGGTGGCGGTGGCCGTAGCGGCGCTCGTCGCGGTCGAAGGCGCCGGCGATCGCCGCGATGCCGCCCAGGATCGCGATCCCGGCGATGATGTCGCCGGCGTCGATGTCGCTGCGATGGTCGTGATGATAGCGCGTGCGGTGCGCCTCGGCGGGCGCTGCGGCGCTGACGGCGATCATCGAGGCGGCGGCGGCGCCGGCCAGCATGGTCTTGATGGGTTTCATGGCGGACCTCCTTGCTTCTCGCCCCCTGTGCTCCAGACGTCCGGCGCTTCTAGACCGCGGCCGATGACGCGGCGCTGAACCGCGCGCTTTGCGATCGTTAAGATTTGGCGAAGGCCCGGCGAGACGCGGCCCGTCCTTCAGCCTTCGCCGCCCGGCCTTTCGTCGAGCATCGCGCGGATGCGCCGCGCGAGCTCGCCATAGGAGAAGGGCTTGCTGATCAGCTCGACGCCGGGATCGAGCCGCCCCGCATGGACGATCGCGCTGCGCGCATAGCCGCTGGTGAAGAGGATTTTGAGGTCGGGGCGGATCGCGCGCGCGCTCGGCCGCGCGCGCTCGGCGAGGATGGCGCCGTTCATGCCGCCGGGAAGCACGACGTCGGTGAACAGGAGCCGCGCCTCCTCGCTGGCCTCGCCAAGCCGCTCGAGCGCGGCGGGCCCGTCCCCGGCCTCGATCACGCGACAGCCCAGCTCGGTCAGGGCCTCGACCGTATAGGCGCGCACCTCGTCGTCGTCCTCGCAGACGATGATCGTCCCGTCGCCACCTTCCGGCGCCGCGGCCGGCCGCTCCTCGCTCTCGCTCGCGGCCCTGGCGCTGGCGAGGCGGGGAAGATAGATTTTCACCGTCGTGCCCTCGCCGGGCTCCGAATAGAGCTTCACATGGCCGCCCGACTGCTTGATGAAGCCGTAGACCATCGACAGGCCGAGCCCCGTTCCCTTGCCCACTTCCTTGGTCGTGAAGAAGGGCTCGAACACGCGCTCCAGCGTCCCGGCGTCCATGCCCGCGCCGCTGTCGGAGATGCACATCACCGCATATTCGCCGGGCGTCACGTCGGCGTTTTGCTTCGCATAGGCGCGGTCGAGATGGGTGTTGGCGGTCTCGATCGTCAGCCTGCCTCCCTCGCCCGTCGCGTCGCGCCCTCGCGGTCGAGGATGCGGTAGCGCATGTCGAAGCTGCCGTCGCCGGCGACCGCCGCCTCGATCGTCTCCTGGACGCGCTCGCGGTCGTCGGGATGGATGAGCTCGATCGCGGCCTCGATATCGTGCGGCAGGTCGGGCGGCAGGTTGAGCACCCCGAGGAGATTTTCCGAGCGGATCACCTCGCCGGTTTTGAGATTCCACTCCCAGTCGCCCATGCGCCCGGCCTCGAGCGCGCGCGCGAGCCGCGCCTCGCTCCTGCGCAGCGCCTTGTCGGCGGCCTCGCGAAGGCGCGCATTCTCGGCCTCCAGCTCGGCGATCCGCCGCTCTGGACCGGGCTCGCCCTCCTTTGCGCGCCGCGCCTTCACCTTCGCCAACGCTCCTTCACAAGAGGGGGGCGGCCCGCCCCGCCTTCGCCCTCGGGGCCGATCCTGATCACGGATCGCTGTGGCCGGCAAGCGTTAACGTCTCGCGACTCTTCGCCGCGCGCCGGCGCCGCTAGGGCGTCTCGAGCCCCGTATGGTGGGCGATGAACGCCCACATGTCGGCGAACTCCTCGATGATCTTGTCGGTCGGCTTGCCCGAGCCGTGGCCGGCGCGCGTCTCGATGCGGATGAGGTGCGGCTCGTCGCCCGCGTCCGCCGCCTGCAGCGCGGCGATATATTTGAAGCTGTGCCCCGGCACGACGCGATCGTCGGTGTCGGCGGTGGTGACGAGGACCGCCGGATACTCCTTGTCGCCGTCGATATTGTGATAGGGCGAATAGGCGTGGAGCGTGCGGAAGTCCGCCTCGCGGTCGGGATAGCCGTAATCGTCGACCCAGTAGCGCCCGGCGGTGAACTGGTCGAAGCGCAGCATGTCCATGACGCCGACCGCGGGCAGCGCCGCGGCGAACAGATCGGGCCGCTGGTTGATCGCCGCGCCGACGAGCAGCCCGCCGTTCGAGCGGCCGTAGATCGCCAGCCGCTCGGGGCTCGTGATCCCCTCGGCGATCAGATATTCGGCCGCGGCGATGAAATCGTCGAACACGTTCTGCTTGTTCTGAAGCCGCCCGGCGTCGTGCCATTCCTTGCCATATTCGCCGCCGCCGCGCAGGTTGGCGACCGCGAACACGCCGCCCGCCTCGACCCAGGCGAGGCTGGTCGAGGAGAAGGAGGGGGTCAGCGAGATGTTGAACCCGCCATAGCCGTAGAGCAGCGTCGGATGCCCGGCGTTAAGATCGGTCCCCTCGCGGTAGACGAGGAAGATCGGGATCCGGGTGCCGTCCTTGGAGCGGTAGAAGCGCTGCTCGACCGCATAGTCCTCCGCCGCGAAGGCCACCTCGGGCTGCGCCCAGACGCTGCTCGTGCCGCTCGCCGCGTCATAGCGGTAGATCGTCGTCGGCCGGTTGAAGCTCGTGAAGGCGTAGAAGGTCTCGGGATCGCCCGCCTCGCCCGAGAAGCCGGCGGCGGTGCCGATCCCGGGAAGCTCGATCGTGCCCGTGCGCCGCCCGTCGCGCGCGAACACGCGCACCTCGGTCTTGGCGTCGGCGAGATAGGAGGCGATCAGGCGATCGCCGACGAGCGAGGCGCCCTGCAGCGTCTCGGCCTGCTCCGGCACCACCTCCTCGATTGCGAGCTCCGGCCTGGCGATATCGGTGGCGACGATCCTGAGCCGCGGCGCGTCGCGGTTGGTGACCCAGTAGAAGCGGTCGCCGACATTGCCGGCATAGTCCCACTGATGCTCGCGCCCGGTGATATAGGCGCGCGGGGCCGCCCCCGGCCGCGTCAGGTCGACGAGCGTGATGTCGTAGCGCTCGTCGGTGCCCTCGGCGGACGTGACGATCAGCCATTCGCCGTCGTCGGAGACCTGGGCGAAATGGTTGAGCTCGGGCCGCTCGGGGGTGGCGTAGACGAGCCGGTCGGCCGATTGCGGCGTCCCCAGGCGGTGGAAATAGACCGCGTGGTTCTCGTTCAGCGACTGGAAGGCCGCGCCCTGCTCGGGCTCGGGAAAGCGCGAATAGAAAAAGCCCGATCCGTCCGCGGCCCAGTCGAGCGCGGAGAACTTCACCCACTCGACCTCGTCGGCGAGCGGCGCCCCGCTGTCGACGTCGAGCACCCTTATTGTGCGCCAGTCGCTGCCGCCTTCCTGGACCGCGTAGGCGAGCCTCGTCCCGTCCACCGAGGGCTCCCACTGGGCGAGCGCGGTGGCGTCGTCCTCGGACCATTGATTGGGGTCGATGAGGAGGCGCGCGCTCCCCTCCGGCGTCTCGCGCACATAGAGCGGCGACTGGTTCTGGAGGCCACTATTGTGGGTGTAGAAATAGCGCCCGCCCTCCTTGTCGGGGATGCCGTAGCGCTCGTAATCGAACAATCGGGTGAGCCGAGTCCTGAAATGGTCGCGCGCGGGCAGCGTCTCGAGATAGGCGTCGGTCACCGCGTTCTGCCGCGTCACCCAGTCGCGCACCTTGGGGTTCTCGCGGACATCGTCCTCGAGCCAGCGATAGGGATCGGCGACGGCGACGCCGAAGCGCTGCTCGACGACATCGACCCTTTCGGTCTCGGGATAGGCGAGCGCGGGCCGCGCGGCCGCGGCGCGCTCGGCGGCGGGGGGAGCGGTGGCGACGGGTTCGCTCATCGCGCAGCCGGCGAGGGACAGAAGCGCGAGGGCGGCAAGGGCTGGAAAACGCATGGCAAGCTCACTCGGAACGACATTGTCCTGCTTGCGCCTAGCGCGTGCGCGGTCCGGATATCAAGCGCCCGGGATCCTGATTCGCTTGCTTTCTTCGTCATTCCATCCGCGCCGGCAAGCCGGGGGGCCTGGATCGGGGAATGACAACAAGCGGGAGCACGGGGCCCTAAAGCGCCTCTTCCATCTCTTCCTCGCCCTCGACCGGCCCCGAATCCTGGCCCCTCGCCTCGGGGTCGCGGTCGACGAGCTCGATCACCGCCATCGGCGCGTTGTCCGAGGCGCGAAAGCCCGCCTTGATCACCCGCGTATAGCCGCCGGCGCGGCCGGCATAGCGCTCGGCCAGCACCTCGAAGAGCTTCTTCAGCTGGGCATCGTCCATCAGCCGCGACCGGGCGAGCCGGCGGTTCGAAAGCCCGCCCTTCTTGGCGAGCGTGATCAGCTTCTCGGCATAGGGGCGAAGCTCCTTCGCCTTGGCCAATGTGGTGATGATCTGCTCATGCTTGATGAGCGCTGCGGCCATGTTCTTGAGCATCGCCTGGCGATGGCTCGAGCTGCGGTTCAGCTTGCGGCGCGCGATCCGGTGGCGCATCTTCCATATCCTTTCGTTCGTACGCGAGCCGTATCAGGCACTCCCGTCCAGGCGGTAAGGGACCGCCAGCCCGATCCTCCCCGCGAAAGTGGGGAGGGGGACCATCCGCGCGGCGGATGGCGGAGGGGGGCGATCACGGCCCGCCGCTCCAACGACAAAGGCGGAGCCCCAAGCCCCGCCTTGTCGCCCGCCCCAAAGCCTATCGCGCGCGGCGAGTCAAGTCACAGCCCCCGCACCGCGGGCTCGCCCTGCGGCGCGCCCAGCATCAGCTCGCTCAGCGCCCAGACCATCGCGTCGGCCCGATCCGGGCTCGCCCCGGGTCCCTGATAATCCCCGCCGAGGCCGAGCCCGGTGAGCTCGTCCTCGAGCGCGGGGAACGCCCCCGCGAACCTCGCCCGCCCCGCCTCGAACAGCGCCGCCACAGGCGCCGCGCGCGCTGTCTTGCCCTCGGCCGCGTGGACGAGCTTCACCGGCACCGCCTGTCCCGCCCCGAGCAGCACCGCCTCGACCATCCGCCCGCCATTGTTCGCCTCGGCGATGATCCGCTGCGCGCCGTGCGCCGCGGCCGCCGCCGCGACCTTGCGCGCCCATCCCTCGGGCGACAGCCCGCCTTGCGAATGGTCGCCGAGCACATGGGCGATGCCCCGGGCATCCACCCCGCAGGCCACGATCCCGCACGTCCCCGCGCTCGACGCCGGCGGGTCCATCCCGATCACGACGCGGCGGAAGACCCCCTCCCCTTCAGGGGAGGGGTTGGGGTGGGGCATGTCGGCCCGGCACCGCTCGATCAGCGCCCGGGTCCACAGCGCCCCCTCGACCTCGTCGAGCAGCTCGCCGCCGAGCTCCTGCCGCCCGAGCAGGCCCGGCCCGATCCGCGCCCGCTGCGCCTCGACCCAGCCCTCGGGCAGATGCGGGTTGGCCGAGCTCGGCCCGCCGCCGACCACCGTCCCCGGAGCGTCGAGGATCGCGCGCAGCGCCTTGAGCCGCCGCGGCGTCGTCGTCACCAGCGCCCGCGCCCGTCCCGGCCCGCTCGCGGCTCCCCGCCTGAGGCCGAGCTGCAGATTCTCCCACGCCGCGCCCGGATGGCGCCATTTGGCGAGCTCGTCGCACCAGGCAAAATCATGCTCGGGGCCGCGCAGGCCTTCGGGATGCGCGCCCGAGAACAGGGTCGCCTCCGCCCCGCTGGCGAAGACGATCCTGCGCCGCGCGAACGACCATTCGATTATCTCCCCCGGCCGCGCCACCGCGAGCAGTCCCGAAGGCCCCTCGACCATCACCCGCCGCGCCTCGTCGAGCGATGCCGCCACCAGCGCGATCCGCACCTTCCCGAGCCCCCCTTCAGCGCCTGCCACGGACTCGATCCGGGCGGGGTTCCGCATCTTCCCGAGCCCCTCCCCTTCGGCGCCTGCCACGGACTCGATCCGGGAGGGGTTCCGCATCTTCCCGAGCCCCTCCCCTTCAGGGGAGGGGTTGGGGTGGGGCATGTGAGGATCGGAGCAAGGCGCATTCAAGGAAACCCGCTCATCCTGAGGAGCGGCCGAGGAGCCGCGAAGCGGCGTCGCGAAGACGCGTCCCGAAGGACGCGCCCGCGCCATCGCCCATTCCGCCCCGGCGCGCGTCTTGCCCCAGCCGCGCCCCGCCATCAGCACCCAGGTCCGCCACTCGCCGGGCCCCGATCCGGCCGCGGCCGGCGGCTCGACCTGCCCCGGCAGCGCCCATTCCCCCCACGCCGCGTTGAGCGTCCGCACCTCCCGCTCGGGCAGCGAGGCGAGCAGCGCGGCGCGCTCCTCGGGCGCGCACCGCGCGAGGATGTCGGGAATGGTGGGGGGCATGGAAAAACTCGCTCGTCTGCATCGCCGCGGCTGTTTCCGCCGGCTCACGTCAATCCGTCACCCCGGACTTGATCCGGGGTCCATCTTGTTCTTCTTGCTGCAGGGATCATTCAGCCAAATGCGGCAGAATCGGCTGCCAGGCTTGAAGGCTATGAATGATCCCCTCGAACCACCCCCGCCCTTATCAGCGCCTCGACCTTCCTCAGCATCTCGGCGCGCACCTCCTCGATGTCGGACTCGGCCGCGCGCCAGCCGTAAAGCTGCGGCCGCCCGCCCTTGACGCTCGCGCGGTGGAGCTTCAGGAGATTGATCGCCTCGGCCGCCGTCATCGGCTCCTTGAGGCGCCTGCCCCCGCGCCGCCGCGCCCCGGGAGCGCCGCCCAGCGCCTCCTTCGCCTCGCGGATCAGCAGCAGCTCGATATCCTCGTAGCCGGCGCCGAGCGCCGCCCGCCATCGCGCGGCGAACCGCGCGTCGCGCGCGCGCCGCCTGTAGAGCGCGGTGGTGCTCGTCTTCACCGCCCGCGCCGACGCGGCGACGTTCGCGGTCTCGGTCAGCGCGGCGAGGAACGCCTCCTCCTTCTCCGCCGACCAGCGCCCCGGCCCGACGCGCATCACGCAATGCCGCCCGTGGCGCGATCGCCGCACGATCTCGTCGCGCGCGAGCGGCGGCGCCTCGCCGCGCGCGAGCCGCGCCCGCCCC
>JBHJHL010000038.1:0-34101 GCA_050330935.1 Sphingomonadaceae bacterium | reverse complement strand
CGCGCCCGCCGCCTCCCGCCCACCGCCGGCTGCGCATCTACGCGCTCGATCCCAGCCTCGGCGCGCGGCTCGAATCCTTCGAGAGCAGCGTCGCGACGGTCGATGTCCGCTTCGAGGCGGACGCCAACGGCGATTCGATCCTCGCTCCGGGGCCGGTCGGCGAATATCTCGAAATCGTCGATGTCGATCCCGCCTCGGACCGCTTCTATCCGCCCGTCGATCTCGACGACGACCGGCTGCTGCTCGCCGACGGGCTCGCGCCATCGGAAGGCAACCCGCAGTTCCATCAGCAGATGGTCTACGCGGTCGCGATGCGCACCATCGCCAGCTTCGAGGAGGCGCTCGGCCGCCGCGCGCTCTGGGCCTATCGCGAGCAGACCGACTCAGAGACTGGAGAAAGAAGATATGAATATGTCCCGCGGCTGCGCATCTATCCGCATGCGCTGCGCGAGCGGAACGCCTATTACAGCCCGGCCAAGGTGGCGCTGCTGTTCGGCTATTTCCCGGCCGAATCGGGACGCGAGGATACGACCCCGCCCGGGACGCTCGTGTTCAGCTGTCTTTCGGCCGACATCATCGCCCATGAGATGGCCCATGCGCTGCTCGACGGCTACACGCCCGGCTACCGCGATTCCTCCAATCCCGATGTCGGCGCCTTTCACGAAGGCTTCGCCGACATCGTCGCCCTGTTCGAGCATTTCCAGTATCGCGATCTCGTCGAGGGGGAGATCGCCCGCGCGCGCGGCGATCTCGGCGCCGCCTCGCTGCTCGGCGGGATCGCCAGGCAGTTCGGCGAGGGGGCGGGCAAGCAGGGCCCCTTGCGCGACTATCTGAAGGACGGCGACGAGCTGGGCTATGCCAAGACCATGCAGCGCCACCAGCGCGGCCAGCTGCTCGTCGCCGCTTTCTACCGCGCCTTTCTCGCCATCGTCGACAAGCGCGCCGGCGACCTCATCAAGCTGGCGACGGGCGGCAGCGGCGTGCTCGCCCCCGGCGCGCTCCATCCCCATCTCGTCGAGCGGCTGGCCGAGGTAACCTGCAAGATCGCCGGGCAGTTCCTGCGCATGGCGATTCGCGCGCTCGACTATTGCCCGCCTGTCGACATCAGCTTCGATTCCTATCTGCGCGCCCTCATCACCGCCGACAGCGAACATGCGCCGCATGACGAGCATGGCTATCGTGTGGCGCTGCTCCAGAGCTTCCGCATCTTCGACATGCTGCCGCGCGACCTGCGCACCGTCTCGGTCGAAACGCTGCGCTGGCGCAAGCCCCCGGAGGCGAGCAAGTCGCCGGAATGGCTGGTCAAGGCGGTCCGGGAAATGGATATCGACTGGCAGCGGACGCACTCGCGCTGGCGCAGCTACCAGCTGCTCAATGAAAGATGCGAAATCCTCCATCGCCAACTGCGCAAGGCGACAAGGAACAGGCCCGACACCTGCCGCTTGCTCGGGCTCGATTACGAGCTTCCCCGATATCGGGGAAATGGCGAGATCGAAGCGGAGACTCCTCGCTCCACCACCTTCGAGGTGCGCGAAGTCAGGACCGCGCGGCGGCAGCGAACCGACGGCAGGATCCTGAACGAGATCGTCATCGTGCTCGCGCAGCGTCGCCCGGAATGGCTGCGTCCCGAAAGCAAGAGCGGCTTTTTCTGGTATCGCGGCGGAGCCACGCTCGTGATCGATGCCTCGAACGAGAACAATGTGCCCGAAATCCGCTATCTGATCTCGAAGCGGCTCGGCAACCAGGACCGGCTCGGGCGCGAACGGCGCTACCGGCTCGACCCGGGGCAGAGCCTGCGCGCGATGTATTTCGACGAGCGCGGCATGGTGGGAGCCGAGCCGTTCGCCGCTCTCCACGGCGAGATGTCCCGCCAGGCGGGCGACGACGAGGTCTATTGAGCCATGGACGTCACGCTCCACCTCTATTGCCATGGGCTCGGAGACTGCATTCTTCTCGAGCTGCCGAGGCGCAAGGGGGCTCCGTTCCGGATGCTGATCGATTGCGGCATCCACACTTCCTCCAAGGGAGGCACCGGGAAAATCCGCGAGGTCGTCGAGGACATCGCCAAGGTCGCCGACCGTCGGCTCGACGTCGTGATCGGCACCCACGAGCATTGGGATCATATTTCCGGCTTCAGCCAGGCGAGGGACCTGTTCGCCGAGTTCGAGATCGGCGAGATATGGTTCAGCTGGGCCGAGAATCCCGAGGATCCGCAAGCGCGCGAGCTCGACAAGTTCAAGGGCGAGGCGGATCAGGCGCTGGCCGAGGCGGCGCTGCGGCTCGAAGCGGCGGCGGGAAGCGGCGGAGACCCCGATCGCTACGGAATGCTCGCCGACGGCGTCGATGCGCTGCTCGGCTTCGTCTTCGGCCTCAAGGGAGAGCGTTCGCGCGGCGCCCGCGAGGCGTTGCGCGCGCTCGGCAAGGAGGTGCGCTATTTCGAGCCCGGCGAGCGGGCGCCGCTCCCTGAAGATGTCGGGGACGATTTCAAAATCTATGTGCTGGCGCCGCCGCGCGACGAGGAGATGCTGCGCATCAAGGACCGCCTGAGCGAAACCTATGCCGCGGGCGCCGCCGCCTCGCCGACCGCGGCGGTGCTGATGAACGGCATGGCGGGCGGCGAGGGAAGACTCGCGGTCGACGACGACCCGGCCTCCCCCTTCGCGCGCGAGGCGGGGGAGCCGCTGTCCGAGCTGTTGGCGGGCAAGGCGGCGGAAAAGAACCAGGATCGGGCCGCGCGGCGGGCCAGGAAAGAGAATATCGGCTTTCTTTCGGCCCATTATGCCGGCCCGGCGCAATTTCTGGAGAAGCGGAAAAAACGGGATCGGGACGTGCCCGGCGAAGACCAGTCGTGGCGCCGCATCGATCAGGACTGGCTGGGCGCCGCCGCCGAGCTCGCCCTGCAGCTCGACAGCAAGACCAACAATACGAGCTTCGTCTTCGCGCTCGAGATCGTCGCCAGCGGCCGTACGCTCATCTTCGCCGCCGACGCGCAGGTCGGCAGCTGGAAGAGCTGGGCGGGCGTCGAGTTCAGGAACGCCGGGGGCGAGGTGGAGAAGACCGGCGCCGATCTCCTGCGGCGGGCGATCTTCTACAAGGTCGGCCATCATGCGAGCCGCAATGCGACGCTCAAGCAGGGCGGGCTCGAGCTGATGACCGATGCCGATCTCACCGCCTTCGTCCCGACCGACGAGGAGATGGCGGAGAAGGTGCGCTGGCACGACATTCCGGCCGACGGGCTGCTCGCCCGGCTGCACGAGAAGACGGGCGGCCGGGTGATCCGGTCGGACCGGATCCAGGAGGAAGCAAGCGCGGCGGAGATCGCGTCCGGCGGCTCGCTGCGCTCGATTTCGGTCGCGCTTGGACTCAAGGTGGTCGTCGAAATCGGCTAGGTCGGTTTTCCGGGCTGACGGTTAGCAATTGGCGCGGGAGGCAGTCACTTCGCGCCCTGGCTCCGAAGCCGTCAACCCGCACCTCCGGAACGCGCGCCGATCCTTGACGCGAGGACCCGCTCTCTTGGTCCGTCAGCTCTTCGATCGTCCCCTGCGGGGCCGGAAGTTCGGTGCCCGGGCTTGCTACCGATCGTCGGCTTGGAGGGCAGGCAGCTCTGCCTCGGCCGTCTTGACGCGCCGATCGAACGGTTGGTTCGACACGAAATGTCCAGGCGAGACCTCCTCAAGATCGTCGCGTCGATCGGTGTCGGGCGTCGTCTCCGCGCCCGGCGGATCGTCTTCAAGGATGATCCGTTCACGCTCGCGCTCGGCGCGCGGATCGGGCTGCGGGATCGCGCTCATCAGCGCCTTGGTGTAAACATGCCGCGGATCGTCGACGATGGTCTCCGCCGTCCCCAGTTCGATGATCCGGCCGCGATACATCACCGCGATCCGGTCCGCGATATAGCGCACCACGGAAAGATCGTGGCTGACGAAGATCATCGTCAGCCCCATCTCGCGGCTCAATCGCTTGAGCAGGTTGAGGATTTGCGACTGGATCGACACATCGAGCGCCGAGACCGGCTCGTCGGCGATCACCAGCTTGGGCTCGGGCGCCAGCGCGCGGGCGACCGCCACGCGCTGCCGCTGGCCGCCCGAAAATTCGTGCGGATAGCGGTTCATTTGCGCCGGGTTCAGACCCACCGTCCGCATCAGTTCGATCACGCGCGCGCGCAGGGCCTCCCCGCTCGCATCCGGATGGCGCGTGCGGATCGCCTCGCCAAGCGTCGTGAACACGGTCAGGCGCGGATTGAGCGAGGCGTAAGGATCCTGAAAGATCATCTGAAAATTGATGCGCTCGGCGCGGACATCGCTATCACTGAGGCCGCTCAGTTCCTTGCCTTCGAGCACGATCCGTCCCGAGGTCGGCCGGATGAGCTGCATGATCGTGCGGCTGAGCGTCGTCTTGCCGCAACCCGATTCGCCGACGATCCCAAGGATTTCGCCCTCCCGGATCGTCAGCGAAACCCCGTCGACCGCCTTGACCACCCCCTTGCTTTCGCGGGTCAGCAGCTTCTTGCCGAGATCGAAATGCTGGGTGACGTCTTCGAGAACGAGGAAATCCTCGCGCGCGAGCGCATCGGCATCGCTCATAGCGCGTCCTCCGTCACTTCGGTCTCCAGCACCGTCTCGATCGGCCGGCTGCGATCGCAATAGTGGCATTCGCGCACGCAATGGCCATCGGGCTGTTCGACCAGCTCGGGCGCAGGGCCATTGGGGCCCTTCACCTTCGGGAACGGACAGCGCGGATAGAAGGCGCAGCCGGTTACCGGCTTGGCGAGGTCCGGCGGCGTGCCGGCGATGGCATAGAGCGCCTCGTTCTTCGTGCCGAGCGAGGGGATCGCCTTCTGCAGCGAGCGGGTATAGGCGTGCTGCGGTTCGTAGAAAATCTGGTCGACGCCGCCGCTTTCGACCACCTGCCCGGCATACATCACCTGCACCTTGTCGCATGTGCCCGCGACGACGCCGAGATCGTGCGTAACGAGGATCACCGCGGTGCCGAGCCGCTGCTGGCGTTCCTTGATGATGTCGAGCACCTGCGCCTGCACGGTAACGTCGAGCGCGGTCGTCGGTTCGTCGGCGATCAGCAGGTCGGGATCGTTGATCAGCGCCATGGCGATCATCACGCGCTGGCGCATGCCGCCGGAAAATTCGTGCGGATAACCAAGCACCCGCTTCGCCGAATCGGGAATTCCGACTTCCTCCAGAGCGGTGATCGCCTTGGCCAGCGCGCGCTTCCTGTCCATGTCCCCGTGCACGCGGATAGCCTCGACCATCTGGGTCGAAATGCGCAGGAACGGATTGAGCGAGGTCATCGGGTCCTGAAAGATCATCGAGATCCTCGTTCCCCTGATTTCACGCATCTCCCTGGCGGAGAGCTGCAGCAGGTCGCGCCCGTCGAACAGCACCTCTCCGCTTTCGATCCGCCCGGGCGGCTGCGGTATCAGACCCATGATGGAGTAGCAGGTGACCGACTTTCCGCTGCCGGACTCGCCCACGATGCCCAGCGTTTCGCCACGCTCCAGCTGCAGGCTGATGTCCTGCGCCGCGCGCACGATGCCGCTGCGCAGGTGAAACGAGGTCGTAAGATTGCGCACGTCAAGCAGCGGCACCGGATCAGTCCTTCGCGCTTTTCGGGTCGAGCGCGTCGCGCAGCCCATCGCCCAGGAAATTGAGCGTGAACAGCGTCAGCGCGAAGAAGAAGGCGGGGAAAATCAGCAGCCAGGGGAAGATCGCCATATTCTGCTGGCCCTCGTTGATGAGCACCCCCCATGACGCGTTGGGCGGCTGCACCCCGAGGCCGAGAAAGCTCAGGAACGCCTCGAGCAGCATCACGGCCGGCACCGTCAGCGTGGCGATGACGATGACGGGGCCGAGCACGTTGGGAATGAGGTGGCGCAGGATGATCCGCATGTGGCTGTAGCCGAGCGAGACCGCGGCCTCGACGAATTCCTGCTTCTTGAGGCCGATCACCCCTGCGCGCACGATCCGCGCCATGCTCAGCCACTCGACCGCCCCGATGGCGACGAAGATCAGCCATAGGGAGCGGCCGAAGGCGACCATCAGCAGGATCACGAAGATCGTGAAGGGCAGCGCGTAGAGCGTATCGACGATCCGCATCATGACCGCATCGACCTTGCCGCCGAGATAGCCCGCGGTCGCGCCGTAGACCACGCCGATCAGCAGCGCGACGAGCGTGGCGACGAGCCCGACCAGAAGCGAGATGCGCCCGCCCTCCATCGTCCGCACCATCAGGTCGCGCCCGAGCGTGTCGGTGCCGAACCAGTGCTGCGCCGAAGGCCCTTGCGCGCCCTTCATCAGGTCCTGCGCCTCCGCGTCGTGCGGCGAGAGGAACGGGCCGACGACGCAGAAGATAACGATGGCGATGAACACGAACAGGCTGATGATCGCCAGGCGGTTGCGCAGCAGGCGATGCCAGGCGTCCTGCCACAGGGACGAGCCCTTCTCGAACTCCTCCACCGTCGGCACCCGCTCCAGCCGCTCCTCGGCGCCGGCGACGATATCGGCGCTGCGGCTCATCGGCCGCGGCTCCCGGACGCGGGGCTATTTGTCATATTTCAACCGCGGATTGAGGGCGACCTGAATGATGTCGACGAGGAGATTCATCACCACGATCAGCGCAGCGAACAGGACGGTGAGGCCCAGGATCAGGAAATCGTCGCGATTGAGCGCGCCCTTGACGAACCACTGGCCGAGGCCGGGGATCTGGAAGATCGTCTCGACCACGAAGGAGCCGGAGATGATTCCCGCGGTCGCCGGGCCGAGATAGGTGATCGCGGGGATCAGCCCGCCCTTGAGGCAATGTTTCCAGATGATGGTCGATCTCGGCACGCCCTTGGCGCGCGCGGTGCGCACGAAATCCTGGTTGAGCATTTCCAGCATCCCCCCGCGGGTCAGCCGGGCGAAATAGGCGGCGTAGAACAGGCCGAGCGTCGCCGCGGGCAGGATCATGAATTCCGGCCCGTTCCAGCCCGATACCGGCAGCGCCCGGAGGATGATGCCGAAGATCAGCACGAGGATCGGCCCCAGCACGAAGGTCGGCAGGCAGATGCCGACCATCGAGGCCGACATCGGCAGATAGTCGAGCCAGGTGTTGCGCTTCACCGCCGCTATGATGCCGGCCGGGATGCCGATCCCCAGCGCCACCAGCAGCGAGATCGCGCCGAGCTGGAGAGATACGGGAAAAGCCTCTGAAATGATGTCGGTGACGGAACGGTTGGCATAGACGGCCGAGGGCCCGAACTCGCCCTGGAGAGCGTTGGTCAGCGAGGTCCAGAAGCGCTCCAGAGGCGGCTTGTCGAAGCCGTAGAAGGCCTCGATCTGGGCGAGGATCTCGGGGCGGATCGCGCGTCCGGTGCTGAACGGGCTCCCCGGAGTCAACGCCACCAGCACGAAGGTGAGGGCATAGATCGCCAGCAATACCAGCAGACCCTGGAGAAAGCGCGAGAGGACGAATCTCAGCATGAGGCGCGGCCTCTAGACGATCTGCGCAAGATCACCGACCCTCAGGACGCGGAGAGGCTGACATATTTGTAGGGCCGGTTGTCGAGCAGCTTGGGAACCCAGCCCTGCACGCGCGGATCCTTCATGTAGACCCGCGTGTACCAGTAGATCGGCAGGACCGGGAGATCCTCAAGCAGGATCGCTTCGGCCCGTTTCAGCAAGCTGATCCGCTGTTCCTCGCTATCGGCGGTCTGCGCCCGGCGGATCAGGCTGTCATAGCTGCTGTTGCTCCAGCCGGTGTCGTTGTTGCCGTTGCCGGTGGTGAAGAGTTCGAGGAAGGTCATCGGGTGGACATAGTCGGCGATCCAGCCCGAGCGCGAGATATCGTAGTTGAGCGAGCTCTGGCTATCGAGATAGACCTTCCACTCCTGGTTGTAGATGCCGATTTCGATGCCCAGCGTCTCGCGCCACATCGCCTGAATCGCTTCAGCGATCTTGCGGTGATTTTCCGAAGTGTTGATGAGAATCTCGGCGTTAGGGAAGCCCTCGCCGCCCGGATAGCCAGCCTGCGCGAGCAATGCCCTGGCGCGTTCGGGATCGTGGCCCACCGCATCGGTCGGCTCGTAGCCGGTAATCCCTTGTGGCACGAAGCCCGTCGCCACGGCCTGCCCGCCCTGGGTCACGCGCTCGACGATCAGCGACCGGTCGATCGCCAGCGCCAGCGCCTCGCGCACTCGCGGATCGTCGAATGGCTCGCGCGTCACGTTGACGCGATAGAAATAGGAACCGAGATAGGGCTCGATCATCAGCTGGTCGGGCATTTCCGCGCGCAGCGACGGAATGCGATCATTCGGCACCTCGTTGGTCACGTGCAGCCGCCCGCCCTGGAAGGCGGTGAATTCGGTGTTGACGTTCTCGATCGGAAAGAAGCGGATGCCGTTCAGCTGCACCGTTTCGGCGTCCCAATAGTCGGGGTTCTTCTCGACCTCGAGCACCTCGTTGGTCGACCATTCCTTCAAGCGGAAGGGCCCGTTGCCGACATAGTTCTCGACCGTCGACCAGCCGCTCTGCCGGTCGGTCATGCCGCCGTGCTCCTCGACCACGCGGGGGTTCACCGGATAGAAGCTGTAATGCTTGAGCATCAGCAGGAAATGCGGCGTCGGGCCCTTCAGCCGCACCTCCAGCGTGCGGTCGTCGAGGGCGCGGACGCCGACCTGGTCGAAATCGTCGATCTCGCCCTGGTGAAAGGCTTCCGCATTCTCGATGACGTAGAGCATCTCGGCATATTCGGCGCCGAGCGCGGGGCTCAGAATGCGCTCCCAGCTGTAAACGAAATCGCCCGCGACCACCGGGTCGCCATTGGTCCACCGCGCGTCCTCGCGCAGGTTGAAGGTCCAGACGGTGTAATCCTCGTTATGCTCCCAGCTTTCGGCCACCCCGGGGGCGGGCAGCGTGTCGTCGTCGGGATGATAGGCGATCAGCCCTTCGATCAGCGCCTGGATGATCTTGTTCTCCGGCACCCCGGTGACGAGGTGCGGATCGATCGACTTGGGCTCGGACCCGTTGCCCTTCAGCAGGATGCCTTCGGCGGCGGCGACATCTACGTCCCGCTCGCGTGTGCCGCAGGCGTTGAGCGCGAGCGCCAGGCACAGCAATGCGATCACCGACGAGATCTTGGTCCAGAGGGCCGAGCACATAGAGCGGTTCTCCACTAATGATCCGTTCGTCTCGAGCGCTCTACCGCACCTTCGACGAGGTCGGCAGGGTCGTGAAACCATGATGAACGATGGCTGAAACATGCGCCAGCATGAAATGCGGCGAAATCCCGGTGCTCCAGCTCATCGCTCGGCGAGACGGTTTCCTCGCCGATGGCGCGGTTCCGCGTCGCTTCGGCAGGCCTGGCACGCGAGGAGAGCAAAGTTGCCCGGGCGGCTGGCGGAGCGGGAGGGATTCGAACCCTCGATGCGGCTATGAACCGCATACTCACTTTCCAGGCGAGCGCCTTCGACCACTCGGCCACCGCTCCGCATATGCCTCGAAAGAGCCGCTTATCTAGGCGGCGGCGCCCTTCGCGGCAACCGCCCGCCCGGCGCTCGGCCCGCTCCGCCCGCGATCCGCTCCACCTCGGCGGCCAGGGCAATGTCGCGCGCCGTCACGCCGCCGGCGCTGTGCGTGGTCAGCATTATATCGACCCGGTTCCAGACATTCGTCCAGTCGGGATGGTGATCCGCCCTTTCCGCCGCCAGCGCGACGCGCGTCATGAAACCGAAAGCTTCGGAGAAATCGGCGAAGCGGAAGCTCTTGGCGATGCCCTTTCGCCCGGCGTCGTAGCGCCAGCCGGCAAGCGCCTTCAGCGCCGCCTCGCGTTCGCTGTCGCCGAGTAATGCCATAAGCCCCTTCTAGCCTCTTTCGCCGCCGCATCCTATGTCGATGCGCCATGGCACCGCGCAGAACCCACGCCCCCTCGCCCGAAACCTTCGAGCGGCTCGCGCGCGAGGCAGTCGAGCGGCTGCCCGAGCCCTTCCGCGTCCATCTGAGGGACATCGTCTTCAAGGTCGAGGAATTCGCCGACGAGGAGGTGGTGAAGGAAATGGGGCTCGAAAGCCCCTGGGAGCTCACTGGCCTTTATCAAGGCCGGCCGCTCGACCAGCAGTCGGTGTGGAGCTCGGGCGAGCTGCCGACGATGATCTTCCTCTACCGCCAGCCGCTGATCGCCGAATGGGCGCAGACCGGCGTCTCGCTCGAAGCGCTCATCACCCATGTCATCGTCCATGAGGTCGGCCATCATTTCGGCTTTTCCGACGAGGAGATGCACGCGATCGAGGACGGCGCCGGATGAGCGCAGGCGAGGGCGGCGCGCTGCTCGAGCTCGACGGCATCGCCTGCCTGCGCGGCGGACGGCTGCTGTTCGAGGAGCTCACCCTCGGGCTCGGACCCGGAGAGGCGACGCTCGTCACCGGCCCCAACGGCGCCGGCAAGACCAGCCTCATCCGCATCGCCGCCGGGTTGCTCAAGCCCGCCGCCGGAAGCGTGAACCGCGCCCGGGCAGCGCTCGCCGACGATCTGCCCGCGCTCGATGAACGGCAGAGCCTTGCGCGCGCGCTTGGCTTCTGGGCGCGACTCGACGGCGCCGATGCTCGCGCCGGCATGGCGGCGATGGGCCTCGCGCCGCTCGCCAACGTCCCGGTGCGCATGCTTTCGGCCGGGCAGAGGCGGCGCGCCGGGCTCGCCCGCGCGGTGGCGAGCGGAGCGCCGCTCTGGCTGCTCGACGAGCCCGCCAACGGCCTCGACAAGGAAGGCGCGGCGCTGCTCGGCCGGGCGATGGCGGCGCATCTCGAAGGCGGCGGAGCGATCCTTGCCGCATCGCACATTCCCCTGCCCTTCGCGCCCGCGCGCACGATCGCGCTGGGGGCGGCATGATCGCGCTGATTGCGCGCGAGCTGCGGCTCTCGGCGAGCGCTGGCGGGATATTGCCGATCCTCTTCTTCCTGCTCGTCGCGGCGATCTTCCCCTTCGCGGTCGGGCCGGATCGCGCGCTGCTCGAAGCCGCGGGCGGGGGCGCGCTGTGGATCGCGGCGCTGCTCGCGGCGCTGCTTCCGGTCGAAAGGCTGGTCGAGCCCGACCGCGCCTCCGGCGTGCTCGATCAGCTCGCGCTGCGCGGCTTTTCCGAGGAAGCGGTGGCGGCGGCCAAGCTCGCCGGGCACTGGATCGCCTTCGGCCCGCCGCTGATGCTCGCGGGGCTGCCGGCGGCGGCGCTGCTCAAACTGCCTCCCGAAACGCTGTGGCGGCTCGAACTGGGGCTGCTCGTCGGCACGCCCGGGCTCGCCGCGCTGACGCTGACGGTCGCTGCGCTGACCTCCGGCCTGCGCGGCGCGGGCGCGCTGGCCGGCCTGCTGCTGCTGCCGCTCGCGGTGCCGGTCCTCGTCTTCGGCGCCGGCTCGCTCGATGCCGATCAAGGCGCAGGGGCCTTGAAGCTGCTCGCCGCCGCCTCGCTCATCCTCGTCGCGATCGCCCCCTTCGCCGCCGGCGCGGCGATCAGGGCGGGGCGGGATTAGCGGCTCCAGCGCGCGAAGATCGCCGTCGGCAGCAGGAGGCCGCGCGCCTCCTCGCGCACCGCCAGCTCGCCCGTCGTCACCCGGCCGCCGAGCGGTCGCGTCGCCTGGGCGAGAAGCTCGCCGATGGCGAGCGCCGACATGCGCACCGCATAGACGGTGAGGAACAGGAAGCGGCTGTCCCGGTCGAGCAGCCGCGCGCAATCTGCGACGAGCCCGGGCAGCCCCTCCTCCAGCCTCCAGATCTCGCTTTTGGGGCCCCGGCCATATTTGGGCGGATCGAGGACGATGCCGTCATAGTGCCGCCCGCGCCGCACCTCGCGCGCGGCGAATTTGGCGGCGTCGTCCACGAGCCAGCGGATCGGCGCTTCGCCGAGGCCCGAAAGCGCCGCGTTCCCGCGCGCCTGCGCGACCGACTTCTTCGACGCGTCGACATGGACGATCCGCGCGCCCCTCGCGGCGAGCGCGAGCGTGCCGACGCCGGTATAGCCGAACAGGTTGAGCACCTCCGCCTGGCCCGCGCCCGTCGGGGGAGGGTCCAGCCGCTCGCGCATCCAGCTCCACACCGGCGCCATGTCGGGGAAGAAGCCGAGATGCCGGAAGGGCGTGCAGCGGGCGGTGAAGCGCACCTCCTCCCAGCTGAGCTCCCAGCCCTCGCGCGGCACGCCTTGCGAGAGCTCCCAGCGCCCGCCTCCCTCCTCTTCCGCACCGGGAAGGAACTCGCCGTCGGCCCGCCAGTCGCCGCGCGCCGGCGCCCACATCGCCTGCGGCTCGGGGCGGACGAAGCGGTAGCGGCCATAGCGCTCGAGCTTCCTGCCGCCGCCGCTGTCGAGCAGCGCATGGTCGGCCCACGCCTCGGCGACCATCGTCTCAAGCGCGGCCACGGCGTTTCCTAAGCGCCAGGCCGTAGACGACGACCGCGGCGGCGGCGAAGAAGAACCATTGCAGCGCGTAGAGGAGATGGTTGTCGGCTATGCGCCCGGGATCGGGCTGCGCGACCGCGCCCGCGCCGACCGCGGCGTCCTCGGCATAGAGCACCGGCAGCGGGGCGTTGCCGACATTGATGAGCAGGCGGCCGGCGAAGCCGCGCGGCGGCAGCGGCGGCGGAACGTTTCCGGCGACCCGGTTGCTGAGGCCGGCCGCGACGAGCAGCGGATCGGCGTCGCCACGATCGCAGCGATAGAGATTGACGAGCCGCGCGCCGCGCGGGGTCTCGCCATAGAGCGAGATCTCGCCCGCCGGCTCCAGCGCCGCGCATTCGACGCGGAAGCGGCGCCAGTCGAGGCCGTCGTCCAGTTCTTGCGGAAGCGGCGCGGGCGGGGCCGCCATGGCGGCCTCGATCCGGGCGAACATGGCGTCCTTCTCCCCCGCGCGCCGCAGCTGCCAGAGCCCGAGCGCGACCATCGCCGCCGCGGCGAGCCCGACGAGGATGGTGGGGAGGAGGGGGAGCCGGCCGGCCTTGGGAAAGATATTCACTGCCCTGCTCGGCCCCCCGCTCACGACGAGCGGGGTCGGCCGATCATCCTCAATGCACCTCGGCGCCCCAGCCGCCCCAGACATAGATCGAGATGAACAGGAACAGCCAGACGACGTCGACGAAATGCCAGTACCAGGCGGCCGCCTCGAAGCCGAAATGGCGCTCGGGCGTAAAGTCGCCGCGATAGGCGCGGATCTGGCAGACGATGAGGAAGATCGTGCCGACGACGACGTGGAAGCCGTGGAAACCCGTCGCCATGAAAAAGGCCGAGGTGTAGATATTGTCCTTAAAACCGAACGGCGCGTGGACATATTCATAGGCCTGCACCGAGGTGAACAGGAGCCCGAGCGCGATCGTCGCCCACAGGCCTTTTTTGAGCCCGTCGCGATCGCCGTTGATCAGCGCGTGATGCGCCCATGTGACCGTCGTGCCCGAACAGAGCAGGATGAGCGTGTTGAGGAGCGGATAGCCGAACGGGTCCATGACGTGCATGCCCTCGGGCGGCCACACCCCGCCGACCGCATCGACCACGGGCGGGAACAGCGCGGCGTTGAAATAGGCCCAGAACCAGGCGACGAAGAACATCACCTCCGAGGCGATGAACAGGATCATCCCGTAGCGGTGATGAAGCTGCACCACCGGCGTATGGTCGCCGCCATTGGCCTCGCGCACGACATCGACCCACCAGCTCAGCATGGTGAAGGCGACCCCGATCAAGCCGGCGATGAAGACATAGCCTCCGCCCGCCATATCGTGCATCCACATCACCGCGCCGAACGCCATGGCGAGCGCGGCAAAGGCGCCGATGAACGGCCAGATGCTGGGATCGACGATATGATAGTCGTGGCTCTTGGCTCCGGCCATGGATGCTCCTTTGTCCTCGGGCCGGCTCGCGGCGGCGCGGTCGTGATCTAGCCGCCGCTCCCGCCCTCGTCCACCGGGTAGAAGGTGTAGGAAAGGGTGATCTCGGTGATATGGTCGGTCGAGGGATCGCGCGCGATTCCGGGGTCGACATAATAGACCACCGGCATCCGCATCTCCTCGCCGGGCTCGAGCCGCTGGTCGGTGAAGCAGAAGCACTGGATCTTGGCGAAATAGGGTCCCGCGAGCGCCGGCGAGACGTTGAAGGTGGCGGTGCCCGTGACCGGCTCGTCCGAAAGGTTGCGGACGCTGTAGAAAGCCATCTTGCGGACCCCGAGCGCGCTCTCCTCGGTGGTCTTCTCGGGCGCGAATTCCCAGGGCAGGGCGGGATCGGCATTGGCGTCGAAGCGCACCGAGACGGTCTCGCCGCCCCCGTCTCCGGCCGGCGGCGTCTCGGCGGCTCTCAGCGGCGTGCCGCCGAAGCCGGTGACGTCGCAGAAGATGCGGTAGAGCGGCACGCTCGCGAAGGCGAGCCCAGTCATGCTGCAGACGAGCAGCAGGGCGAGCAGCGCGGTGCGCGCGTTGCGGGCGGGCGTGCTCATGCCTCCATCCTCGCGATGGTGATGAGGTAGATGAGCAGCGCCAGCCCGGCGAGGAGGAGGCCCATGACGAGCGCGCGGCTCTTCTGCCGGGCGCGGATATCCTCGTCGCTCGGCTCGGGCAAGGTCATCGGGCGAGAAGCAGGCTGTCGGCGATGAGCGCGCCGAACAGCACGAACAGATAGAGTATCGAGAAGGCGAACAGCCGCTTTTCGGGCTTCATCTGCTTGGGATCGTCGGCGCGGTTGAGCGCCACCCGCAGCGCGAGAAGGAGAAAGATCGCCGAGAGCAGGGCCGCCGTCGCGCCGTAGACCGCGCCGGTAAGGCCGAGCGGCCAGGGCGCGACCGCCGCCGCCGCCATCGGCAGCGAATAGAGCAGGATCTGGCGCCGCGTCTCGCCATTGCCGGCGATCACCGGCAGCATCGGCACCCCGGCCTTGGCATAGTCGCCGCGCACGAACAGCGACAGCGCCCAGAAATGCGGCGGCGTCCACAGGAAAATGAGCGCGAAGAGCAGGACCGGCAGCAGCCCGATCTCGCCGGTCGCCGCGGCCCAGCCGATCAGCGGCGGGAAAGCCCCCGCGGCGCCGCCGATGACGATGTTCTGTGGCGTCCGGCGCTTGAGCCACAACGTGTAGACGAGGACGTAGAAGAGAATCGTCGTCGCGAGGATCGCGGCCGCCAGCCAGTTGGTCGCAAAGCCCATCAGCAGCACCGAAAAGGCGCCCAGGCCGACGCCGAAGGGCAGCGCCGCCGCGCGCTCCATGCGGCCCGAGGGAATGGGCCGCCCGGCGGTGCGCTTCATGCGCGCGTCGAGATCGGCCTCATAATATTGGTTGAGCGCTCCGGCGGCGCCGGCGCCGAGGGCGATGCACAATATCGCGGTGAAGCCGAGCACCGGATGGACGGCTACGGGTGCCGCGATCAGCCCGGCGAGCCCGGTGAAGACGACGAGCCGCATCACCTTGGGCTTGGTGAGCGCGAGGAAGTCCCGCCAGTGGGCGGGAAGCGCCGCCGCCGGGCGGCCGGTCGTCGTCGCGCCCGCCATCGTCAGTCGATCCTCGGCAGCTTTTCGAACTGGTGGAAGGGCGGCGGCGAGGAGAGCGTCCATTCGAGCGTCGTCGCTCCCTCGCCCCAGGGATTGTCGGGCGCCTTTCGGCCCGCGAGCAGCGAGCCGACCGCGTTCACCAGGAAGGTGACGGTGCCCACCAGCATGATCGCATAGCCCCAGGAGGAGATCTCGTTCCAGTCCGCCCAGGCCTCGTTATAGTCGGGGATGCGCCGCGCCATGCCGTCGAGCCCCAGGAAGTGCATCGGGAAGAAGATCACGTTGACACCGACGAAGGTGAAGAAGAAATGGATCATCCCCAGCGTCTCGCTGTACATCTTGCCGGACATTTTGGGGAACCAGTAGTAGAAGGCCGCGAACAGCGCGAACACCGCGCCGAGCGACAGCACATAATGGAAATGCGCGACGACATAATAGCTGTCGTGCATGTAGGTGTCGACGCCGGCATTGGCGAGCACGACCCCGGTGACGCCGCCGACGGTGAACAGGAAGATGAAGCCGAGCGCCCAGAGCAGCGGCACCTTGAAGCTGATCGAGCCGCCCCACATGGTCGCGATCCACGAGAAGATCTTGATCCCGGTCGGCACCGCGATGATCAAAGTCGCGGCGGTGAAATACATCTTGACGTTCAAATCCATGCCGACCGTGAACATGTGGTGCGCCCAGACGATGAAGCCGACGACGCCGATCGCCACCATCGCATAGGCCATGCCGAGATAGCCGAAGACGGGCTTGCGGCTGAAGGTCGCGACCACCTGGCTGACGATGCCGAAGGCGGGCAGGATCATGATGTAGACTTCCGGGTGGCCGAAGAACCAGAACAGATGCTGGTAGAGCACCGGATCGCCGCCGCCCGAGGCGTCGAAGAAATGGGTGCCGAAATTGCGGTCGGTGAGAAGCATCGTGATCGCGCCGGCGAGCACCGGGAGCGCGAGCAGCAGCAGGAAGGCTGTCACCAGCACCGACCAGACGAACAGCGGCATCTTGTGGAGCGTCATGCCCGGCGCGCGCATGTTGAAGATGGTGGTGATGAAGTTGATCGCGCCGAGGATCGAGCTCGCGCCGGCGAGATGGAGCGAGAAGATCGCGAGGTCGACCGCGGGGCCGAGCGAGCCCGAGGTCGACAAGGGCGCGTAGACGGTCCAGCCGACGCCGGCGCCGAGCCCCGTGCCGCCGGGCATGAAGCTCGAGGCGAGGAGCAGGACGAAGGCCGGGACGAGCAGCCAGAAGCTGATATTGTTCATGCGCGGGAAGGCCATGTCGGGCGCGCCGATCATGATCGGCACGAACCAGTTGCCGAAGCCGCCGATCAGCGCCGGCATGACCATGAAGAAGACCATGATGAGCCCGTGCGCGGTGATCAGCACGTTCCACATGTGGAGCCCCGCGTCGAAGCTCGGCTCGCCGCCGGCGAGCGCCACCCAGCCCTCGAGATACTGGATGCCGGGCTCGGCGAGCTCGAGGCGCATCAGCCCCGAGATGCCGCCGCCGATGATGCCGGCGATGATCGCGAAGATGAGGTAGAGCGTGCCGATGTCCTTGTGGTTGGTGGACATGAACCAGCGCTTGAAGAAGCTCGGCTTGTGATCGGCATGGGCCTCGGAGCGCGCGGGTTCGGGAGCGGCCTGGAAGCGGGTGGCGGCGGTGTCGGTCATTCGTCTCGCTCTTAATTTTCCACCGCGCGGTCGCGGCGCGTCCCGGCTTCCCGGGTGACCGGCACGGTGTCGGTCTCGACCGGCGCCTCGGCGGCTTCGCCGATCGGCGTTTCGGTGGCGTCGGCCCGCGGTTCTTCCTCCACCTCCTCTTGCCCAGGCATCGCCCCGCCCTTGGCGGCGACCCATTGCGCGAAGCGCGCCGGCTCCATCGCCTCGACCGCGATCGGCATATAGGCGTGGCGCGCGCCGCACAGCTCGTAGCACTGGCCGTAATAGACGCCCGGCCGCTCGACCTTGAACCAGGTCTCGTTGAGATGGCCGGGGATGGCGTCGATCTTGACCCAGAAGGCGGGGATGCCGAAGCTGTGGACGACGTCGGTCGAGGTGACGATCACCTTCACCACCGCGCCCGCCGGCACCACCATCCGCTCGTCGACGCCGAGCAGCCGCGGCTCGCCCCTGGCCTCGGCCTCCTCGTCGGAAAGCACGTTGGAGACGATCTCGAAATCGCCATGGTCAGGATATTGATAGGTCCAGTACCATTGGCTGCCGACGGCCTTGACCGTGATGTCGGCCGCGGGCGGTGAATATTGGCGGGCGAGCAGGCTGAGCGATGGCACCGCGATGACGACGAGGATGAGCACCGGAACGAGCGTCCAGACGACCTCGATCGTCGTGTTGTGGGTGGTTCGCGAAGGCTCGGGATTGGCGCGCCTCCGGTAGCGGACGATGACCCAGACCATGAGCCCGAGGACGAACAGCGAGATCGCGCCGATGATGGGCAGCAAGAGCGAATTGTGGAAGGTGGCGAGGCTTTCGCCGAAATCGGTATATTGGTCCTGGAGCCCCATCCGCCCGTCGGGCATGCCGACGCCGCTTTCGGGGAGCGCCGCGGTGGGCGCGGCGTCCTCGGCCACCTCGGTGAGCGGCACTTCCTCCCCGGGCGTGGTGATCGGCGGGCGCGAGATGTCGGCCGGGTCGGGCGGCAGCTCGCCGAGTTCGGCCGGCGGTTGCTCGGGCAGGGCCTGGACGGGCGCCGCGCCGGCCGCCGGAGCGGCGGCGAGGAGCGCGGCCGCTGCGATCGCCTTCAAAAGCTGGTTCATTCAAATCCCTCGGGATGCCGCCGCGCCGGGCCGGAGCGAATTGCCGTCGCGGCAATGGCGGCGATATAGACGGGCTGCGCGCGCTCCTCAAGCCGCGGCTTGGGGGCTGCGCCTCATTGTCGCCATTGTCGCGGCGATGACGGGGCCTGTCTTGCGCCTGGCGGACGAAAGGAAAGGGAAGGCATGACCGAAGAGGAGGTACTGGCCGAATTCCGCGCCGCCGGCGCCCTGCTCGAAGGGCATTTCATCCTCTCCTCGGGGCTGCGCTCGCCGGTCTTCATCCAGAAGATGCGGGTGTTCGAGGATCCGGGGCGGACCGAGCGGCTGTGCCGCGCGCTCGCCCGGGCGATAGAGGCCGAATTCGGCGGCGTCGACATCGTTCTGTCGCTCGCCCTCGGCGGCATCGTCCCCGGCTATGAGACGGCGCGCGCGCTAGGCTGCAAGGCGATCTTCGCCGAGCGCGACGAGGGGGGCGGGTTCGCGCTGCGGCGCGGCTTCGAGATTCGCTCCGGCGCCCGCGTCGTTCTCGTCGAGGACATCGTCTCCACCGGGGGCTCGTTACGCGAATGCCTGGCGGTTGCGCGGCGTGCTCCGGGCGAGATACTGGGCGCCGCCTGCCTCGTCGACCGTTCGGGGGGCAAGGCGCAGATCGGGGTGCCGCTGGTCGGCCTCGCGCGAATCGACATTCCCGCCTATCCGCCCGACGAGCTGCCGCCCGAGCTCGCCGCCATCCCGCCGGTCAAGCCCGGCAGCCGCGGGCTCGCCGCATGACTGCGCCGGGCGCTCTTCGCCTCGGCGTCAACATCGATCATGTCGCGACGATCAGGAACGCGCGCGGCGGCGACCATCCCGATCCGGTGCGCGCCGCGATCATCGCGGCGCAGGCCGGCGCCGACGGCGTCACCGCGCATCAGCGCGAGGACAGGCGCCATATCCGGGACGAGGACATCGTCCGCCTTAAGGCCGAGGTGCCGTTGCCGCTCAATCTCGAAATGGCGGCGACCGAGGAGATGCTCGAGATCGCGCTCGCCGCGCGTCCCCATGCCGCCTGCATCGTTCCCGAAAAGCGCGAGGAGCGGACCACCGAGGGCGGGCTAGACGCGGCCGGGCAGAAGCAGCAGCTCGAACCCTTCGTCGCCCGCCTCGCCGACGCCGGCATTCGGGTCAGCCTGTTCATCGAGCCTGATGCCGCGCAGATCGAGGCGGCGCTCGCGCTGATGGCGCCGGTGGTCGAGTTCCACACCGGCCGTTACGCGCATCTCGAGGCCGAGGCGCGCGCCGCGGAACTGGGGCGCGTCGCCGAAGCGGCGGCGCTGGCGGCGAAGAACGGCATCGAGCCCCATGCCGGGCACGGCCTTTCCTACGGCAATGTCGCCGCGATCGCCGCCATCCCGCAGCTCGCCGAGCTCAATATCGGCCATTTCCTCGTCGGCGAGGCGATCTTCACCGGGCTCGATGCGAGCATCCGCCGGATGCGCGCGCTGATGGACGAGGCGCGATGAGTTTTTTCGTAGGGCCCCTCAAACGCCGGGCGCGGGCCATCCGGCCCGCTTGGCTTCGCCGCAAAAGCGGCGGCGCACGGTCGGGCGCTTGCACGCTGCCGCGCGCTTATTTTTGTGCGTACAACTCCGAGGCCGACCAGGCCGAGGCAAGGGCGAACGCCCGCCCGGACCTGCTCCGTAGCGAAGCGAAGGAAATAGCAGGGAGGACGCACGCGCGGATGCGCGGGCGAAAAACAATAACATCATGATCATCGGCATCGGCTCGGACCTGTGCAACATCGAGCGCATCCAGCGCTCGCTCGACCGTTTCGGCGAACGTTTCGAGCGCCGTGTCTTCACCGAAACGGAGCGCGCCAGGGCCGCGCGGCGGCCGCTCAGCAGGGCCGGCACCTACGCCAAGCGCTTCGCCGCCAAGGAGGCCTTTTCGAAAGCGGTGGGAACGGGCTTCAGGCGCGGCGTCTTCATGCGCGACATCGGCGTCGTCAACGCGCCTTCGGGAGCGCCGACGCTCCATCTCACGGGCGGCGCCAAGGCGAGGCTTGACGCGCTCGTGCCCAAAGGCCACCTCGCCGAGATATATTTGACGATGACGGACGATCATCCCTTCGCGCAGGCCTTCGTCATCATCCACGCGCGCGCAATCTGAAGGAGCATCGCCTTGGATGCGAGCAAGTCCGCCGCCGCGGACGACGGCGAAGAGGAAGGCAGGGGCGTCGACTGGTGGCGCGAGATCAAGGGCATATTCTGGCTCGTCCTCGCCGTGCTCGCCTTTCACAGCTTCATCGCCAAGCCCTTCTACATCCCTTCCGAATCGATGATGCCGGTGCTGCTCCAGGGCGACCGGCTGTTCGTTTCCAAATTCCCCTATGGCTGGTCCTGGGTGTCGCCGAGCTTCCACGTCTTCCCGCCCACCGAAGGGCGGATATTGGGCCGCCTGCCCGAGCGCGGCGACATCGTCATCGTCACGCCGCCCGGCCGCCGTTCGGACTATATCAAGCGCGTCATCGGCCTGCCCGGCGACACGATCGAGATGATCGGCGGCCATCTCATCATCAACGGCGTCCCGCTCGAGCGCGAGGCGCGCCCGCCGACGATGATCCCCATCGATCCCAACGTTCCCTGCATCACCGAGAATTTCGGCGACCACCGCGTGCTCGGCCCGGAGGGCGAGGCCTATTGCCGCCTGCCGGTGATCCGCGAGACGCTGCCCAACGGCGTCGTCTACGACACGATCGAGCTCGGCTATTCCTCGGCCGACGATTTCCCGCGCACCCGCATCCCAGAGGGGCATCTCTTCCTGATGGGCGACAATCGGGACGAATCCGCCGACAGCCGCTTCGGCCTGAGCGAAGGCGGGCTCGGCGGCGCGGTGCCGTTCGAGAATATCGGCGGACGCGCCGAGTTCATCACCTTCTCGCTCGACGGCTCGGCGTCCTATTTCAATCCGATCAGCTGGTTCACCTCGATGCGCGGCGGCCGCGCCGGCAAATCGCTGCGGCCTCAGGTCGAGGCCGAGTGACGGCCTCGAGAAGCCCTATTCGGATTCGGGCGCCGGCGCGGCATCCGGCGAAGGCGTTTCCCGGGGCCCGTTCATCTGCCGCGCCGCATCGGGCACCACGGCCATCACCTCGATGTCGAAATTGAGCACCGCGTTGGGCGGGATGGGCCCGCCCGGCGGCACATTGTCGCCATAGGCGAGCTCGGGCGGCAGCCAGATTTCATAGGCGCCGCCCTGGCGCATGCGCTGGAGCGCCTCGGAAAAGCCGGGAACCACCTCGCCGACGAGCATCGGCACGGGGCCGCTCTGGGCGGTCGAATCGAACACGGTGCCGTCGACGAGCCGGCCCTCATAGCGGATGAAGACGCCGTCGTCGGGGCCGATCGTCTCGCCCGAGCCGGCGCGCTCGGTGCGGATCTGGAGGCCCGAAGCGGTGGTGGTCACCCCCTCCTTCCTGGCGTTGGCGGCGAGGAAGGCGGCGGGATCGGCCATCGCCACCGCGTCGCGCGTGCCCGCCCAGGCGAGCCCCGCGCCGGCCGCGACGACCAGCGCGAGGCCGAGCCACAGCTTGGCGACGGCGCCTTTCCTGAGCGGCTGGAGGGGAACGCGGGTGGCGGACATGGGGCCTTGTGCCTTTCGGGGCAGGGACGCGGGCGGAGCGGACCGCCCCGCCGAAACTGCGCCCTAGCGGATGCCGTCGCGCTCGAGGCGCTTGCGCTCGAGCTTGCGCGCGCGGCGGATCGCGGCGGCGCGCTCGCGGGCGCGTTTTTCGGACGGCTTCTCGTAATGACGCCTGAGCTTCATCTCGCGATAGACGCCTTCGCGCTGCAGCTTCTTCTTGAGCGCACGCAGCGCCTGGTCGACATTATTGTCGCGCACGATGATTTGCATAAGCTCTCGTCATCTCCTTCTCATGGCCGCTCGCATCGGCGGGCGGTTAAAATGGCTGCGGCCCGCAAGGGGCCGCCGATATTTCCATATAGCATAAAAAACGGATCGCCGCGAGGGCCGTTCCCGCCCGCGGCGCGAGGGAGCGCCTAGCAGCGCGGGCGGCGAAAGACAAGCGGACCTTAAAGCCCGTTTCCTCCGTTCTTTCGCACGCACGATGGCCGAGGCAAAGGAAGAATTTGCAAAACCCCGGGCGAGGATGGTCGAGCGCCAGATCGCCGCGCGCGGCATATCGGATCCGGCGCTGCTCGCCGCGATGCGCGCCGTGCCGCGCCATCGCTTCGTCGCTCCCGAAATCGCCCGCCACGCCTATGAGGACCGGCCGCTGCCGATCGGCGCGGACCAGACGATATCGCAGCCCTATATCGTCGCGCTGATGATCGACGCGGCCGAGCTCGGGCCCGGGGACCGGGTGCTCGAGATCGGCGCCGGCTCCGGCTACGCCGCCGCGGTGATGGGGATGATGGCCGACAAGGTGTTCGCCATCGAGCGCCACGAAGAGCTCGCCGCCGCCGCCCGGCGCCGCATCGCCGAACTGGGCTTCGGCAATGTCGAGATCGTCTGCGGAGACGGCACGCGCGGCCTGCCCGAACATGCCCCCTTCGATGCCATATTGGTCGCCGCCGCCGGAGCGCGCGTGCCCGAGGCGCTGCGCGATCAGCTCGCCGAGGGAGGGCGGCTCGTCATGCCGGTGGGCCGGCGCGACGTGCAGAAGCTGGTCAGGATCGAACGTACGCCACGCGGCTTCGCTGAGCGCGATCTCGGCGGGGTGCGCTTCGTGCCGCTGATCGGCGACCCCGACTGACCGATCAGCCGAAAACTCCCGGAACATTGACGACGCTGCCGAGCATGCTGGTCAGCATCGGCGCGAAGATCGCCGCCCCGACCTTCATCAATTCGGGGAAGGACAGACCTTGCGCCCCGGCATCGGAAATATCCGCGCCGCTCGCGCGCAGTCGCGCCGTCAGAAGGAGAAGCACGGGCAAGTAGAAGGAAGCGATAAGCACCGAATAGCTAACCCCGTAGAACAGCACCAGCGCATCGGCATGGGCCTTGAAGCGCGCCGCCGCGTCTCCCGCGATCACATAATGGGGCCAGTGTAGAAAGGCGCTGACGAAGATCAGTCCGGAAACGAGCAGGAAAGCAGAGATATAGAGGATCGTGTTGAGATCGGCGATTTGCCGCCGGTGGAATCGCGCCAGCGCTTTTGCGTCCGGATTCGCCCCCCGCAGGCGGGCGAGGCAGGCTATGGCGCCGAACACCACCGCGACTACGGCGATGCCGAGCATTCTCTTTTCGATCTCGAGCAGGATACGGAAGCGTTTGAACCGTTCCGAGAGACAATTGGCGGGCACGGAATCGCCGGTCAGATAGGCTCGCGATTCGTGCGCGGCCTCGGTGCCGGCGTTGATGCTGCCGCCGGGCGTGCTTCCCGCCGCGCAGAACAGCCTCTGACCAAGCAATTCCTGGGTCTGGACCGAATTGCTGACAGCGAAAAAGGCCCAGGTCACGATCAGCGAGACGACGATGACAACTATGGTCGCCGCCAGGGACGGGCGGTCGAGCCGGCCCATCTTTCGCACGAAAAAGACCGCGGCGGTGGCGGTGCTCGCGACGAGCAGCATGAAGCCGGTGGCCATGTAGACCCTCCCGGTGGCGTCGGCATGGAGGCTGGGGTGCTTCTCGATCGTGGCTTCCGAGCCTGTAGGAAAGGCGAAGCTGTTCAACATCGCATCGGCGAGCATGACGACCGCCAGCGGCAGTAGCGCCAGGGCCAGATATGTATGTTCGAGCCGCAGGGCTCGATTTGGTTCGCCGCTCATCGCTTGCCCCCTCTCGCTCGCCCATATTCGTCATAACAGTCACTGGGAGTTGGGGAAAAGCGTCGCAAATTCATCCATCCGCGCCGATGGACAAAATCCGGCCGGCCCGCCATGCTGACCGCCGCAATGGGCTATGCGCATATCCGCCATGACGAGCCGCGCGACGGCTTCGCGACGCTGACACTCGCCCGCCCCGCCAAGCTCAACGCCCTATCGGGGGAGATGATCGACGAGCTGGTCGACGCGCTCGAAAAAGTCGCCGCTTCCGAGGCCCGCGCGCTTCTCCTCACCGGCGAGGGGCGCGGCTTCTGCAGCGGCGCCGACCTCAGCCCCGAGGGCGCCATCCCCGACGATCTCGGCGAGGAGCTCGACCGGCGCTACAATCCGCTGATCGGGGCGCTGTTCGATCTTCCGATCCCCGCCGTCGCGGCGGTGAACGGCCCGGCGGTCGGCGCCGGGGTCAGCCTCGCGCTCGCCTGCGACATCGTGCTCGCCGCGCGCTCGGCCTATTTTCAGCTCGGCTTCATCGGCATCGGCCTCGTCCCCGACGCCGGTGCGACCTGGTTCTTGCCGCGCCTCGTCGGCCGTGCCCGCGCGCTCGAGATGATGATGCTCGGCGACCAGATCGACGCGGTGAGAGCGATGGAATGGGGGCTGATCGCGCGGGTGGCCGACGATGCCGCGCTGATGGACGAAGCCCGCGCCCTCGCCGCCCGCCTCGCGCGGGGGCCGACCAAAGCATTGGGCCTCATCCGCCAGCTCGCGCGGCGCTCGGCCGAGCTGCCGCTGGGGGAGGCCCTCGCGGCCGAGCGCGAGGCGCAGCGCGAGGCGGGGCGCAGCGAGGATTTCAAGGTCGGGATAATGGCGTTCCTCACCAGGCGGGAGCCGCGGTTTACGGGCCGCTGAATTCCAGTCCGCCGCAGGACCGTTGACTAAGGCTGTGCCGCCGCCCTTACTGAAACCCGAACAGGAGATGACGAGCTTATGGCGACGACGATCGAGGAACTCGAGGCGCGCCGTGACCGCGCGCTCGAAGGCGGCGGGCAGAAGCGCATCGACCGCCAGCACGAAAAGGGGCGGCTTACCGCCCGCGAGCGGCTCGAAGTGCTGCTCGATGAGGGCAGCTTCGAGGAATATGACATGTTCGTCGAGCATGACTGCACCGATTTCGGGATGGACGAGCAGCGCGTGCCCGGCGACGGCGTGGTCACCGGATCAGGCACGATCAACGGCCGCCTCGCCTATGTCTTCGCGCAGGATTTCACCGTCTTCGGCGGCTCGCTCTCGGCGCGCCACGCGCAGAAGATCTGCAAGGTGATGGACATGGCGATGAAGGTCGGCGCGCCGGTCATCGGCCTCAACGATTCGGGCGGCGCGCGCATCCAGGAAGGCGTCGCGAGCCTCGCCGGCTATGCCGAGGTGTTCCAGCGCAACGTGCTCGCTTCCGGCGTCGTCCCGCAGATCTCGCTTATCATGGGCCCGTGCGCGGGGGGCGCGGTCTATTCGCCGGCGATGACCGATTTCATCTTCATGGTGAAGGATTCGTCCTACATGTTCGTCACCGGACCCGATGTCGTGAAGACGGTGACCAACGAGGTGGTGACGCAGGAGGAGCTGGGCGGCGCGGTCACGCACACCACCAGGTCGGGCGTCGCCGACGTCGCGTTCGAGAACGACATCGAGACCTTGCTCGCGACGCGCGACTTCTTCGACTTCCTGCCGCTGTCGAACCGGCACGAGGTGCCCGAGCGGCCGACGCCGGATCCCTGGGACCGCGAGGAGGAGAGCCTCGACACGCTCATTCCCGACAGCGCCAACAAGCCCTATGACATGCACGAGCTCATCCGGAAGGTGGCCGACGAGGGGCGCTTCTTCGAGCTCCAGCCCGATCATGCCGCCAACATCATCACCGGTTTCGGACGCATCGAGGGAAGGACGGTGGGCTTCGTCGCCAACCAGCCGATGGTGCTCGCGGGCGTGCTCGACATAGCGAGCTCGAAGAAGGCGGCGCGCTTCGTGCGCTTCTGCGACGCCTTCGGCATCCCGATCGTCACCTTCGTCGACGTGCCGGGCTTCCTTCCCGGGGTAGCGCAGGAGCATGGCGGCATCATCAAGCATGGCGCGAAGCTGCTCTTCGCCTATGCCGAGGCGACGGTGCCGAAGATCACGGTGATCACGCGCAAGGCCTATGGCGGCGCATATGACGTGATGGCGTCCAAGCATCTGCGCGGCGATTTGAACTATGCCTGGCCCTCGGCCGAGATCGCAGTGATGGGGGCGAAGGGCGCGGTCGAGATCATCTTCAGGAAGGACATCGGCGATCCTGAGAAGATCGAGGCGCGCACGGCCGAATATGAGGAGCGCTTCGCCAATCCCTTCGTCGCCGCCTCGATGGGCTTCATCGACGAGGTGATCATGCCGCATTCGACGCGGCGGCGGGTGGCGCTGGGCCTCCGCAAGCTGCGCGACAAGGAGCTCGACAACCCCTGGAAGAAGCACGACAATATTCCGTTGTGAGTCAGGTCTCGAACGGAGACGCCCGAATCGCGAAGTCCCGCCCCATCGACTGCCGCGAGGAACGGCGGCGTGCCGGATCCAAACCGCTTTGATCTCAAATTTTCCTGTCCTTAGCGCAATGTGTTAGAGTCCGACTCCTGTGCAGGCGTAGGAGGATTGCAAATGGCGATAAAGGACCTCGAGGTTCCGCTCGATCGGGATATGTTTTTCCGCAAGATGATCCGCTCCTTCGCCGGCTCGCTTGAGGAGACGGTCGGTCTCGACGAGGCGGCCGGATATGTCGCCGTCGTCGGCAGCGAATTGGGTTCGTGGATCGAGGAGGAATACAAGAAATCCGCCGGGACCGAGGAATTCACGCCCGAGCAGGTGGCCAAGCTGCTCGTCGATCTCAAGAGCCGGATAGGCGGCGATTTCTACGTGATCAGCGTCGATGAGGAGAAAATCGTCCTCGGCAATCGCGAATGCCCGTTCGGCAAGCTCGCCGAGGGGCGTCCCTCGCTGTGTCAGATGACCTCGAACGTTTTCGGGCGGATCACCGCAAATCAACTCGGCTATGCGCGGATCGGCCTCGACGAGACAATCGCCACCGGTAGCCCGCAATGCCATATCACTATTCACCTGACCCCCGGCGACGAGTCAGAGGAACATCACGAATTTTTTCGCATCGAGGAGCCGCTGGCCTGAATTGCCATGATGATGACGCCGCTCTCACAACGGCTCTGCGCCAAGGTCGTCCATTCTCTCGACCACGAGATAATCGTGCTCGACAGCCGCGGCGCGGTGTCATTCGCGAACAGGCGTGCTTCCGAGACATTTGGTACGATCGAGGAGAATCAAAGGCTGTCGACGCTGTTTCGACATAGCGAGAACGGGGCCAGCAAGAGGTTGCGGCGGATCGCCCAGAGCAGCATCTGGGCTCCGGTGAATTTCGTCATCGCCAAGGGGCCGCATCGGGGCATCGAACTCAAGTTCCGCGGTCGGGGCTTCACCGGAGAAGACGGTACGACCCAGATCTTGCTGGTCGCTTCCCGTGATCGCGACAAGGGTTTCGAACAGCTCCGCAAGCTGGTGCGCGAGCTCAATTGCGAGCTCGCCGAACGACAGCAGATGAATCAGCGGTTGGAACGCGCTCTGCCCAGCGAGGAACGGCTGCATCGCGAACTCATCCACCGGGTGAAAAACAACCTTGGATTGCTGAGTTCGCTGATTAGTACCCGGCGAAACGCGACGAGCGACGAGAATGTGCGTCAGTCGCTCGAGGAACTCGAACACCGGGTTCAGGCCGTCGCTGCGGTTCACGAACTTCTCGATGAGGCGGGCGAGATCGATCGCGTTCTCGCCAGTGATCTGATCCGGTCGCTTTGCCACCAGCTCGAACAGTCGATCTGTCCGCCCCATGTCGAAATTCAGAGCGATCTTTCCGAAATCACCTTGCATGTCCGCGACGCCACGCCGTTAAGCCTGCTTGTCAACGAGCTCATCACCAACGCTCTAAAACATGCTTTCCCCGAGGAAGGCGAGGGTGTGGTCCGGATCGATCTCAAGCGCAACGGCGAGGACAAGCTCGAGGTCAATATCGCCGACAATGGGCGCGGCATGGAATCCGAAGCCGGGGGGGAAGGGCTCGGGAAGCCGGATCGTCAGGGCGCTCGCCCGACAGATGGACGGAGACCTCTCCGTCAAATCGGGCAAGGACGGCACGACTTGGTGCTTCATCTTCCCCGAACGGGGGCAGGAGAATAACGTCAAGGAGGATTCGATCAAACAGGAGTAAGCCGATGGTGCTCGGCCGCTTGAACCATGTCGGCGTCGCGACGCCGTCGATCGAACAAAGCATCGCGCTCTATCGCGAGATGCTGGGCGCGACGAAAATCCACGAACCCTTCGACCTGCCCGCGCAAAAGGTGCGCGTCTGCTTTATCGACACGCCGAACAGCCAGATCGAGCTGCTCGAACCGCTCGGCGAGGACAGCCCGGTGACGCGCTTCCTCGATAAAAACCCCGGCGGCGGGCAGCATCATATCTGCTTCGAAGTGCCCGACATCCATGACGCCAAGGCCGAGATGGAAGCCAGGGGCGCGCGGGTGCTGGGCGAGCCCCGCATCGGCGCGCACGGAACGCCGGTCATCTTCGTGCATCCAAGGGATATGGGCGGCGTTCTCATCGAGCTGATGGAGACGCCGAAGGAAGCGCATTGACTCGCTCCTCTCCCCCTTGCGGGAGAGGATATGGAGACTTGCCTCGGCGAAAGCCGCGGCTAGTCGCAATTGGAGAGGGGGAATGAATCCAGCCTTGGCCCCCTCGCCAAGCGCGCCTAGGCTTCGCCGACGCGAAACAAGGCTTGCTATCCTCTCCTGCGCCCGGCCGGGCCCCTCGACTTCGCTCGGGACGAACGGATAGGAGAATCGGGCATGACCAAAAAACCCACGCCCGAGGACTGGAAGGCCAAGGCCGGCAAGGAGGTCAAGGGCCGCGATCTCACATGGGAGACGCCCGAGGGGATCGCGGTGAAGCCGCTCTACACCGCAGCGGATGCCGAGGGCATCGACCCCGGCCTGCCGGGCTTTCCACCCTACACGCGCGGGCCCTATGCCTCGATGTATGCCGGCCGCCCCTGGACGATCCGCCAATATGCCGGCTTTTCCACCGCCGAGGAATCGAACGCCTTCTATCGCCGCAACCTCGCCGCGGGCCAGAAGGGTCTCTCGGTCGCCTTCGATCTTGCCACCCATCGCGGCTATGACAGCGATCATCCCCGCGTCGCCGGGGATGTCGGCAAGGCGGGCGTCGCGATCGACACGCTGCGCGACATGCAGATCCTGTTCGACGGCATCCCGCTCGACGAAATGTCGGTTTCGATGACGATGAACGGCGCGGTGCTGCCCGTCATGGCCTTCTACATCGTCGCGGCCGAGGAACAGGGCGTTTCGCAGGACAAGCTTTCGGGGACGATCCAGAACGACATCCTGAAGGAGTTCGCGGTCCGCAACACCTATATCTATCCGCCCGGCCCCTCGATGCGGATCGTCGCCGACATCATCGGCTATACGAGCGAGCACATGCCGCGCTTCAACTCGATCTCGATCTCGGGCTATCACATGCTCGAGGCCGGGGCGACGGCGGTGCAGGAGCTCGCCTTCACGCTCGCCGACGGCATGGAATATGTCCGCGCGGCGATGGCCAAGGGGCTCGCCGTCGACGATTTCGGCCCACGCCTCTCCTTCTTCTTCGGCATCGGCATGAACTTCTTCATGGAGATCGCCAAGCTGCGCGCCGCGCGCACGCTGTGGGCGCGGATCATGGACGATTTCGGAGCGACCGACCCCAAGTCGAAGATGCTGCGCACCCATTGCCAGACGAGCGGAGTGAGCCTCACCGAGCAGGACCCCTACAACAATATCATCCGCACGACGGTCGAGGCGATGGCGGCGGTATTGGGCGGCACCCAGTCGCTTCACACCAACAGCTTCGATGAGGCTGTCGCGCTGCCGACCGACCGCTCGGCCCGCATCGCGCGCAACACCCAGCTCATCCTCGCCGAGGAGACCGGCATCACCAATGTCGCCGATCCGCTGGGAGGCAGCTATTTCATCGAAAGCCTGACCAGGGAGCTCGCCGACGCCGCCTGGGCGCTGATCGAGGAGGTCGAGGCGATGGGCGGCATGACCAGGGCGGTCGATGAAGGCATGCCCAAGCGCCGCATCGAGGAGGCCGCCGCCGCCCGCGCCGCGCGGGTCGACAAGGGCGAGGACGTGATCGTCGGCGTCAACAAGTATCGCCGCGACAAGGAAGACGAGATCGACATTCTCGACATCGACAATGCCGAGGTGCGCGCCAAGCAGATCGCGCGCATCGAGAAGGCGCGGTCCGAGCGCGACGAGAACGCCGCGCGGGCCGCGCTCGACGCATTGCGCGAGGGCGCGAAAGGCGACGCCAACCTTCTTGGGCTCTGCGTCGAGGCGGCCCGCACGCGCTGCACGCTCGGAGAAATGTCGCAGGCGATGGAAGATGTGTTCGGCCGCCATGACACCGTGCCGACGCCCGTCTCCGGCATTTACGGCGGCGCCTACAAGGACGCGCCCGAATGGAGCCGCGCGGCCGAGGGCGTCGGCGCGCTCGAGCGGCGGCTGGGGCGCCGCCCCCGCCTGTTCGTCGCCAAGATGGGCCAGGACGGGCATGACCGCGGCGCCAATCTCGTCGCCTCGGCGTTCGGCGATCTCGGCTTCGAGACCGTCTCGGGCCCGCTGTTCCAGACCCCCGAGGAAGCCGCGAAGATGGCGATCCAATCCGAGGTCGACGTCATCGGCGCCTCGAGCCTCGCCGCCGGGCACCGCACGCTCGTGCCCGCGCTGATCGGGCATCTGAAGGACATGGGCCGGCCCGACATCAAGGTCGTCGTCGGCGGCGTCATCCCCGCGCAGGATTACGAGATGCTGCGCGAGGCCGGGGTGCAGGCGATCTTCGGCCCCGGCACCAATCTCGTCGAGGCGGCCGGCGAGGTCCTGAAACTCATGGGCCACAATCTCCCCCCGCTTGAGGAGGCGGCGGAGTAGCGATGCCGACGGTCATGCGGGTCGGCCCGTTCCGGTTCTACTTCTACAGCCACGAGCCGAACGAACCGCCGCATATCCACGTGGATCGCGGCGAGGCAACCATCAAGGTCTGGCTCGACGGTTGCGAGGTGGCGAAAAGCCGGGGCTTTCGCGCGCACGAAATCAATGACATTGTAAAGCTTGTTGCAGAACATCGCGAGGCGCTGACGGAGTCGTGGCATGAATATTTCGGCTAAGGTAACCGACGAGCGGGTGCTCGACGTGCGCTTCGACGAGGCCAGCCTGATCGTCGACCTGATGGATGGTCGCACCATTTCAGCGCCTTTGGCGTGGTATCCGCGCCTGCTCAACGCCACCAAGGAAGAACGCTCGCATTGGGAAAAGGCGGGAGCCGGCTACGGCATCCATTGGCCCGACATCGACGAGGACTTGAGCACCGAAGGCCTTCTTCGTGGTGCTCCGGCTCCAAAAGCAGCGTAATAAACTAGGCCACAACCTCCCCCCGCTCGACGAGGCGGCGGAGTGAATCCGCCCCGCCCGCTTGCGGGAGGGGCCGGGGGTGGGCAAGAGAGGGGGATGGAACCTGAAACCATCCAGCGAGAAGAAAAGTCCGGGCCCCGGCCTTCGCCGGGGCGCGACGACGATGTTCGTCGCGACTGGACCCGCGAGGAGATCGCCGAGCTGTTCGATCGGCCCTTCCTCGATCTCTTCCATGAGGCGCAGACGATCCACCGCCGCTTCCACGCGCCCAACGAGGTCCAGCTCTGCACTTTGCTCTCGATCAAGACCGGCGGCTGCCCGGAGGATTGCGGCTATTGCTCGCAATCGGCGCACCACGAGACCGGGCTGAAGGCCGAAAAGCTGATGGATGTCGACGCCGTGCTCGCGGCGGCGGCCGAGGCGAAGGCCAAGGGCGCCCAGCGCTTCTGCATGGGCGCCGCCTGGCGCGAGCCCAAGGACCGCGACATCGACGCGGTCTGCGCGATGGTCGCGGGCGTCAAGGCGCTGGGGCTCGAGACCTGCATGACGCTGGGCATGCTCACGCCCGATCAGGCCGATCGCCTCGCCGAAGCGGGGCTCGACTATTACAACCACAATATCGACAGCTCGCCCGATTATTACGCGAGGATCATCACCACGCGGAGCTTCCAGGACCGGCTCGACACGCTCGCCCATGTCCGCGCGAGCGGAATGGCGGTGTGCTGCGGCGGCATCGTCGGCATGGGCGAGCGCCGCGAGGACCGCATCGATTTCCTCCAGGTCCTCGCGACGCTCCCGCGCCATCCCGAAAGCGTGCCGATCAACGCGCTGGTCCCGATCGCGGGCACGGTGCTCGGCGACATGCTCGGCGAGGTGCGCATCGACGATATCGAATTCGTCCGCACCGTCGCCGTCGCGCGCATCACCATGCCCCGATCGATGGTGCGCCTGTCGGCCGGGCGCGAGAGCATGAGCGAGAGCACCCAGGCGCTCTGCTTCCTCGCCGGCGCGAACTCGATCTTCACCGGCGAGAAGCTCCTCACCGCCTGCAATGCCGGGACCGGCGCCGACGCCGCCCTGTTCGCCAAGCTCGGGCTCGTCCCGCTCGAAGGCGAGGAGCCGGCGCGGGTGGCGGCGGAATGACACGAAATCGTCACCCCGGACTTGATCCGGGGTCTACCTTCCTGTCTGAACTTCAAGGAAAGCAAGGTGGATGCCGGATCAGGTCCGGCATGACGAGCAGGGGATGTCGGTGTTCTCCAAGATCCTGATCGCCAATCGCGGCGAGATCGCCTGCCGCGTCATCCGCACCGCGCGGGCCATTGGGATCGCGACCGTCGCGGTCCATTCGGACGCCGACGCGGGCGCGCCGCACGTGAAGATGGCCGACGAGGCGGTTCGGCTCGGACCGCCGCCGGCGTCGGAATCCTATTTGAAGGCCGAGCTCATCGTCGATGCCTGCAAGGCGACCGGCGCCGAGGCCGTGCATCCCGGCTATGGCTTCCTTTCCGAGCGCGAAAGCTTCGCCAGGGCGCTCGCCAAGGAGAAGATCGTCTTCATAGGGCCGCCGCCCAAGGCGATCGCGGCGATGGGCGACAAGATCGAATCGAAGAAGATCGCCCGCGACGCCGGCGTCAGCATCGTCCCCGGCCATGTCGGCGAGATAAAGGACACCGACCATGCCGCGAAGATCGCGGGCGATATCGGCTATCCGGTGATGATGAAGGCCTCGGCCGGCGGCGGCGGCAAGGGCATGCGCCTCGCCTTCTCCGAAAAAGATGTGCGCGAGAATTTCGACAGCGTCCGCCGCGAGGGCAAGGCGAGCTTCGGCGACGACCGCGTCTTCATCGAAAAGTTCATCGAAAACCCGCGCCACATCGAGATCCAGCTCCTGGGCGACCGGCACGGCACGATGCTCTATCTCGGCGAGCGCGAATGCTCGATCCAGCGCCGTCACCAGAAGGTGGTCGAGGAAGCGCCCTCGCTTTTCGTCGATCCCGAGATGCGCCGCAAGATGGGCGAGCAGGCGGTCGCGCTCGCAAAGGCGGTCGGCTATCACAGCGCCGGGACGGTCGAGTTCATCGCCGGCGCCGACAAGAGCTTCTACTTCCTCGAGATGAACACCCGGCTCCAGGTCGAGCATCCGGTGACCGAGCTCGTCACCGGCCTCGATCTCGTCGAGCAGATGATCCGCGTCGCCGCCGGCGAGAAGCTCGGCTTCGGGCAGGATGACGTGACGCTAAACGGCTGGGCGATCGAAACCCGCGTCTATGCCGAGGACCCCTATCGCGGCTTCCTGCCGAGCACGGGAAGGCTGGTGCGCTATCGGCCGCCGGAGGAAAGCCCCTCCCCTTCAGGGGAGGGGTTGGGGTGGGGCCTGTCACCTTCCGCCGCCAAAGACGACATTCCCCCCCCCACCGCCCCGGCGGGGGGCCCCCCCCCCCCCGCAGGGGGGGGGGGGGGCCCCCCCCGCCCCGGCCGCGCCGGCGGCGGCGGCGGGTGCGGCAAAG
>JBHJHL010000037.1:0-3874 GCA_050330935.1 Sphingomonadaceae bacterium | reverse complement strand
GACGGGCGCGGGCGCGACGCGGCGGCCGGGCGCACGCTCGCCGGGCCGCATCGCAGCGACCTCGCCGTCACCCATGTCGACAAGGACCAGCCCGCCGCGGCCGCCTCGACCGGCGAGCAGAAGGCGCTCCTCATCGGCCTCGTCCTCGCCCATGCCGGTCTCGTCGCCGAACGCACGGGGCGGCGCCCGATCCTGCTGCTCGACGAGATCGCCGCGCATCTCGACGCCAGGCGGCGCGCGGCGCTGTTTACGCGGCTGCGCGATGCCGGCGGGCAGGCGTGGATGACGGGCACCGAGCCGGCGCTGTTCGCCGATGCCGGCGAGGCAAGCCGCTTTCGCGTCGCGGAAGACAAGGCGCGCGCCTTTTGACATGAGCTGCCACACCCGGTTCCTTTTGCGATGAACCGCAATCGGCTATGGAAGGACGGTGCGCGCCATGAGACTCGCCTTGCTTGCATTTATCGCGCCGCTTCTGGTGCTGTCCGCGTGTTTTGCGGAAGATGGAGGCGCCGCGCCCCAGCTCGTTTCCGCCATACGCTTCGAGCCCGGGCCGCGCCTTGCGTCGCCTCGAGCGACGCATCGGCTCTTGAAGGTGAGCGATACGCATCTGCTCGTCATTGGCGGGTGCGTAAGGCGCGGTTGCGAGGCTGGACCTGCGAGCGAAATTGTTGAAACAATCGATGTGCGGGACATGGAGACCGGGAAGGCTGGCCGTCTGCTCGAGCGACGCGTACAGCCCTCCGCCATTGCCCTTTCCGGCGGCCGGGTGCTGGTGATCGGCGGCTGGGTCGACGGCAGGGTGTCGGCCACGACCGAGATATTCGATTATGAGGAAGGCAGATCGATCGCGGGTCCTGATCTATCGGGACCGCGCTCCTCGCCCACCGTCGTCGCGCTCGCCGATGGGCGCGTTCTGATTGCTGGCGGCAGCGACGGCGAACGCGCGCGCGCCGATGCCGAGATATTCGATCCCGTTACGGGAATGTTGACGCCGACCGGGGCACTCGGCGTCGCGCGGAACGGGGCCACGGGGACCTTGTTGGCGGATGGCAGGGTGCTTATCGTCGGCGGGAGCGAAGGAGAAACGCGTGAGCGGCGCGCGCTCGCGAGCACCGAGTTGTTCGATCCATCCACCGGTCGCTTTGTGCCTGCCGCATCGCTCCAGCATCGACGCTACAAGCATGCAGCCGTGCGGCTTTCCAGCGGTGACGTGCTGGTGATTGGCGGTTCGGACGAGCGTGATTATGACGGCAAGCTGCGATCCGTCGAACGATATGAGGTCGCTTCGAACCGTTTCGTTTCAGCTGGGGAACTCGCAAGGCCGCGCTTCAAGCTGGCCGACGGGGTCTTGCTGCTTCCGGACGACAGGGTTCTGGTCGCTGCGGGAGACGTTTTTCCCGAAGTTTTCGACGCCTCCAAGGGGCGGGGGTTGATGCTGGACTATGATCTCGGCGGTCAATGGAATTACATGGCGCTCATCGCTGCGGCACCGAACATAGCTTTGCTCGCGGGCGGCTATCTCGAAGGACGCATCGTCCCGACGGATCGCAGCTGGGTCATTCATTTGCCCAAAGGCTGATGCGCCGCCGATCCTCGTCGCACCGCGACGGATTCCGGCCGCCGCCAAAATGACGCCAGGGCACATGCCCGCGCCCCTTTTTCCTTCGCAAATGGGCCATCTGCCGCTATATATGATCGATGGCGAAAACCCCCCGGAAATCCGCTAAAAAAGAGAGCTACGGCGCCGAGAGCATCAAGGTCCTCAAGGGCCTCGACGCGGTGCGCAAGCGGCCGGGCATGTATATCGGCGACACCGACGACGGATCGGGGCTTCATCACATGGTGTTCGAGGTCTCCGACAACGCGATCGACGAGGCGCTCGCCGGCCATTGCGACCTCATCGAGATCACCCTGAACGCCGACGGGTCGGTCAGCGTCGAGGACAATGGCCGCGGCATCCCGACCGGCATCCACAAGGGCGAGGGCGTCTCGGCGGCCGAGGTCATCATGACCCAGCTCCATGCCGGCGGCAAATTCGAGAACACCGCAGATTCGAACGTCTACAAGGTGTCGGGCGGCCTCCACGGCGTCGGCGTCTCGGTCGTCAACGCGCTGTCCGAATGGCTCGAGCTCACCATCTGGCGCGACGGCGAGGAGCATTTCATCCGCTTCGAGAACGGCGTTCCGGCCGCGCCGCTCAAGGTCACCGGCAAGGCCGAAGGCAAGAGCGGCACCCGCGTCACCTTCCTCCCCTCCACCGCGATCTTCAAGGCGACCGAGTTCGACTACGAAACGCTCGAGCACCGCTATCGCGAGCTCGCCTTCCTGAATTCGGGGGTGCGCCTGAAGCTCGTCGACGCCCGCCACGAGGAGGAGATTTCCAAGGAATTCTTCTACGAAGGCGGGCTCGCCGCCTTCGTCACCTGGCTCGACCGCGCCAAGACCGCGCTCATCCCCGAGCCGATCGCGATATCGGGCCAGCGCGACGAGATCGCGATCGACATCGCGCTCGAATGGAACGACAGCTATTACGAGCAGGTCCTCGCCTTCACCAACAACATCCCGCAGCGCGACGGCGGCACCCATCTCGCCGCCTTCCGCGGCGCGCTCACCCGCACCCTCAACAATTACGCCGAACGCTCCGGGCTGCTGAAAAAGGAGAAGGTGGGGCTGACCGGCGAGGACATGCGCGAGGGGCTGACCGCGATCGTCTCGGTCAAGCTGCCCGATCCCAAGTTCAGCTCGCAAACCAAGGACAAGCTCGTCTCCTCGGAGGTGCGCCAGCCGCTCGAAAGCCTGATCGGCGACAAGCTCGCCGAATGGCACGAGGAAAATCCCGCCCACGCCAAGACCATCGTCGGCAAGATCATCGACGCCGCCGCCGCGCGCGAGGCGGCGAGGAAGGCGCGCGATTTGACCCGCCGCAAGGGCGTGCTCGACGTCGCCTCGCTGCCCGGCAAGCTCGCCGACTGCCAGGAGCGCGACCCGGCCCGGTCCGAGCTGTTCATCGTCGAGGGCGACAGCGCCGGCGGCTCGGCCAAGCAGGGCCGCGACCGCCGCATCCAGGCGATCCTGCCGATCAAGGGCAAGATCCTCAATACCGAGCGCGCGCGCCTCGACCGCATGCTTTCCTCGAAGGAGGTCGGCACGCTCATCCAGGCGCTCGGCACCGGCATCCGCGACGATCTCGATATCGGCAAGCTGCGCTACCACAAGATCGTCATCATGACCGACGCCGACGTCGACGGCGCCCATATCCGCACCCTCCTCCTCACCTTCTTCTACCGGCAGATGAAGGAGGTGATCGAGGGCGGCTATCTCCACATCGCCCAGCCGCCGCTCTACAAGGTCACCAAGGGCCGCTCCGAAGTCTATCTGAAGGACGACGCGGCGCTCGATTCCCATCTCGTCGACGCCGGGCTCGAGGCGCTGCTGCTCGAGAGCGAAGGCGGCGCACGGGGGGACGGGGAGCTGCGCGCGCTCGCCGAACATGCCCGGCGGATGCGCTCGCTGATGGCCTATGTGCCGCGCCGCTACGATCCCGACATCATCGAGACGCTGGCGCTGGTCGGAGCGCTCGATCCGGCGCTCGGCGAGGACATGCGCGGCGAGGCGCTCGCCTTCGCGGCCGAATGGCTGGGCCGCGGCGACGATGCCGAATGGAGCGCCGAGATCGGCGCCGGCGGCGATTACGTCCTGCGCCGCCTGTGGCGCGGCGTCACCGACCACCATGTCGTCGACGCCAAGTTCCTCGCCACCGCCGAGGCGCCAAAGCTCCACCCGCACGCCGAGGAGCAAGCCGAGGCCAAAGCCCGCGACGCGCGGCTGGAGGCCAGAAAACCGACAGACGAAACCGAACCCGCCGCCGCGGACG
>JBHJHL010000036.1:0-21281 GCA_050330935.1 Sphingomonadaceae bacterium | reverse complement strand
GCGAGCAGGTCGGCGGGCGCGAGGCTGACGTCCGAGATCGTCTGTTCGGGGCCGCCAAGGGGCGGAATCTCGAAGCCGCCGACAGTTATCCGTAGCGCCTGCGGACGTCCGGTGAGGATGAGGGGCTCCTGGGCCGTGGCGGGAATCTGATAGCGGCCACCGGCCTGCATCAGCTGCTCGAACAGACGCTCGCCATCGCGCTCATAGACCCTTATCCAGACCTCGTCGGTGGCGGTCAGCACCACCGGTCCGCTCGCCGCGGCGGCGGCCGGAGGTCCAGTCTCGGGTTGCGCGACCTCCTCTGGCAGCGGCGGCACTTCGCCGGCTTCGACGCGCTCGGCCTCGGCGATCCGGGTGGCGGGCTCGTCCTCGCCGTCGAGGCCGCTGCGCCAGACCAGGTAGATGACGACGAGCACGACCGCGACCGCGCCGGCGATCATCGCCAGCGACATCGGCGGCACGCGCGAGGAATCCGCCGGCTCGAAGGGTTCGTAGGCGATCGGCTGCGGCGGCTCGGTGTCGAGCCGGGCGCGCAGCTCCTCGGCGATTTCCCGCTCGTCGAGGCCGACCTTGCGCGCATAGTTCTTGGCAAAGCCGATGGTGTAGGTGGCCGCTGGCAACGCCTCCCAATTCTCCTCCTCGATATTGGCGAGATGGCGAATCGGCACGCGGGTTTCGGCGGCGATCTGCTCGAGCTCGATTCCGGCCGCTTCCCGCGCCGATCTGAGGCGCTCGCCAATCGGCCTTTCCTCGGTGAAGATTTCCTCGTTGTCTTCGGCCATGGAATTTCCGTCTCGCGCTGACTCCGCGAAGGCGCAAGGAAGGATCGCAGAGATCGCGCATGTCATAGCAGGCGTGGGCCGATGTCAACCGGACGCTTCGCCTTCCCGCTTCAGGCGATGCGCACCTCCTGGTCGAGCGCCCATCGACCGAGGGCCTCGCGCAGGTCGGCCGGCGGCCGGCTCAGCATCTCGTCGAGCGCCCGCATCGCGGCATCGCGGTCGAGCGAGCGGATCATCGCCTTGATCGCGCCGACAGCTACCGGAGTGATCGACAGGCTTTCGACGCCGATGGCGACGAGCGCCATCGCCTCGAGCGGGCGGCCGCCCATCTCCCCGCAGACGGTGACCGGCACGTCGGCCTCGCGCGCGGCGCCGACCACGCGCCTGAGAAACCGCAGGATCGAAGGCGACAGCCAGTCATAGCGTTCGGCAAGGCGCGGATGGGCACGGTCGGCGGCGAACAGGAACTGGGTGAGATCATTGGTGCCGATCGACAGGAAATCGATCTGCGGCAGCAGCAGATCGAGCGTTTCGGCGAGCGCCGGCACCTCGAGCATGGCGCCGTAGCGGATTTCGGAAGGCAATATCTTCTTGCGTCCGGCGAGCCATTCGCGCTGGCTTTCGAACAGCGCTCTGGCCTCCTCGAACTCCCAGGGCTCGGAAACCAGCGGAAACATGACGTTGAGCGTGCGCCCGGCCGCCGCCTCGATCAGCGCCCGCGCCTGCGCCTTCATGAGCCCGGCGCGGCCGAGCGCGAGCCTCAGCGCCCGCCAGCCCATCGCCGGATTGTCCTCGCCCTCGCCGTCGCTGCCGTCGAGATAGGGGAGCGCCTTGTCGCCGCCGACATCGACGGTGCGGAAGACGACCGGCTTGTCGCCGGCGGCCTCGAGCACCGAACGGTAGAGCCGCAGCTGGCTCTCGCGGCGGGGTAGGGCGGCAGAGATGAGGAACTGGAATTCGGTGCGAAACAGGCCGATCCCTTCGGCGCCTGTCATGTCGAGCGCGGCGACATCGTCGCGCAGCCCGGCGTTGACGAGCACCGCGACATGGACGCCGTCCCTCGTCACCGGGGGCCGGTCGCGCATCGCCGCATATTCGGCGCGCTTCTTGCGGTTGACGAGCAATTTGGCCTCGAAGGCTTCGCTCACCCGCCGGGCGGGACGGACGAAGATCGAGCCCTCGTCGCCGTCGAGCAGCAGCTCGTCGCCTTCGTTGACCGCCCGGCGGATGCCGTGGACGCGGCCGATCATCGGCACGCCGATGGCGCGCGCGACGATGGTGGCGTGGGTGGTGAGCGAGCCTTCCTCGAGGATCACGCCCTTCAGCCGCCGGCGGTCATATTCGAGCAGCTCGGCGGGGCCGAGGTTGCGCGCGATCAATATGGAATCGCCGCGCAGCCCCATCTGCGCCGCGGTGCCGAGCTGGCCCGAAACGATGCGCAAAAGCCGGTTCGAAAGGTCCTCGAGATCGTGCATCCGCTCGGCGAGCAGCGGATCGTCGATCTCGCGCATGCGCATCCGCGTGCGCTGCTGGACGCGCTCGATCGCCGCCTCGGCGGTAAGGCCGGAATCGATCGCCTCGTTGATGCGCCGCGACCAGCCCTCGTCATAGGCGAACATCTTGTAGGTCTCGAGCACCTCCTGATGCTCGCCGCCGGTGCCGAATTCGGCCTGGTTCGCCATCTGGTCGATCTGCTCGCGCATCTTGCGAAAGGCCGAATAGACGCGGTGGCGCTCGGCCTCGATATCCTCGGCGACGGTCTGCTCGATGACGATCCTGGGCTGGTGGAAGACCGCCTTGCCGCGCGCCATGCCGAGCACGAGCTTCTGGCCGGTGAGGCGCAGCGAGGAGGAATCGCGGCTCGTCGCCGCCTTCGCCGTCGCCTTGTCGACGAGGCGCGCTCCGGCGATGAGCTCGGACAGGACCATCGCCACCGTCTGCAGCGCCTCGATCTCGACATCGTCATAGGCTCTGGGGTCGGCATGCTGGACGCACAGCACGCCGATCGCGCGCTCGCGCCGGACGATCGGCACCCCGGCGAAGCTGTGATAAAGCTCCTCGCCGGTCTCGGGGCGATAGGCGAATTCGGGATGGCTCGCCGCCTCGGCGAGGTTGAGCACCCCGACCTCCTCGGCGATCGTGCCGACCAGCCCTTCGCCCATTTCGAGCTTGGTGACGTGGACCGCGTCCTGCTTGAGGCCGACGGTGGCGTAGAGCTCGAGCACGCCGTCGCGCAGCAGATAGATCGAGCAGACCTCGCTCTCCATCGCCTCGGCGATGATGCGGACGACCTTGTTCAGCTTCGCCTGCGCGCCGGTACGCGCGGCCATCACCTCGTGAAGGCCGGTCAGTATCTCCCTGGAAGCGGCGGCGGATGCGGTCGGCATGGTCGCCAGCTACCAGATGGGCGAAGCTCTTTCCAATCACCCTTGGCGTGGGGCGAACGGCTCAGCCCAGGGCCTCGATGCTTTCCTTCAGCCATGCGCGATGACGCCGCTCGTCGGCCAGATTGGCGCGCAATGTGTCCTCGATCGCCGCGTTCGCATCGACCTTTTCCAGCGCTTTCTCATAGGCCTTGTTGGTGACCTCCTCGTTGGCGCGCATCGCGGTCAGGATCGCCTTGTCGCCGGCCAGGCCGGCGAGCACCACCTTGCCTTCGGTGAGCACGCGCTTGAGATCCGGACCTTCTGGAACGTCCTCGCCGAGCTGGCGCAGATGGCCGGCCAGATTCTCGGTATGCCGGCGATGATCGCCGCAAAATTCCGAAAGCCTTTGCTTGTAACGCGGATCCTCGAGACGTTCGATCGCGGCCTCATAGGCCTCGATCGCGTCATAATCGAGATGGACGAGCTCCTTCAGGAGCTTGGCGATCTCGGTGCTGCTGTCAGCGGTCGCCGGCATGAGCTTTCTCCTGCTTGAGGGCCATGGCGCGACAACCGACGGATCGTCCGGAGGTTCCCTAAGCCTTTCATTTCACGGTAAAATTATCTCATGTTAAGGGTGCCGCGATCATCCCGATCGCCGCTCGAGCGCTTCGGCGGCCTCATCCAGCAGGTCCCGCAATATGGCGGCGACGGGCTCGCGCTTCCTCACCATGCCGACCGACTGGCCCGCCATCACGCTGCCGGTCTCGACGTCGCCGTCGATCACCGCGCGCTTCAAGGCGCCGGCCCAATAATGCTCGATCTGGAGCTGCGCCTCGGCCATCTCGATTTCCTCGCGGTCGAGCAGATCGGCGACCTCGCGCTGCTTGGCGGCGAAGCGCTCGGTCTCGGCGTTTTTAAGCGCGCGCACCGGAATGACGGGGAGCCGCGGATCGACCTGGACGCTGGTCACCGCGTCGCGCGCCCACGCCCGGAAGAAGGCCTGCTTGAAATCATCGTGGGCGATGCATTCGTCGGCGCAGACGAAGCGCGTGCCGAGCTGGCATCCGGCCGCGCCCATTTCGAGATAGCCGGCGATGAGCCCGCCATGGCCGATGCCGCCGGCGACGAAGATGGGAAGCTCGGCGGCGAGCGGCGGCAATATCTCCTGGGCGAGCACCGAGGTCGCGACCGGGCCGATATGTCCGCCCGCCTCCATCCCCTCGATGACGAGCGCGTCGACGCCCGAGCGGATGAGCTTCTTGGCCAGCGCGAGCGCCGGAGCGAAGCAGACGAGCTTGGCGCCGAAATCCTTGATCTTGCCGATCGCTCCGCCGGGCGGCAGGCCGCCGGCGAGCACGACATGGCCGACCTCGTGGCGAGCGCAGACATCGATGAGCGCGTCGAGATCGGGATGCATGGTGATGAGGTTGACGCCGAACGGCCGGTCGGTGCGCTTCTTCGTCTCGGCGATCTCGGTGTCGAGCAGGTCGGGCGTCATCGCGCCGCAGGCGATCACCCCGAAGGCGCCGGCATTGGACAGCGCCGAGACGAGATGCCGCTCGGAGATCCAGCTCATCGCGCCGCCCATGATCGCGATCTCGCAGCCGAGGAAATCGGCCCCGCGCTGCATCAGCCGCGCGAGGCGGTCGGGGCCGATTCCCACCCCGTCACCCCCGCGAAGGCGGGGGTCCATCTCTTCGTCGGCCGCGCGAGAAGAAGGCGGATTCCCGCTTGCGCGGGAATGACGGGGCTTTGAGTGATTGCTCATCCCTCCGCCTCCTCGTCGAGTCCATAGGCGGTGTGGAGCACCCGCACGGCGAGCTCGGTATAGTCCTCGGGGATCAGCACCGAGACCTTGATCTCGCTCGTCGTGATCGCGAGGATGGCGATGCCGCGGTCGGCGAGGGTCTCGAACATCTTCGCCGCAACCCCCGGATTGGCGCGCATGCCGACGCCGACGACGCTCACCTTGGCCACCCGGCTGTCGGCGCGCAGCTCGGCATGGCCGATCTTCTCCTTATGCTCCTCGAGCAGCGCGCGCGCTTCCGGGAGCGACGCCTCGGGCACGGTGAACATGAGGTCGCCGCCCGCGTCAGAGGCCGAATGGACGATCATGTCGACATTGATTCCGGCCTGCGCTAGCGGCGCGAAGACGGCGGCAATCGCGCCTTGCGCGTCGGGCAGGCCGGTCAGCGTCACCCGCGCCTCGTTCCTGTCATGGGCAATGCCGGTGACGATCCTCGTTTCCATCTCGCTCTCCTTCCGTGCCGCCTCGCCGACGACGATCGTTCCGGGCTGCGCCTCCTTGGCGAAGGAGGATAGCACGCGCAGCGGAATGTTCTCGCGCATCGCGAGGCCGACGGCGCGGCTCTGCAGCACCTTGGCGCCGACGCTGGCGAGCTCGAGCATCTCCTCATAGGTGACGATGGGAAGCTTGCGCGCGCGCGGCACGATCCGGGGATCGGTGGTGTAGACCGCCGCGACGTCGGTGTAGATGTCGCAGCGGTCCGCGCCCATCGCCGCGGCGAGCGCGACCGCCGAAGTATCCGATCCGCCGCGGCCCAGCGTCGCCACCCTGCCGTCGGCGGCCACCCCCTGGAAACCCGGGATCACCGCGATCCCGCCTTCGCCGAACACGCGGTCGAGAATATCGACGTCGATCGCGTCAATGAGCGCCGAAGCATGGCCCGAGGCGCGGATCGGAAGCTGCCAGCCCATATAGGAGCGCGCGTTGAGGCCCATGCCCTGGAGCGTGATCGCGAGCAGCCCGCTCGTCACCTGCTCTCCGCTCGCGACGACGACGTCATATTCGCGCGGATCGAAATGGACCGCCGCCTCGCGGCACAGGCGCACCAGCCGGTCGGTCTCGCCCGCCATCGCCGAGACGACGACGGCGACCTGGTGTCCCGCCTCCGCCTCGCGCCCGACCAGCCCGGCGACATGGCGGATGCGCTCGATCCCCGCCATCGAGGTGCCGCCGAACTTCATCACGATGCGGGCCATGGGGGCGGCTGATAGGAAGCGCGCGATGAGGATGCAACGCACTTGCCGTCATGCCGAACTTGGTTCAGCATCCATGCCGATGACAGATGAGTGGTCTCCGGAATGGGCCCTGAAACAGGTTCAGGGTGATGCAGCGACCAGGACGATCGATCCCGACGAAGCCGGGCATTTCGGGGCGCTCGCCGGCGACTGGTGGGACCCGAAAGGACGCTCGGCGATGCTGCACCGGCTCAATCCCGTGCGGCTGCGCTACATTCGCGAGCAGATCGACCATCATTGGAAGCTCGACGAGACGGAGCTGAAGCCGCTCGCGGGCAGGCGCGCGGCGGACATCGGCTGCGGCGCGGGGCTGCTCGCCGAGCCGCTCGCGCGGCTGGGGGCGGAGGTGACGGGGCTCGACGCGGCGCCCGAAAATATCGAGGCGGCGAGGGCGCATGCGAAGGCCCAGGGGCTCGCCATCGACTATCGCATCGGCGGACCCGAGACGCTGGGCGGCAGATATGATCTCGTCACCGCGATGGAGGTGATCGAGCATGTCGCCGATCCACCGGCGTTCGTGGCGGCGCTCGGGGCGGCGCTGGGCGAGGACGGCATCCTCGTCATGTCGACGCCCAACCGCACGGCGCTCTCGCGGCTGCTGCTGGTCGGCCTCGCGGAGGCGACGGGCCATATCCCGAAGGGCACGCACGATTGGGAGAAATTCCTCACCCCGGCCGAGCTTGCCGCGCTGCTCGCCGAGGCGGGGCTGGAGGTCGCCGACGTGACGGGGATCGAATGGTCGCCGCTCAGGGGCTTCACCCTCGGCCAGGACAAAAGCCTCGACTATCTGCTGACGGCGGTGCGGGCCTAGAAGTCCACCTTGTCGTAATGCGCGGGCGGCGAGATCACCTCCATCCGCTCCGAAAGCAGCGGTCGGAAGCTGGGGCGCGACTTCATCACCGCATACCAGTTCGCCGTCTGCTCATGGCCGCGCCAGTCGATGCCGCCGAGATAGTCTGCCACCGAAAGCTGCGCCGCGGCGGCGAGATCGGCGAGGCTCAGCACCGGCCCGGCGAGCCAGCGGCGATGGTCGAGCAGATAGTCGATATAGTCGAGATGGGCGTTGGCCGCCCGCATCGCCGCGCGCAGGACGCCGGTGTCCGGCGGATCGCGGCTGACAAGGCGCTTCTTCATCCGCTCCTCCATCAGGGGCGCCGTCACCTCGGCATGAAGCTCCTCGTCGAACCAGGCGGCGAGCCTGCGCACCTCGGCGCGGGCCTGCGCGGTGCCGGGGATCATCTGCGCCTGCTCGACCGTCTCCTCGAGATATTCGGCGATCGCATCCGAATCGATGAGCGTGGTCCCGCGCTCCTCGTCGACCAGCACCGGCGTTCTGCCTGCGGGGTTGAGGTCGACGAACTCGTCGCGGCGCTCCCAGGGGGATTCGCGCACCAGCCGGTGGGCGATGCCCTTTTCCCCCATGACGAGGCGGATCTTGCGCGAGAAAGGGCACAGGGGGAATTGATAGAGCTGCCACATGGCGCTTTCTTAGACGAGCGGGCGGGCGGGTCTACAGCCGCGCGACATGTCTTTTCGGCGCGACGCTGCGATAGCTCTCGGCGAGCCAGCTAAAAAGCAGCTCGGGATCGGCGTCGCGACCGGCGTCGAGCGCGCAGTCGATCCAGCCCGAGCGGCCGAGGCCGTAGCCCGCCGGCTCGGCCCAATCGAAAAGCTGCGCGAAATCGCGCGAGACGGGCAACTTGACGGTGACATGAAGCCTGTCATCGCCGTGGTGGAGGAAGACGAATATCTTCTTCCACCTTGACCACGGTCTCGCCCCAAGGGAAATCCTCCCACGCCTCGGGATAGGCGAGGGCCGCGGCGCGCAAACGTTCGAACAGCGCGTCGAGATCGAGCGCCATGCCTCAGTCGGAAGCGTCCCGGGTCGCCTGCTCGATTTGCGCTCCGAGCTCGTCGGCAAGATCGCGCATCGCCGGCGCGAGCGCGGCGAGTAGCCTCGTCATCCGCCCCATATTGTCGCCGAGCGCGTCGAGCGCGGCATCCGCCTTCGCCTCGAAATCGGGGTCATCGCGCCGGGCGATGTCGCGCACGGTCATATCGCCTTCGGCCTCGTCATGGCCCTCGCCGCCTTCAGGATCGACCGCGTCGAGCAGCGGGCCCATTTCGAGGTCGAGAACGATATCGAACAAACGCCTGGCGATCTCCTCCATGCGGTCGAGCTCGGCGGCGTCGGGAATCGCTTCCTCTACCGGCGGCGCTGCGGGTTGGGCCGCAACGGCGGCCGGCGCGGCGAGGGCGAGGATGGCGGCGGGGGCGATGAGGATATGCATCGATACTGCTCCGAGGATTTGCCTCTTTATAGAGCAGCGCCTTGCGTGAACAAGCCGGTGCGCTTGTGCGGCAACACGGCTCTGCTATGCGCCGCGCAGCACAGTTTCGAGGCCGCATGACCTTTCTCCAGCTTTTCATCATCGCCGTCGTCCAGGGGGTCACCGAGTTCCTTCCCATATCCTCCTCGGGCCATCTCATCCTCATCCCCCATCTCAGCGATTTTCCCGACCAGGGGCCGATGATCGACGTCGCCGTCCATGTCGGCTCGCTGCTCGCGATCATCGCCTATTTCTTCCGCGACGTGACCGCGCTCGCGCGCGGCGGCCTCGCCAGCGTCGGCATCGGCGAGGCGCCGGAGATGCGGCGGCTGTTCTGGTGGATCGTCCTCGGCACCGTGCCGGCGATCCTGCTCGGCCTGTTCCTCAAGACCGGCGGCTATCTCGAAAGCTTCCGCTTCACCGAGCTCGTCGCCACCAATCTCATCGTCTACGGGCTGCTGCTCGGCGCCGCCGACCGCTGGGGGCGGCAGGAAAAGGATTTCGAGCAGGCGAGTTTGAAGGATGCGATCATCGTCGGCATCGCCCAGGCGCTGGCGCTCATTCCCGGGACCAGCCGCTCGGGCGTGACGATCACCGCCGCGCGCCTGCTCGGCTACCGGCGCGTCGAGGCGGCGCGTTTTTCCTTCCTGCTCTCGATCCCGGCGATCGCCGGCGCCGGACTGCTCGCCGCGCTCGACCTCGCCGAGGCGACGGCGGCGATGCAGCGTGACGCGCTCGTCGCCGGGGCGATGACCTTCGTCGCCGCTTTCCTCACCATGGCCTTCCTGATGCGCTTCCTGAAGCGCGCCTCGCTGATGGTCTTCGTTCTCTACCGGGTCGCGCTGGGCGCGGCGCTGCTCGCCTTTTTCTAGCCGCTAGATTTCCCCCCTCCCCGCGAAGCGGCCCTGGCGGCGATAGGGGGTGAGCCAGCCTTCGGCGACCGCGTCCAACGGCACCGGCGAAATGCCGAGTTCGGCGAAGCCCGGCGCGTCCTTCGCAACGATATTGTCGTCCTGAAGCATCAGCCACTGGTCCCAGGTGATCGGCGCGCCCGGCGCCCAGCCTCCGAGCTTAGCCATCGCCGCAGCCATCGCATCGGGAATCTCGACGAGCGGTTTCCGGCGGCCTGTTTTCTCGAGAATCCAGCGGTTGAGATCACGCATCGAGATCGTCTCCGGACCGCCGAGCTCATAGGTCTTGCCGCCATATTTATGCGGCTGGAGCACGGTCTCGACGATCGCGCGGCCGACATCGGCGGCATAGACGGGCTGGAACTTCGCGTCCCCCGCGATCACCGGCACCGCCGGCATCAGCGCGGCGATGCGCGCGAAGCGGTTGATGAATTGATCCTCGGGGCCGAAGACGGTCGAGGGGCGAAGGATCGTCGCCGTCGGAAAGGCTTGACGCACCGCCTCCTCGCCGCGCCCCTTCGAGCCGGCATAGCGCGAGCGCGCCTCGGGGTCGGCGCCGATCGCCGAGATGTGGACGAGCGCTTGGGCGCCCGCTTCCTTCCCCGCCTCGGCGACATTGCGCGCGCCCGCGACGTGGATCGCCTCGACCCTGCCGAAGGTGCCGACGAGATTGACCACCGCGTCGCTTCCGGCGATGGCGGCGCGCACCGTCTCCTTTTTCGTGATGTCGGCGGCAGCGAAATGGAGCTGGCCGACGCCGGCGAGCGGCTTCAGGAACCAGGCGCTCCTGGGATCGCGCTGGGCGATGCGCACGCGCACCCCCTCGCGCTTCAAAAGCTGCTGCGCCGCATAGCGGCCGATGAAGCCGCCGCCGCCGAACAAGGTGACCAGCCGGTCGATCATATTTCCCGTCCGCCTTTGGGGTCCGCCCCGTTCAGATGCCGTCTGGCGGCTCGATTGACAAGCTTGCGGCCCCCGCCTACCTCACGCCGCGCCCCGCGACGGGCCCAGGTGGCGGAATTGGTAGACGCGCCAGCTTCAGGTGCTGGTGTCCGTACGGACGTGGAGGTTCGAGTCCTCTCCTGGGCACCAGCCGCCGATCAGCCTTTTGCCGCTTCCCTTTCCGCGCCCTTCTGCTTGACCCGCGCCGCATAGCTGCGACCGACGGGAAGTCTCTCCCCGGTCGCGAGATCGATCTCGATGCGTCCTCCCGGCCGCCGCTTGAGCGCCGCGATCGCTTCGCGCGCGACGATCAGGCGGCGGTGGATGCGGACGAACTGCTCGGGATCGAGCATTTCCTCCATTTTGCGCAGCGTCGAGCGGATCAGGAAGGAGCGGTCGTCGCGATGGATGCGAACATAATCCTTTTCCGATTCCATCCAGTCTATCTCCCCTACCGGGATGCGCACGTCCTTGCCGAGATGACGCGCCCACAGCTCGCGCGCATAGGGGTCTCGCCGCGCCTGCCGGATCAAGCGGCTGCGGACGTAGAAATAAAGCCCCACCCAGCCGGCGAAGATCCAGATGAACTGATAGGAATAGAAGCCGATGGCCGCGAACGGCCCCATCCTGGGTTCCCAGAGATTCGTGACGACATAGAAAAGAATGTAGTTGACGGTCGAATAGAGGAATGTCGCAGCCGCGATGCCCGCCAGGACAGGCAGCAGCTTTCTCTCCAGCGGACGCGCATCGACCTTCGCCAGTATCAGGAACAGAGCGGCGCAGATCAGCAGCCCCACCGGCATCATCGCGAGCCTGAGGCCGGCCTGCGCCCAGAGAGCGTCGTAGGGGATGACGAGCGCCCGCAGGGTCAGCACCGCATAGACCAGGACCCAATAGCCGAGCGTCCATCCGATCATCGCCGCGCGCAAGCGCGGGCGGCCCGGGGCATCCGCCGATGCCGGCAAGGACGGCGTCTGCCCTTCCTTCACCGCCGCGCCCCCCGCGCCCGCCGGCCGAGTCTCGGGCCTCGCGACCGGTTTGCCGCGGCCATCGCCGTGCCGTTCGTCGCTTCCAGGATGCGGTTAAGCAGCATTCGATTTCGTTCCGTCGCAGTCGGGAGCCGTCGGTCGCAAAGCCGCCCAGGCTTCGCGCGCCGCCGCTAGATTATGCCGGGCGAAGCTTAACCTTCCCCATATCGACGAGGGCCAGTCGCGATGATGCCGGAGATCGAAAGGGAGACAGCGCCGCCGCGAATCGACCATGCCCGGCGTCATGGCGCGAAAAACCTGCGCCCCGGGCCGAAGCGGGCGGACCGCAAACCGCCGGGCCGGAAGGAGCGATCGAGGCCGGCCGAAAAGGCGCCAGGGCTGTACTGAGCGCGAGAGAGGCGGGGAGAAGGGATCGGATGGCCGCGCGCGGCGCCCGGCGCGGGCCGAATGCTAGCTTTCATGCGCGGCCGTCGCATTGCGCGGATCAGGCGGCCTCGGTCTCGAAGGCCAATGTGTAGGTGGCGGCGAAGGTCTCGCCGGCGATCTTGCCGAGAAGCTTCTCGACATCTTCAGCGGCGAGCGGTTCGCTTCCCGGCAAAAGCTTGGGAAGCGCGAACGCGAATTCCAGCTCTCTCACGAATTTCTGCCTGGCTTGCTCGGGAAGGTTGACGAGCGCGCCGTGACCGCGGCCGGCGGTTTCGATGCACTGGGCGAGGCAGGATTTCAGCTTCGCGGCGATGCAGCTTTCGTATTTTTCCCGCACCCACTCCCGATAGGGGCTTTCCCGAATGATCATGTACAGCATCTGCTTATAGGCCTCACCGGCGATGATCTCCTGCGCCCGGCGCGTGAAAAGGAGGATCGCTTCATGGACGCCTCCGGGGCGGCCTTCGGGAAGAGCGATGCGATCCGAGATCCCGTTCATGAGCTGGTTCACCGCCGCGCGGAAGAGCTGCGCGGGATTGCTGTAATAGCGGAAGACCTGCCAGTAGCTTAGCCCCGCCCGGTCGGCGACCATGGCGACCGTCACCTCTTCGGGAGGGCGGCCCGAAAACAGCTCCAGCGCCCCGGCGAGGATCGTTGCCCTGCGCGCTTCGTTCGATTTTAGCCGATCCGGCAAACCCGCCTCCATTAGTGCGAATCGCACTAATAATAAGACGGTCGGGTCTTTCAGTCCAGAGTGGCGCAGCCGCGCCGCGCGGGGAGCGGCGTGGGATCAGGAAGATGGCCGGGTAAGGCCATGCAGCAGCGTGTCGAGCCATTCGATGCGCTGGCGGATCGCTCCTGCCGCATTGCTGTGCACATAGTCGTGAAAGGGGACTTCGACCTCGTCCTTATAGGCTTCGAGCTCCTTCAGCTTCCGGGAAAGAAGGGCGCGCGCGGTGACGCACCATTCGACCCGCTCCTCGCGGGAGAACAGCTCGAAGGACTGGACCTTGGTGCGCAGCGGGTCGTCGAGCAGCAGGTGCGCCGGCTTGATTTCCATGCACCAGCGCCGGACCGCGGCCTTGCCGGCTTCGGTGGCGGCAAGTTTTTCGGTTCCGCGCGCGTCATCCTCGACCGGGATGGCGGCGAGCAGCCCGCGCTGCCGAAGCCGGCGGATGAGCGGATAGAGCTTGCCCTTGCTGGTGTTGAAGTTGCTGACCGGCGAGCGGTCGTAGATTTTCCCGACCTGGTAGGCGGTGAGCGGTCCGGCGCGGACGATCAGGCCTAAAAGCGTGCCCTCATGATCGGTCAGCGCGCCTGGTTCCTCGCCCACCATCTCCTCGATCTCCAGTCGGTTTGCGATCTTGCCTAGAGGAATCCGGTGGGAGGACAAAGACAAGAAGCCGGGCAAGGAAGGGCCCCCGAAAAGGCCGCCAGGCGGACACCGAGCGCCGCTGATGGAGCTTTTGCCTCGCTTGTGGCCCTGCCGGCCGATCCGGGAGGCTAGCCGGGCGCGGGCGGCGCCGTTTCCTTTGTGGCCTGGAAGCAACACCGCAGCGCCCAAATAGAACTAATCGCACTAACCCGCTTGCCGTCCGGCGATCAAGGCGTAAGAAAAAAGACGTATAGTGCGATACGCACCACCTGTCCCGGTGCGGCTCGCCCTTTTTCGCACGTCGAGCTTCCGCGTCCTTCGGCGGCTTCGGCGCCATGGAACCAAGAGGGGATTGTTGACGCCATGAAAAAGAAATCGACCTTCTTCGCATCCGCAGCGCCCCTGGCGCTCGGCATCGTCCTTATGACCGCGCCGGCCGCCGCGCAGGTGAGCGATCCGCCCGGAGAAGGGCTGCAGGACGTGGAAGAGGATGCCGAGCCCGGCGAAGCCGCGATCGTGCTGTGCGTCGACGAGCCCAACGATCCCAATTGCGTACGTCAAGGCACCCAGATCATCGTCACCGGCACCCGCATCGCCTCGCCGACGATCGACACCGCCTCGCCGGTGCAGATTCTCGACAGCGAGGACATCGACACATCAGGCGCGGTCAATGTCCAGGAGCTGCTGCTGGAAAATCCCTCCGTGGGCATCCCGGCGCTCAGCCGCACCAACAGCGCCTTTCTCACCTCGGCCACCGGCATCGCCACGATCGATCTGCGCGACCTCGGCTCGGACCGCACGCTCGTGCTCATCAACGGCCGCCGCGTCGTCGCCGGGGTGCCGGGAAGTTCGATCGTCGATCTCAACACCATCCCGACCCAGTTCATCGAGCGCATCGACATCCTCACCGGTGGCGCCTCGTCGCTCTACGGCTCGGACGCGGTCGCCGGCGTGGTCAACTTCATCTACCGCTCCGATTTCGAGGGCCTCGAAATCGACAGCCGCTTCGGGATCAGCGAAAGGGGCGACAACGGCCTCATCGATCTCAGCCTCACCATGGGCACCAATATTTTCGACGATCGCGGCAATATCATGATCCATGTCGGCTATTCGGATCAGGACAATGTGCCGTCGGTCAATCGCAGCAACCTCGCGCTCGACGATCTCAGCCTGTTCCGCCTCACCGGCGATCCGGCGGATTTCGGCACTCCCTTCGAGCCGTTCTTCTCGAGCTTCCCGCCGCAGGGCCGGTTCAGCGCCGGCGGCTTCACCTTCACCTTCTCGCCGAGCGGCTCGCTGCAGCCCTGCTTCACCACCAATGGCGCGACCTGCAGCAGCGCGCTCGGCTCCGGCGTTGGACCCAACGGCTTCAACCGCCAGCGTTTCCGTACCCTGGCGGTTCCGGTCGAGCGCAAGCTGCTCGCCGCGCGCGCCTTTTACGATGTCACGGACGATATCACCATATTCGCCGAAGGCACCTATACGAGCAGCTTCTCGGCCCGCGAGATCGAGCCTTTCCCGCTCGGTTCGGACGCTCTCTTCCCGGCCACCGGCGGCGCGGTGCCGATCGAAGGACCGCAGGGACGCAATCCCTTCGTGCCCGATCCCATCTACAATGCCGCGACCGACACCGACGGCGACGGCTTCAGGGACATCGGTTTTGCCCGCAGGCTGCTCGAATTCGGCACCCGCAGCGGCCAGGTCGATCGCGATTTCTACCGCTATGTGGTCGGCGTGGAAGGCGAGCTGTTCGACGAAAAATTCCGCTGGGACATCAATTACAACCGCGGCCAGACCAACGAATCCCAGAGCTCGAGCGGGCAGGTCAACGTGCCCAATTTCCGCGAAGCGCTGAACGCGATGGTCGACGTCAACGATGTCGATAATGACGGCGACACGACCGACGCGGTCTGCGTGGATGCCGATGCGCGCGCCGAAGGCTGCGTGCCGCTCGACATCTACGGCTTCGGCTCGATCTCGCAAGATGCGGTCGATTATATCGCCGCCGGCGGCACCACCTTGAGCCGGGTCACCCAGGATGTCGTCCAGGCCAATCTGTCAGGCGAACTGTTCGATCTGCCCGGCGGACCGCTCGGCATCGCGCTCGGCGGCGAATACCGCAAGGAAACGAGCCTTCAGGATCTCGATGCGCTCACCAACACCGGCCAGAATGCCGGCAATGCGCTTCCCGACACCGAAGGCGAATTCGACGTGTGGGAAGGCTATCTCGAGCTCAACATTCCGCTTCTCGCCGACATACCCTTCTTCCATGCGCTCACCCTCAGCGGAGCGGCGCGCGTTGCCGACTATTCGACCGTCGGCACGGTCTACAGCTACAGCGCCGGGGCGGAATGGGCGCCGATCCAGGCGATCAAGTTCCGCGGCACCTATGCCCGGGCGGTGCGCGCGCCCAATATCGGCGAGCTGTTCACCGGCCCGTCGCAGACATTCCCGCCGGGTCTCAGCGATCCCTGCGCCGGCATCGGCGCGTCGGGCGGCGGCGCGCTCGGCGACCGCTGCCGCGCCGAGCCCGGGGTCGCGCGCAACATCGCGGCCAACGGCGTCTTCACCTTGAACCAGGCCGATATCCAGGGCATCAGCGGCTTCAACAGCGGCAATCCCGATCTCGAGGAGGAAACCGCCGACACCTTCACCGCCGGCGTGGTGGTCGCTCCCCGGAGCGGCTTCTTCCGCGATTTCTCGCTTACCGTCGACTATTTCAACATCGTCATCGACGATGCGATCGTGCCGCCCCCGCGCCAGTTCATTCTCGATCAATGCTATCGCGAGGGTGTGCAGGAATTCTGCGATCTCATCACCCGGCGGCCGACGGCGACGGCGATCAATAGCGCCGGCTCGCTCGAATTCGTCGACGCCCCGCTGTTCAACAGCGGCGGTCTCGAGACCGAAGGCATCGACGTAGTGTTGAATTATGGCAGGAATTTCGATTTCTTCGGACTCGCCCCCGACGGGCGGATCGATTTCCGGATCGCCTATACCCATTATTTCGAAGGCTTTGTGCAGCCTACGCCTGACGCGGAAATAGATCCCTTCGTCGGCGAGATCGGCAATCCCGAGGATCGCTTCACCGCCCGGCTCGGCCTGTCGAACGAGCAATGGGGGATCAGCTTCACCGGGACCTATATCGGCGAGGCCTTCGAGGACAACCAGTTCCTTGCCGCCTTCGGGCTCGAACCCGATGCGATCCGCATCAGCCCCGAATTCTACCTCGATACGCAGATCAGGTTCACTCCCTCCGAAAGCTACGAATTCTTCTTCGGAGTGGACAATGTGCTCGATAACGACGCCCCCAACATCCTGTCGGGGACCACCTTCAATGTTACTGGCACCGACACGGCGGCGGATGTCTACGATCCCTTCGGCCGGCGCTTCTACGCCGGCGCGCGGCTGCGTTTCTGACCGGCTCCTTCGTGCCGTAGGAGAGGCGCCGGCGGTCTCCGCGAGGGACCGCCGGCGTTTTCATCGTCCCGCCCGGTTCAGCCCCGCCCCGTTGCGGTCAGCTTTCTTCCGCATCCTGCTACCAGGCCTCGACCGGCCCCTTGAGCATGATCGTCAGCGGATTGCCCTTGCGGTCGACGGTCTTTCCCGCCTGGACGCGGATCCAGCCTTCGGAGACGCAATATTCCTCGACGTCGCTGCGCTCGCGGCCCTTGAAGCGGATGCCGATGCCGCGCATCAGCGCCTCGCGGTCGAACCAGGGGCTGTGGGGGAGGTTGGAGACCCGGTCGGGGGGCGTTTCCCCTTTGCTCGCTTCGCTATCGCCTTCTCCGGCCATGGCTCACTCCTTTGCGATCCCTATATGGGCAGGGTGCGACGAATTTAATGGCAGAGATCGATGATCGACATCCGCCCATTCGCCAGCCTCGACCATGAAAATCATGGCTGGCTCAACGCCCGCCACCATTTCTCCTTCGCCAATTATCACGATCCGGCGCGGATGGGATGGGGTGCGATTCGCGTCTGGAACGACGACGAGATCGCGCCCCGATCGGGTTTCCCGCCCCACCCGCACCGCGATATGGAAATCATGACCTATGTCCGCTTGGGCGCGATCACCCATCGCGATTCGCTCGGCAACGAAGGCCGCACCGAAGCCGGCGACGTGCAAGTAATGTCGGCGGGCACGGGTGTGCGCCACAGCGAATATAATCTCGAGCAGGAGACGACCACGCTTTTCCAGATCTGGGTCGAGACCGACCGCCCCGGCGCCGATCCGCGATGGGGCGCGCGGCCGTTTCCCAAGGGCGATCGTTCGGGCAGGTTCGTGACGCTGGCGAGCGGCTTCGACGAGGATGAGGGAGCGCTCGCAATCCATGCCGCCGCGAGGCTGATGGGTGCGACGCTCAAGGCGGGCGAGAGCGTCTCGCTCGATCTCGATCCGAAGCGTCATGCCTATCTGGTGCCGGCGTGCGGGCGGATCAGCGTCAACGGAGTCGCCGCCCGGGCGCGCGACGGCGTCGCCATCGCGGGCGAGGAGAGGCTATCGATCAAGGCCGAGGAGGCGGCGGAGATCGTCCTCGTCGACGCCCGCTGACCGCTTGAATCGCTTTTCGGCGGGAGTCATAATCGCGCCGTGGCGGAAAAATGCGGAAAGCAAGCATGAGCGGCACGAAACGCGAGGCCAGGTTACCGCTGCTCGGCGAGATGCTGGCAAGCGTCGTCCGTGAGGGTGACGTCGCCGTCATCGATCATCGCGGCCGGGAGAGCCGCTATGGCGACGGCTCGCCGCCGCATGTTGAGGTCCGCTTCCACGACCGATGGCTGCCGCTCAGGATCGCGCTCAATCCGTCGCTGGCGGCGGGCGAGGCCTATATGGACGGCGGGCTGACGATCGAGCGCGGGGACATCCGCGATCTGCTCTATGTGGTCACCCGGGGCTATGACAGCCTGCTCCGCTCGACGCCGGCCAAGCTCGCCGGCAAGCTGCGCCGGCTGCGGGTCGGCCGGATACGCAATTCGGTGCTGCGGTCGCGGCGCAACGCCAAGCATCATTACGATCTGCCGCCGGCGCTATTCGATCTCTTTCTCGACCGCGAGCGCATCTATTCCGCCGCCTATTTCCCGTCCGGCGGGGAAACACTCGAGGAGGCGCAGGCGGCCAAGCTGCGCCATATCGCCGCCAAGCTGCTCCTCGAGCCGGGAAGCCGCGTCCTCGACATCGGCTGCGGCTGGGGCTCGACCGCGATCATGATCGCCAAGGCGACCGGCGCTAAGGTCAAGGGCATCACCCTTGCCGACGAGCAATATGCCGAAGCCACCCGCCGCGCGGCGCGCGACGGGATCGACGGCAAGGTCGAATTCGAGGTCCGCGATTATCGCGAGGAAAAGGGCCGCTACGACCGCATAGTCTCTGTGGGCATGCTCGAGCATGTCGGCCGCGACAACCTCGAGGCCTATTTCGCCAAGATCGCGGAGCTGCTCGAGGAGGACGGTGTCGCCCTCGTCCATTCGATCGGCCGTGCCGACGGCAATACCGGGCCCGATCCCTGGACCGACAAATATATCTTCCCCGGCGGTCATATCCCCTCGCTTTCGGAAGTGGTGCCGGCGGTCGAGAAGGCGGGGCTGTGGATCACCGATCTCGAAATCCTCCGCCTCCATTACGCCTTCACGCTCGAGCAATGGTATCGGCGTTTTCGCGAGAGCCGCGCGAGGGCGGCGGCGATGCTCGACGAGCGCTTCTGCCGGATGTGGGAATTCTATCTCGCCTCGGCCGAAATGAGCTTTCGCCACCGGCCGCTGATGAATTTCCAGATTCAGCTCGCCAGACGCCGCGACGCGGTGCCGCTGACGCGCGATTATATCGCCGAGGCGGAGCGGGCGATGGCCGAGATGCTCGACTTAGAGCGCGAAGCGGCCGAATAACGGCGCGCAGCCTAACATCCTTTCGGAGACCCGCATGCCCGATGAAGATGATCGCCGCGGGCAGGAGCGCGAGAGCCATGCCCGCAAGGGCGCCGGCTTCTGGATGCTCGCCGCGCTGCTTGCGATCGCGCTCGCCTGGACCTTGCGCGCCACCTATTCGGCGAGCATGCCGATTGCCGCGGCGCTCATCATCGCACTCGCCACCTGGCCGGTGTGCCGCTGGGTCAAGGAGCGGGTGCCCGGGGGGCTCGACTGGCTCGGCTATGCCGCGGGGATGCTGGTGGTGATCGGTCTGCTGGCTGTTTTCGCCGGCGGACTGACGCTCGCCGGACAGCAGGTCACCGCGAGCGCCGAGCAGCTGGCGCCGGTGTTCGAGAGCCGGCTGGCGCAGAGTCCCTTCGGCCCGATGGTGGCCGAAAATGGCGGCCTCGGCGGGATAATCGGCAATGTCGGCGATTTCGCGCTCGAAGCGCTCGGCACCGCCGCGGCGGTGATCGGCGGCATCGTCCTCATCCTCTTTCTCATTCTCCTGATGTTCACCGAGGCCGACCGCTGGCGGCGCAAGCTCGCGGCGATCACCGGCTTCAGGATCGAGCGCGGCTGGGTCGCCGCGGCCGACACGATCGGCGAGCGCTTCCGCGCCTTCTTTCTCACCCGGCTGCTCATAGGGGCGATCACGGGCGCGCTCTACGCCGGCTGGCTGGCGTTGTTCGGGGTCGATTATCTGCTGCTCTGGGCGGTGCTCACCGTGCTTCTGAACTTCGTCCCCACGGTGGGCTCGATCATTTCCGGGCTGCTGCCGGTCGCCTATGTCTTCCTCACGCGCGATTTCGGCAGCGCGCTTATCGTCGGCCTCGGCATATTGGCGATCGAGCAGGTGATGGGCAATTATGTCGACCCCAAGATGATGGGCAAGAGGCTGTCGATCTCCGCGCTCGTGGTGCTCGTCGCGCTGCTCTTCTGGACCTGGATATGGGGCGTCGCCGGCGCCTTTCTCGCCGTGCCCCTGACCGTGCTCATCACCATCGTCTTCGCCCATGTGCCCGCGCTGCGGCCGATCGCGCTCCTGCTCAGCGACTATGAGAGCATGGCAGAGCTCGAGGAACGCAGCCGCGTGCCCGAAGCGCAACGCAGCCGCGGCTAGAGCCGGTTCAGAGCACCGCGGTCTTGTAATGATGCCAGGCGAACACCGCCGCCGCGCCGCGATGCGGGCGCCACGCCTCGGCGAGCGCGCGGGTCTGCTTCTCGCTCGGCCTTCGTTCAAGTCCGAGCAGCCTGCCGGTCTCGATGCGGACGGCAAGGTCGCCCGCCGGCCAGATGTCCGGACGCCCCTCGGCGAACAGCAGATAGATTTCGGCCGACCAGCGGCCGATGCCCTTGACCGCCGAAAGGCTCGCGATCGCCGCCTCGTCGTCGGCGGGAAGATCGTCGAGATCGAGCCGGCCCGTCGTCACCGCCTCGGCGAGGCTTCTGGCATAGGCGATCTTCTGCCGCGAAAGCCCGGCGGCGCGCAGCGTCTCGTCCGCAGCCGCGAGCAGCCTCGCGGGATCGTCGCAGCCGCCGGTCGCCGCCTCGAGCCGGTCCCAGATCGCGCGCGCGGCATGGATGCTGACCTGCTGGCCGACCATCGTCCTCAACAGCGTCGCATGGCCGGGCGGCGAGCTGCGCGGCTCGGGATAGCCGGCGCGCTTCAGGCCGGCGGCGAAGGCGGGCTCGATTTCGGCCAGCGCATCGAGCGAGCGGCGCAGATCCCTGGCGCTTATTCCCATCCCGGGCCTCAGTCGGGAAAGCGCAGCGGCGCTTCGGACAGCTTTTCCGACTGCGGATCGACCCTCCGGCTCAGCAGGCTCTCGCGGGGATCGGGGGCGGGGCCGTCCTCGATATCGTTGGTCGCGATCTCGGCATTCGTGGTGACGGTGAACATGCTTATTTCCCCCGCGATTGCGCGAGGGCGTATAATGCGACCGCCGCGGCGTTGGAAATGTTGAGGCTTTCGATCCCGTCGCTGATCGGCAGCCGGGCGAGCGCGTCGCAATGGGCGGCGACATTGGGCCGCAGCCCTTCGCCCTCGGCGCCGAGGACCAGGGCGATGCGCGCCGGGCCGAGGGCGTCGGCGAACAGCATGTCGGCCTCGCCGGCGAGGCCCCTGCGCCAGAAACTGGCGGCCGCGAGAGCATCGAGGGCGCGGGCGAGATTGCCCACCCGCGCCCAGGGCCCGGGTTCGAGAGCGCC
>JBHJHL010000035.1:0-12449 GCA_050330935.1 Sphingomonadaceae bacterium | reverse complement strand
CGCCGCCCGCGGCCTAGCCGCCCTTCGCCGGGCTCAGGACTGCGCCCTGAGGGCGGCCTGGGCGGCGGCGAGGCGGGCGATTGGCACGCGATAGGGCGAGGCCGAGACATAATCGAGGCCGAGCTGCTCGCAGCGGGCGATCGACTGCGGATCGCCGCCATGCTCGCCGCAAATGCCGAGCTTGAGGTCGCCGCGCGCGGCCCGCCCGCGCTCGACGGCGATCGCCATCAGCTCGCCGACGCCCTCGGGATCGATGCTGACGAAGGGATCGCGCGGATAGATGCCCTTTTCGACATAGTCGGTGAGGAAGCGGCCGGCAACGTCGCGGCTGACGCCCAGCGCGGTCTGGGTGAGATCGTTGGTGCCGAAGCTGAAGAATTCGGCCTCGGCGGCGATCGCGGCCGCGGCGAGGCAGGCGCGCGGCAGCTCGATCATCGTGCCGACCATATAGTCGATGCTCCGCCCGGCCGCCTCGAACACCTCGCCCGCGACCCGGTCGACGAGCTTGCGCACGAGGCCGAGCTCGGCGGCGGTCGCGACCAGCGGCACCATGATCTCGGGCAGCGGGATCCCCCCCTCCCCGCCGGAGGCCTCGACCGCTGCCTCGAAGATGGCGCGCGCCTGCATCTCGTAGATTTCGGGATAGCTGATCCCGAGCCGGCAGCCGCGATGGCCGAGCATCGGATTATATTCGGCGAGCTCGGCCATGCGCCGCCCCACCTCCTCGGGCGAGCGGCCGATCGCGGCGGCGACCTCGGCGATCTCCTCCGCGTCGCGGGGAAGGAATTCGTGGAGCGGCGGATCGAGCAGGCGGATGGTGACCGGCAGGCCGGCCATGATCCGGAAAATCTCGACGAAATCCTCGCGCTGCGCGGGGCGCAGCTTGTCGAGCGCGGCCCGCCGCCCGGCCTCGTCGCCGGCGAGGATCATCTCGCGCACCGCGGCGATGCGGGTCGCGTCGAAGAACATATGCTCGGTGCGGGCGAGACCGATGCCCTCGGCGCCGAACTCGCGCGCCGCGCGCGCATCGCCGGGGGTGTCCGCATTGGTGCGCACCTTCATCCGCCGCGAACGGTCGGCCCAGTCCATGAGGGTGGCGAAATCGCCGGCGAGCTCGGGCTGGACGGTGGGCACCTCGCCCAGCATCACCTCGCCGCTGCCGCCGTCGATGGTGATGAGATCGCCCACGGCGATCTCGGCGCCGCCGGCGCGCATGCTCCTCTTCCCGGCGTCGATCGCGAGCCCGCCGGCGCCCGAGACGCACGGGCGCCCCATGCCGCGCGCGACGACCGCGGCATGGCTCGTCATGCCGCCGCGCGCGGTGAGGATGCCCCGGGCGGCGTGCATGCCGTGAATGTCCTCGGGGGATGTCTCGACGCGCACGAGGATCACCTTCTCGCCCTCGCTCGCCAGGCGCTCGGCCGTATCGGCGTCGAACACCGCCTTGCCCGAGGCGGCGCCCGGCGAGGCGGGAAGGCCGGTGGCGACGACCTCGCGCGCGGCCTCGGGATCGAGCGTCGGGTGAAGCAGCTGGTCGAGCGCCGCCGGATCGACGCGCAACACCGCCTCCTCCTCGTCGATCAGCCCCTCGCCCGCCATGTCGACCGCGATCTTGAGCGCCGCCTTGGCGGTGCGCTTGCCGGTGCGGGTCTGCAGCATCCACAAGCTGCCGCGCTCGATCGTGAACTCGATGTCCTGCATGTCGCGATAATGTTTCTCGAGCAGCGCGACGGTCTTCCCGAGCTCGGCGTAGAGATCGGGCATCGACTCCTCGAGCGAGGGATCGGACGCGCCCGCCCCCTCGCGGGCGGCGCGGGTGAGATAATGCGGGGTGCGGATGCCGGCGACGACGTCCTCGCCCTGGGCGTTGGGCAGATATTCGCCGTAGATGACATTCTCCCCGGTCGAGGGATCGCGGGTGAAGGCGACGCCGGTCGCCGAGCTCTGCCCGAGATTGCCGAACACCATCGCCTGGACGTTGACGGCGGTGCCCATGTCGGGCGGGATGTCGTGGAGCCGGCGGTAGATTTTGGCGCGCTCGGCGTTCCAGGAGCCGAACACGGCGCCGATCGCCCCCCAGAGCTGGTCGTCGGGGGACTGCGGGAAGGGCTCGCCCCGCTGCTCCTCGACGAGCCGCTGGTAGCGTTCGACGAGGCTTTCGAGATCGCCGGCGTCGAGATCGGTGTCGAGCCGGACTCCCTTGTCCTCCCTGGCGATTTCGAGCGCCTCCTCGAAAAGGCCGTGATCGAGGCCGAGCACGACGTCGGCATACATCTGGATGAAGCGGCGATAGCTGTCCCAGGCGAAGCGGGGATCGCCGCTCGCCCTGGCCAGACCCGCGACCGTCGCGTCGTTGAGGCCGAGATTGAGGACCGTGTCCATCATCCCCGGCATCGACACCGCCGCGCCCGAGCGCACCGAGACGAGGAGCGGATCGGAAGCCTCGCCGAAGCGCTTGCCGGCGACCTTCTCGACATGGGCGAGGCCGAGCGCGACCTCGTCGCGCAGCGAATCGGGAAAGCTCCTCCCCTCCTCGAGATAGCGCATGCACATCTCGGACGAGATGGTGAAGCCGGGGGGCACCGGCAGGCCGATCGAGGCCATCTCGGCGAGCCCCGCGCCCTTGCCGCCGAGGCGGCGCTTGTCGCCGCGCTCGCCCTCCGAGAGGCCGCCGCCGAAACGGTAGACATATTGGCTCATCGGACGGCAGCTTTCATTGCCGAAGCCAGCCGGAAGCGAGGAGCGCCAAGCGCGGCGGCGCGAGCGGAAGTTGCGGAAGTTGCGGCTCCATAGAGTAGAAAAACATCAGCCTTCGATCCTGGAGAAATCGGCGACCTCATGCACGGCATCGCGGAAGCGCGCGAGGAGGGCGAGGCGACAGGCGCGCTTTTGCTTATCATCGTCATTGACCGTCACCTCGTCGAAAAAATCGTCGATCGGCTCGCGCAGCGAAGCGAGCGCGGACATGGCGTCCTCGAACCTTTCCTCCGCGACCGCCGCGCGCGCGCGCGGCTCGGCCGCGTCGAGCGCGGCGATCAACGCCTCATCCTCCTTTTCCGGCGTGTAGGACAGGGATTTCTCCGCCGAAGGTGAACCTTCAGGCCGAACTTTTCCCGGCCTCCCATCTTCAGCCTCCTCGGAGGTCGCCGGAATGGACCCTGAAACAAGCTCGGGGCGACGATCCGATGCGGATGCGTCCCAGCCCTCCTTTTTGAGGATGTTCGCCGCGCGCTTGTAGGCGGCGAGGAGATCGTCGCCGTCCTCGGTCTCGACGAAGGCCTGGAGCGCCTTCACCCGCGCGAGCAGGCGAACGAGATCGTCCTCGCCGCCCAATGCGAACACCGCGTCGATGAGATCGTGCCGAACCCCCGCCTCGCGCTGCTGGACCTTGAGGCGGTCGATCAAAAAATCCTTGAGAGCCGGAATGGCAAAAGTGTTCGTGATTGCTTCCGGGCTGTTCGGGTCTTCTTCCTCAGGAAAACTCCGCTCCAAAGCAGCCCATATCGAGAAACGAAGCCGGTTCGCCATCACTATTGCCAGCAGTGCAATAGCTGCACGCCTGAGGGCGAACGGATCCTTTGAGCCCGTCGGTTTCTCGTTCACAAAGAAAAAGCGACCGAGCGTATCCAGCTTGTCGGCCAGGCTGACCGCGACGGTGACCGGCGCGGTCGGGACTTCGTCGCCCTGCCCTTGTGGCCCCTCGACCTTGCTCGGGACAGGCTTGTATTGGTCGCGGATGGCGTCGGCGATGGCGTCGGGATGGCCCTGGGCCTGGGCGAGATGGCCGCCGACGATCCCCTGCAGCTCGGGAAATTCGCCGACCATGCCGGTGACGAGATCGGCCTTGGCGAGGCGGGCGGCGCGTTCGGCCATGTCGGCGAGCTTCTCCCTCTCCCCTTCAGGGGAGAGGGCCGGGGAGTGGGGAATGTCGCTCGCCTCCCCAAGCTCGTTTGGGGAGGGGGACCGTCCGGAGGACGGTGGAGGGGTATGACCGGAGGATGACGTTACCCCTCCACCACCCCCGCTTTGGCGGGGCTGGTCCCCCTCCCCCGGCACGCCGGGGGAGGATTTTACGATCCCCTCCTCGATCAGCCAGCGCGCGAGCCTGGCGACGCGGTCGGCCTTGTCGGCGATGGTGCCGAGCTTTTCGTGGAAGACGATCTGGTCAAGCTTCTCCGCCTGCGCCTCGAGCGGGATTTCTACATCCTGCTCCCAGAAGAATTTGGCGTCGGCGAGGCGCGCGGCGAGCACGCGCTCGTTGCCGGCGACGATCGCCTTGCCGCCGTCGTCGGCCTCGATATTGGCGACGCAGACGAAGCGGGGAGCGAGATCGCCGGCGACCCCTCCGCCAGCCTGCGGCCGGCCCCCCTCCCCGAGCGAGCTTGGGCCACCCGGCGCGAACCCCCCCGCCCCCCCCCCCCCCCAACGGCGGGCGCCCCCCCCCCCCCGCCCCCGGCCCCTCCACCACCCTTCGGGCGGTCCCCCTCCCCGAGCGAGCTCGGGGAGGATGTAAGCGCGAAATATTTCTGGTGGCTGCGCATCGCGAGGCGGATGACCTCGGGCGGGAGATCGAGAAAGGCGGGATCGAAGCTGCCGAGCAAGGGCACCGGCCATTCGGCGAGGCCCGCATTTTCCGCGAGCAGACCTTCGTCCTCGACCAGCTTCAGCCCGGCCTCGGCGGCGAGCTTGCCCGCGCCCTCGGCGATGATCGCGGCGCGCTCCCCGGCGTCCAGCACGACCTGGCAGGCGCGCAGCTTTTCGGCATAATCCTGCGCCCCCCCGAGCGTGATCGGGCCGGGATGGTGGAAGCGATGGCCCAGCGTCGCCGCTCCCGACGCGATGCCGCCGACCTCGAACTCCACCACCTCCTCGCCCAGAAGCGCGACGATGCCGTGGAGCGGGCGCACCCAGCGCAGGCTTTCGGTCGAGATCGAGGCGGGGCCCCAGCGCATCGACCTGGGCCAGGGAAAGTCGCGGACGATTTCGGGGATCGCCTCGGCGAGGAGATCGGCGGTGGCCCGGCCGGGCCGGTCGATCACCGCGTAGAGGAACGTCCCCTTCCCGTCCTCGCGCTCCTCCAGCTGGTCGCGGGCAAGGCCGGTAGAGCGCAGGAAGCCCTCGATGGCTTGCGGCGGCGCACCGGCGCGCGGGCCGCGGCGCTCCTCGCGAGTCGGCGCGGTCGTTTCGGGCAGGCCGCGAGCGATGAGCGCGAGCCGGCGGGGAGTGACGAAGCTTTCGATGCCTGCCGCCTCGAGCCCCGCCTCGCCGAGCTTCGCCTCGAACAGACGGGTAAGATCGGAGCGCGCGCGCGGCTGCATGCGCGCGGGGATTTCCTCGGAGAGGAGCTCGAGGAGGAAGTCGGTCATGCGATGCCATATCCCGTTCGCCCCGAGCGTAGTCGAGAGGCCCCTTCGAGCGGAGCGAGAACAGGTGCCTCGGCCAAGCTCGGCAGAGTGTCTCGACTTCGCTCGACACGAACGCACATGATATCATTGTTGATCACCCCCATCCGCTGGTCTCCACCCAAGCCTCGCAGGCGCCCACCGCGAGGTCGCGGACCCTGGCGATCGTCGCCTGGCGCTCGGCGACCGAAATGACGCCGCGCGCGTCGAGAAGGTTGAAGATGTGGCTCGCCTTTATCGCCTGGTCATAGGCGGGCAGCGGCAGGCCAGCATCGACGCAGCGCCGCGCTTCGTCCGCCGCGTCGCGGAACCAGCGGAACAGGAGGTCGGTATCGGCGCGCTCGAAGCTATATTCGGAAAATTGCTTCTCGTTGGCGAGGAAGACGTCGCCATAGGTGACGCCCTCGTCATCATAGGCCAGCTCATAGACGCTGTCGACGCCCTGGACGTACATCGCCAGCCGCTCCAGCCCGTAGGTGAGTTCGCCCGACACGGGCCGGCAGTCGAAGCCGCCCACCTGCTGGAAATAGGTGAACTGCGTTATCTCCATGCCGTCGCACCAGACCTCCCAGCCGAGCCCCCAGGCGCCCAATGTCGGGCTTTCCCAGTCATCCTCGACGAAGCGGATGTCGTGGCGCGCGAAATCGATGCCGATCGCGGCGAGGCTGCCGAGATAGAGCGCCTGCAGGTCGGGCGGGCTCGGCTTCAGGACGACCTGATATTGATGATGCTGGTAGAGGCGGTTTGGATTGTCGCCATAGCGCCCGTCGCCGGGGCGGCGGCTCGGCTGGACGAAGGCCGCGCGCCAGGGATCGGGACCGAGCGCGCGCAAGGCCGTCGCCGGGTGGAAGGTGCCGGCGCCCATCTCGACGTCATAGGACTGGAGAATGACGCAGCCCTGGTCGCTCCAGTAGCGATGCAGGGCGAGGATGAGGTTCTGGAAGCTGAGCGGCAAGGCGGTTTCGTTCGTGATGAGGCAAGAGCCTCGTGTGGCGCATGGTCCGGCGGCGGTCAACATGGCGGCCGGACGAGAAAAGCGAGGTGAAAGGCGGGCGGCTGCCGGCTTTGTCCCTTTTCCATCTCGCCTTTTCATCCCTGCTCTTTATGAGCGGGCGAGAACAATCATTCGCGCCAAGGATTTCGCCGATGAAGACCCTGCTCGCCACCGCCGCCGCGCTCGCGCTCGCCGCCTGCGCCCAACCCGTCGCCGAACCGCCCGCCACCGCCGAAGCCCCTCCGCCGACGACCGCCATGGAGACGAGCGCCGCCGCGCTGCCCGACGCCGACCCGGCGATGTGGGTGGTGAGGGACGAGGACACGGCGATCTACATGCTCGGCACCTTCCACCTGCTCGACGGCAAGCAGCAATGGTTCAACGACGAGGTGCGCGCCGCCTACGAGGCCGCCGACGAGGTGGTGCTCGAAGCCGAGCCGCCCGAGGACATGAGCGCGGTGCAGCAGCTCCTCCTCCGCTACGCGCGCGATCCCGACGGGCCGCCGCTTTCGGCGCGGCTCTCCGAGGACATGCGCGCCAAGCTCGCCGCGCAGCTCGCCGAGATCGGCGCGCCGCCCACCGCCTTCGACCAGTTCGACCCCTGGTTCGTGACCATGACGCTGAGCGCGCTCGCGGCCCAGAAGCTCGGCCTCACCCCCGAGCAGGGCCCCGAGACGCTGATCGCGGCGCAAGCGCGCGCGGACGGCAAGCCGATCGGCGAGCTCGAGGGCTTCGAGACGCAGATCGTCATGTTCGACGGCATGCCCGAGGAGCAGCAGCTCGAGCAGCTCGAGGTGACGCTCGACTATCTCGAGGAGCTGCCCGACCAGTTCGGCCGCATGAAGGCCGCCTGGGCGAGCGGCGACGTCGAGACGCTCGTCGCCATGATCACCGAGGGCTTCGAGGATCAGCCCGAGCTTTACCGGATCATCTTCAGCGACCGCAACGCGCGCTGGGCCGAATGGATCGACGAGCGGCTCGATACGCCCGGCACCGTGTTCATGGCCGTCGGCGTCGGCCATCTCGCCGGCGAGGACAGCGTCCAGGAGCTGCTCGCGGCGCGCGGCATCGCCAGCGAGCGGATCGAGGACGAGGAGGATGTCCTCGCCGACTGAGCGCCCCCCGCATGCGCGCCGCAGCGGCTTGCATGTCGCCGCGCGAGGCCCTATAGGCGCCCCACTTTTCCGGCCATGGTCATCCCTGGAGGCGGGCCGGACCCATGAAGCTTTTGGAGACGAGGACATGAGCGAGCAGCTCACGCTGGCGGCCGAGGCGCGCGAGCGGGCGGGCAAGGGAGCCTCCCGCGCGATCCGACGGACAGGCCGCGTGCCCGCCGTCATCTACGGCGACAAGCAGGACCCCCAACCCATCCATGTCGAGGAGCGCGCGCTCATGAGGCTGCTCTCCTCGGGCCATTTCATGAACTCGGTGATCATGGTCGAGGTCGACGGCGAGGCCAGCCGGACGCTGCCCAAGGACGTCCAGCTCCACCCCGTCACCGACCGGCCGATGCATGTCGATTTCCTGCGCATCTCCGAACATGCCAGGGTCGAGGTCGACGTGCCGGTGCGGTTCGTCAACGAGGAGGCCTCGCCGGGCCTCAAGCGCGGCGGCGTCCTCAACGTCGTGCGCCACCAGCTCGAGCTCGTCTGCGAGGCCGACAAGATCCCCGAGGAGATCGTCATCGCGCTCGACGGGCTCGACATCGGCGATTCGATCCACATCTCGGCGATCGGCTTGCCCGAAGGATCGGTCTCGGCGATCGGCGACCGCGACTTCACCATCGCCACCGTCGTCGCCCCCTCGGCGCTCAAGAAGGCCGAGGAGGAAGCCGAGGAAGAGGAGGCCGCTGCCGACGAGGTGCCGGCGACCGAGCAGGAGGCCGGACCCGACGAGGAGGGCGAGGGCGAAGCGGAGAGCAAGGACGCCGAAGACAAGGGATAAGACCCCTTGTCCTTCCTCCGCCGCCTCGCCGCGATGTTCGCGCCCGGCCCGGTGCCGGTGCCCGGCCAGAGCGGCGAGGAGGCCAGCGACTGGGGAGATTTCGCGCCCGTGCAGATTTGGGCCGGCCTCGGCAACCCGGGCGCGAGCCACGCGCTCCAGCGGCACAATGTGGGCTTCATGGCGGTCGATTCGATCGCCGAGACGCACGGCTTCGAGCCGCCCAGAAAGAGCTTCAACGCCTGGACCAGCCGCGGCCGGATCGGTGCCGCGCGCATCCTCATCCTGAAACCCGCCACCTACATGAACCGCTCAGGCCAGGCGATCGGCGAGGCGATGCGCTGGTTCAGGCGCGCGCCCGCCGACGTCACCGTCTTCCACGACGAGCTCGATCTCGCGCCGTTCAAGGTCAAGGTGAAGACGGGCGGCGGCAGCGCCGGCCACAACGGCCTCAGATCGACCGAGGAGCATATCGGGGGCGGCTTCCGGCGGGTGCGCATCGGCATCGGCCATCCCGGCGACAAGGCGCGCGTCACCCCCCATGTGCTGGGCAATTACGCCCGCGCCGAGCGCGAAGGGCTGGCGGACATGCTGGGCGCGATCGCCGCCGAGGCCCAATGGCTGGCGAGCGGCGACGATGCCCGCTTCATGAACGAGGTCGCGCGGCGGATGCAGGGCTGAATGGCGGTCCGCAGCCTCTTCCACACGCTGCTCTACCAGGCGGCGCTGGACGATGCGGCACTGCTCGCCGAGCTCGACGACGCGTGCCGGGCGATCGCCGACGAGGACGAGGCCGGGCGGCGCTGGTGCGCCCAACATGAATATCGCGGCTATACCAGCTATGCCTCGCTCGACGATCTCACCAAGCGCGATCCGCGCTTCGCCGAGCTGAAGCGCCATCTCGACCGCCATGCCGGGCGATTTGCCGACGCTTCGGCAATGGAGCTGGGCCGCAGGCGGCTGAAGCTTGACAGCCTGTGGGTCAACATATTGGAGCCCGGCACCGCCCATCCCGGCCATATCCATCCGCTGAGCGCCGTCTCGGGCACGCTCTACGTCGCCGTGCCCGAGGGCGCGGGACGGCTGAAGCTCGAAGACCCGCGCCTGCCCCTGATGATGGCCGCTCCGGCCCGGCGGGAGGACGCGCCCGAACAGCTGCGGCCCTTCGTCCATCTCGATCCCGCGCCGGGCACCCTCCTGATGTGGGAAAGCTGGCTGCGCCACGAAGTGACCGCCGGCGACGCCGATGGCGAACGGATCAGCGTCAGCTTCAACTATCGGGTCTAGGCCGGCGCGCCAGCGCCTTGAGCCGCGCCAGCGCATAAAAATCGTAGAGCATATGGGCGAGGATGGGGGCGAGGAGATTGGCGGCGAGAGCGTAGAGGAAGCCCAGGAACAGCGAGATGACGAAGGTCGCGGCGACATAGAAGCGACTCAGCGGATGGAGCAGCGCGAAAGGCAGCGATGCGAGAGCGGCGGCGGCGGCAAGCGGCATGAGCGTCATCAGCCAGCCTTGCAGCGCGCCGCGGAACAGCAGCTCCTCGCAAATTCCCGCCGCGGCGCCGAGCAGCACCACCACCCGCCAGCGCAGCGCCAGGCCGAGTTCGGCGAACAGCGCGAGCATGTCCCGGTCGGCGCGGCGCGCCGTCTCAGGGGCGACGATCCGCATCGCGACGCTCGCCAGCACGAGGACGAGGGCGCCGGCGAGACCGGCGAGCAAGCCGGCGACATCGAAGGCGAACAGGGCGAGCGGTGATATGCCGGTGGCAGGCGCCAATATGAAGGCGAGCGCCGCCATCCCCGCCTGACCGGCGAGCAGCACGGCGAGGCTAGCCGTCCGCGGCGGCGCGCCGGGCGCTGATGCCTGGCCCATCCCCTCTCCTTTCCGCGCCCCGCTATGGACAGCCGACGCCGAATAATCGAGAGCGGCGGCGCGGCAAGGAGCGAGAAGGGATATGGGGTTCAGATGCGGGATCGTCGGCCTGCCCAATGTCGGCAAGTCGACGCTGTTCAACGCGCTCACCGAGGCCGCGGCGGCGGAAGCGGCCAACTACCCCTTCTGCACCATCGAGCCCAATATCGGCCGGGTGGCGGTCCCAGACGAGCGGCTGGGCCGGATCGCGGGGATCGCGCGATCGGCGAACGTCGTCCCCACCCAGCTCGAATTCGTCGATATCGCGGGGCTGGTGCGCGGCGCCTCGAAGGGCGAGGGCCTCGGCAACCAGTTTCTCGCCAATATCCGCGAGGTCGACGCCATCGTCCATGTCCTGCGCTGCTTCGAGGAGGGCGACGTCACCCATGTCGAGGGGCGCGTCGATCCGATCGCCGACGCCGAGACGGTCGAGACCGAGCTGATGCTCGCCGACATCGAGAGTATCGAGAAGCGCCTGCCCAATCTCGTCAAGAAGGCGCAGCAGGGCAACAAGGAGGCACGGATCGAATCCTCGATCCTCGGCCAGGCGCTCGCGCTGCTGAAGGAGGGCAAGCCCGCGCGGCTCGCCGCGCCGAACGATCCCGAGGAGGAAAAGGCGCTCGCCCGCGCGCAGCTCCTGACCGCCAAGCCCGTCCTCTACGTCTGCAATGTCGGCGAGGACGACGCGGCCGAAGGCAACGGACATTCGGCGCGGGTGTTCGAAAAGGCCGCGGCGGAAGGCGCCAGGGCCGTGATCGTCTCGGCCGCGGTCGAGGCGGAGATCGCGGCGATGGCGGCCGGGGAGCGCGCCGAGTTCCTCGCCGATCTCGGGCTCGAGGAGACGGGTCTCGCGCGCGTCATCCGCGCCGGCTACGAGCTTCTCGACCTCATCACCTTCTTCACCGCCGGCCCGAAGGAGGCGCGCGCCTGGACGGTCGAGAAGGGCGCCAAGGCGCCGCAGGCGGCGGGCGAGATCCATTCGGATTTCGAGCGCGGCTTCATCCGCGCCGAGACCGTCGCCTTCGACGACTATGTCGCGCTGGGAGGCGAGGCGGCGGCGCGCGAGGCCGGCAAGCTGAGGCAGGAAGGCAAGGATTATGTCGTCCAGGACGGCGACGTGATGCTGTTCAAGTTCAACGTGTGAGAGGTGGAGAATGATCTATCTCGAAGACCTCGCGCCGGGACGGACCGAACGCTTCGGCGAATATCGGGTGAGCCGCGAGGAGGTGCTCGAATTCGCCCGGAAGTACGACCCGCAACCCTTTCATCTTTCGGATGAAGTGGCGGCGCAAACCCCGTTCGGGCGAATCGCCGCCTCGGGCTGGCACACCGGCGCGATGACGATGCGCATGCTGGTCGAGCGCTGGTGGGCGGCGGGGCTCCAGGGCCTGGGCTCGCCGGGGATCGAGGAATTGAGATGGCTGCGCCCCGTCTTCCCCGGCGACACGCTCTCGGTCGAGGCCGAGATATTGGCGACGCGGCCCTCGCGCTCGCGGCCGGGGATCGGCCTGTTCAAGGCGCGGGTGACGACGCTCAACCAGACGCAAGAGCCGGTGATGACCCATGTCGCGACGGTGATGATAAGGCGGCGGCCCGCCGAATAGGGCGCCCTATCTGACCCGCGGTCCGCCGAAGGGAAGCGGCGGCGGGGGGCGCCGGTCGCGGCGCGGCAGCTGCGCCTGATAGGCGACGCCGCAATGCTCGACGCAATAGGGAAAGCCGGGATTGGCCGGACGGCCGCAGAAATGGAAATCGGGCTCGCCGGGATGGCCGATCGGCCATTTGCAGATCTTCTCGGTGAGATCGAGCAGGCTCGTCTTGTCGGCGACCTCGGCCGAGGGCTTGGCGGGAACGAGCCGGCGCGGCGGCGCGGGCGGAATCGGCGCCTGCTGATCGGACGGCGCCTGGCGGACGAAACCGCCGGGCCCGATGGAGCGCATCTCGGGCTGGCGGGGACGCTGCTGCGCCTCGGGCCGCGAGGCGGGGCCGGGCGCGGGCGCCGGCTTGGGCGCCGGACGCGGCTTGGCCCTGGCCCTGGCCTTGGCGGCGCCCTTCGCGGGCTTCGCCTTGCCCGCCGGAGCGGCCTTTTTGGGCTTCGGCTTCGTGTCGCCCGGCGTCCCCGGCGAGGGGCGCGCCGGCAGGCCCCGGGGGGGGGCCGTGCCGCAGGCCCCCTTGCGCGGGCCCGTGGCGGGCGTGTCGG
>JBHJHL010000034.1:0-23118 GCA_050330935.1 Sphingomonadaceae bacterium | reverse complement strand
TTGGCTGTTCGCCAATTAAAGTGGTACGTGAGCTGGGTTCAGAACGTCGCGAGACAGTTTGGTCCCTATCTGCCGTGGGCGTCGATATTTGAGAGGAGTTGCCCCTAGTACGAGAGGACCGGGGTGAACATGCCTCTGGTGGACCTGTCGTGGCGCCAGCCGCGCAGCAGGGTAGCTATGCATGGACGGGATAACCGCTGAAAGCATCTAAGCGGGAAGCCTCCCTCGAGATCAGATATCATCGAGCCGTGGAAGACCACCACGTTGATAGGCCGGATGTGGAAGCAGGGCGACCTGTGCAGCTAACCGGTCCTAATAGCTCATTTCGCGCTTGATGGATCCCGCCATCAACGACAGCCCTGATTGGGAAGTCGGAAGTCAGCAGTCTGAAACTGCTGATGACGATTTTTCGAGCGGGCTGCAGCTGATGCATCGATTTTTCCGACTTCGGATTTCGGATTTCCGACTTCCAGCTTCAGAAACCCGCCTCCCCCATAGCCTGGTGGCCATAGCGTCCGTGCCCCACCCGATCCCATCCCGAACTCGGCCGTGAAACCGGACAGCGCCGATGGTACTAGCGCTCAAGCGCTGGAAGAGTAGGTCGCTGCCAGGCTTTGCGGGAGGCGGGCCGGAAGTCTGAAACCGGAAATCGGAAGTCGGAACATAAAACCCATTCACGAACGTTGCCGCCATTTTCGGCTTCGGATTTCTGACTTCAGATTTCAGATTTCAGATTTCCGCTTTCCGATTTCCGATGGCGCGGGGTGGAGCAGTCCGGTAGCTCGTCAGGCTCATAACCTGAAGGTCGTGGGTTCAAATCCCACCCCCGCAACCATCGCTTTTCCTTGGCAAGCGCAGCGAGCTTAGGAAAAGCGATGCCCCGGACTCGATCCGGGGCCCATATGCGCCCTCGCAGCCCGCGCCGAAGCTCCGCTTAGGAAAAGCGATGCCCCGGACTCGATCCGGGGCCCATATGCGCCCTCGCTGACAGCGCCGGGGCCCCGTCCGGGGAAATCGGCTGCCCTGGCCATTCTCTAGGCTTCGCGCCACTCTTCTCCGGCCTTCTCTCCCTCGGCGCGGCCGAGCCGCTCGCCCAGCGCGCGCGCCGCCAGATCCACCGCCGCCTCGGCGAGCAGCCCGATCGCGGCGCCGGCGGCGAGATCGCTCGCATAATGTTTGCAGCGCGGCACCTGGATCGCGGCGGCGGTCGCGGCGGCGAGATAGGCCGGCGCGGCGAGCCCCGGATAGTCCCGCGCCAGGGCCCGCGCGACCGCCACCGCGCCCGCCGTGTGGCCGGAAGGGAAGGATTGCCAGTCGCCGTCCTCGCTGCCGCCCAGCCGCCATTCATAGCGTCCCTGCTCGAGCAGCACGTGCGGCCGGGTGCGGTTGACGCGGGCCTTGATCCGGTCCTTGACGAAGGTCGCGAGCAGATGCGCGGCGAGCATGCGGCCGCCGGCATTGGCGAGCCGCGCGTCGCCGTCGAGCACGCCCGCCGCCAGCGTCGCGGCGGAAAGCGCGACGAGCGGCGGCTGATCGGCGATTTCGCCGAACTTGCCTATCGCTTCGACCGCCGGCTCGTCCTTGTAGGGCGCGACCGCCGCGAGCAGCGCCTTGTCCGCCCGCTCGACCGGATTGGCGGTGCCTTGGGGCAGGTCCTCGCCCTCGATGTCCTTCTCCTCGGCCATGAAAGCGACAACGCAGCTGCGCGGCGTCCGTGCCTCGCATGGGGCCGGCAATTTCGGCTGCTCCGGATTTCCGCTCCCGCCCCCCGCGTTCACCGCGCCTTGTCGGGATGCGCCCCGGCGAAGGCGGCAAGCCCGTTCGCCTCCGCCTCGGCGCGCAGCAGTAGCTCGTAATCGCCGATCGGCACCTCGAAGCGGCGTGCATTGTAGAGCTGCGGGACGAGGCAGATGTCGGCCAGCGTCGGCGCGTCGCCGAACAGGAAGCGTCCCGCGTGCGGCCGCGCCATTTGCTCGAGCGCGTCGAAGCCGGAGCGCACCCAGTGCGCATACCATGCCGCGCGCGCTTCGTCGTCCGCGCCGAGCGGCCCTTTGAGATATTCGAGCACCCGCAGGTTGTTGAGCGGATGGATGTCGCAGGCGACGACGAGCGCCATCGCGCGCACCTGCGCCTGGTCCGCCGGATCGGCCGGCAGCAGCGGCGGCTCGGGCCGCGTCGCCTCGAGATAGGCGATGATCGCCAGGCTTTGCGCGATGCGCGTCCCGTCGATCTCGAGCATCGGCACCAGGCCCTGCGGATTCTTCGCGCGATAGGCGTCCTCGCGTTGCGCCCCCTCGCGCAGGTCCACCGCCACCGTCTCGTGCGCGATGCCTTTCATCCGCAGCGCGATCCGCACCCGGTAGCTCGCGCTCGAGCGATGATAGTCGAAGAGGGTAACGCTCATCGGTGGTCGGCGGGGGGCGGGGGGCGGCTATTCTTGCCCTGCCACCACCTTCTTCAGCGCCTCGTCGATGCGCGTCTGCCAGCCCCGGCCTGTCGCCCGGAAATGGTCGAGCACCTCGGGCGAGAGACGGATCGAGATGGTCTGCTTTCTCTCCTCGGGCGGCATCGGCGGCCGGCCGAGCGGCGGGCTTGCCTCGCGCGCGACGCGCCCCCCGACCCGAAGCTCCGCCTTCGCGGCGCGTTCCGGCGTGAGCTCGGGCGCGTCGTCAGCGGGATCGAGATCGGAATGCGTTCCAGAATGTCTGTCGCTCATTCCTGCGTGCCTTTCTCATCGACATCACCCGGTAGCGGGTGCCGCGCACCGTCCATACCGCCGCGATCACCGCCTCGTCCTCCATCGCCGCGAAGGTGATGAAGCGCTCCTCGCCTTCCGGCCCGTCACGCGCTCTCAAGCTCAGCACGAATTCGGACATGAACAGGTCCGGAAAGTCCTCGAAATCGAGACCCCGCTCGCGCAGCGTCGTCTCCCTCTTGGCGGGGTCATATTCGATTTCCATCATTTTACGTATATGCGTTTAATTGCCGGGGCAAGTGATTCCGTCTGCTAGCGCCTCTCGAACCCCGCGAGAATCTCCGCCACCCAGCGCGCGGCGGTGAGCGCGCTCGTCTCGCCGAGGTCGAGCGGCGGATCATATTCGGTGAGATCGACGAGGCGCACCTGCGGGAAGGCGGCGAGCATCCGCGCGGCGGCGAAGAAATCCTCCGCCGCCATCCCGCCCGGCCGCGCGCCCGGGGCGCCGGGGCACTGGCCGCGGTCGATCACGTCGATGTCGAAATCGACCATCAGCCGCCCGACATGGCCGAGCCGGGCGAGCGCCTCCTCGACCACCGCGCCGATCCCCCGCGCCCTGACGTCGGCGATGGGAAAGATGCCGATCCCCGCTTCTTCGGCGTCGCGGTGCATCCTCGCGGTGTTGGCGAAGGGCGCGAGGCCGATCTGGCAGATGTTGCGCCCCGGCAGCCCGTCCTCCAGGAGCGCGCGCACCGGATTGCCGTTCGACAGGCCGTCCTTGGTGTCGCGCATGTCGAAATGGGCATCGAGGGTGATGAGCCCGATCTCCTCCAGCGGCCGCCCGAGCGCGTGCGCCGCCGGCCGGGTCACCGCGTTGTTGCCGCCCAGGACGAGCGTGAGCGCGCGCCTTTCGGCCTGCGTTTGCACCGCGTCGCGCAAGGGCGCGAAGGCCTCGGACGGCGGCAGGCCGTGGACCGGGGCGTCGCCCGCGTCGTGGACCGGGGCCGAAAGCTCGCTGCCGCTTTCGACATCGTAGCGCGACAGCCGGGCGAGCGTCTTCCTCACCATGCCCGGCGCGAGGTCGCAGCGCCCCGGCGTCACCGATCCGGCCTCGAGCGGCGCGCCGATAAGCGCGATCGCGGCGTCCTCGTCGCTCGTCAGCAGGTCGGAGATCGGCGTCCATCCGGTCATGGGCCTTGCCTTACACGGCTTGTCGCCCAACAAGCGAGCCCATGTGGGATCGGCTGCTCACCGGCTGTCATGTCGCGACGATGGATCCCGATCACGGCGCCCCCTTCGGCCTTGTCGAGGACGCCGCGATCGGCATCCAGGACGGGCGCGTCGTGCGCGTCGGCCGGCGCGTCGAGCTCGCCGGGCTGCGCGCGGCGCGGGTCGATATGCTGAACGGCGCGCTCGTCACCCCGGGCCTCGTCGACTGCCACACCCATCTCGTCTTCGCCGGCGACCGCGCGCGCGAGTTCGAGCGGCGGCTCGAGGGCGCGAGCTATGAGGAGATCGCGCGCGAGGGCGGCGGCATCCGCTCGACCGTCGCGGCGGTGCGCGAAGCGGGCGAGGAGGAGCTGGTCGAGCAGTCGCGCCCCCGCCTCCATGCGCTGATGGCGGGCGGCGTCACCACCGTCGAGATCAAGTCGGGCTACGGCCTCGACGTCGCGAACGAGCTGAAGATGCTGCACGCGGCGAAGGCGCTCGGCGAAAGCGAAAGCGTGCGCGTCGTGCCGACGCTGCTCGCGCTCCACGCGCTGCCGCCCGGATATGAGGACAGCCGCGCGGACTATGTCCGCCTCGCGGCCGAGGAGATGGTCCCCGCCGCCACCGGGCTCGCCCATGCGGTCGATGCCTTTTGCGAGCATATCGGCTTTGCCCGCGACGAGGTGGAAGAGCTTTTCAGGGCGGCCGCGGCGCACGGCCTGCGCGTCAAGCTCCATGCCGAGCAGCTGAGCGACCAGAAGGGCGCCGCGCTCGCCGCCCGATATGGCGCGCTTTCGGCCGATCATCTCGAATATGCCGGCGACGAGGCGATCGCCGCGATGGCGAAGGCGGGCATGGTCGCGGTGCTGCTCCCCGGCGCCTTCTACGCGCTCGGCGAGACCAGGAAGCCGCCGGTCGAGAAGCTGCGCGCCGCCGGCGTTCCGATGGCGGTCGCCACCGATTGCAACCCCGGCACCTCGCCGATGCTCTCGCCGACGCTGGCGATGAACATGGGCTGCGCCCTGTTCGGCCTCACGCCCGCAGAAGCGCTCGCCGGCATGACGCGCGAGGCGGCCCGCGCGCTCGGCCTCGGCGAAGAGATCGGTACCATCGCCACCGGCAAGGCGGCCGACCTGTGCGTCTGGCGCGTCGATAGCCCGGCCGAGCTCGCCTACTGGATCGGCCACCCCGGCCCCGAACGCCGCATCGTCGCGGGCGAGGATGCGTAAGGCTGGCGTCATTGCGAGGAGCGAAGCGACGCGGCAATCCGGCGATGAACCGGATTGCTTCCCCCGGCTTTTGGCGGGGGTCGCAATGACGATTGGGGGCAGGGATTTTTCTTTGCATCGTGAGGCGGCTTCGCCAAGGTGAAGCGCGGGGGAGGACGCGTGAAGCTCGACAAGCTGCTGGAGAAATGGATCTCTACAAGCGCGGCTGCTTCATCCTCGAAGCCAAGCAGAGCCGGTTGAAGGAAGGCGAACCCGAGCGTCCCGCCCTCGGCCGATTTCGTCATGCAATGGTGGGACCGCGCCGCCGAAATCCTCACCGCGCCCGACATGAAGCTGCGCCGCTTCGGCTTCGTCACCACCAATTCGATCACCCAGGAATTCTCCCGCCGCGTGATCGCGCGCCACCTGTCCTCCCCATCGCCGGATGGGGAGGGGGACCATCCGAAGGATGGTGGAGGGGTAGGCCCGCCGGCGCAAGAAGACCCCTCCACCAGCAAAGCTGGTCCCCCTCCCCGGCAAGCCGGGGAGGATTTGGGTCTCAGTCTAGTCATGGCGATTCCCGACCATCCCTGGACCCGCACGACGAAGGACGCCGCCGCGGTGCGCATCGCGATGACGGTCGCCGAGTCCGGCGCGCATGACGGCGCGCTGCTTGAGGTCGAGCATGAAGGGGCGCTCGACAGCGACGAGCCCGAAATCCGCTACGCCGAATCGCTGGCGACGGGACGGATCAACTGGCTCCGCCCGGACTATCAGGAACCTCGATTCGGGAAATAGAAGCCACGGGATCGGTGCGGGAGTGGATGTGTAGATTTCGTCATTGCGAGGAACCCGGTCCTCGACCGGGAGACGAAGCAATCCACCTGCCGCCGGCTGGATTGCTTCGCTTCGCTCGCAATGACGAGTAGAGGTGGGGCATGAACCGCCGCGACAACAGCCGCCGCATCGCCGCGCCGACCGGCCCCGGGCTGAGCGCGAAGAGCTGGCTCACCGAGGCGCCGATGCGGATGCTGATGAACAATCTCGATCCGGCCGTCGCCGAGGCGCCGCAGGAGCTCGTCGTCTATGGCGGCATCGGCCGCGCCGCGCGCGACTGGGCCTCATATGACGCGATCGTCGCGGCGCTGAAGCGCCTGGAGGCGGACGAGACCCTGCTCGTCCAGTCGGGAAAGCCGGTCGGCATATTCCGCACCCATGAGGACGCGCCGCGCGTGGTGATCGCCAATTCCTACCTCGTGCCCTGATGGGCGGACTGGGCGCATTTCAACGCGCTCGATCGCGCCGGGCTGATGATGTACGGCCAGATGACCGCGGGCTCCTGGATCTATATCGGCAGCCAGGGCATCGTTCAGGGCACTTATGAAACCTTCGCCGAGATGGGGCGCCAACATTATGGCAACTTGTCCGGCAAATGGATCCTGACCGCGGGCCTGGGCGGAATGGGCGGCGCGCAGCCGCTCGCCGCGACGATGGCCGGGGCCTCTTGCCTCGCCATCGAATGCCAGCCGAGCCGGATCGAAAAACGCCTTGAAACCAGATATTTAGACAAGGCGACCGATGATCTTGACGAGGCGCTCGAATTGCTTTCCGCGGCAACTTCGCCAACTTCCGTCGGCCTGCTCGGCAACGCCGCCGAGCTGCTTCCCGAGCTCGTCAGGCGCGGCGTCCGCCCCGACGCGGTCACCGACCAGACCTCGGCCCACGATCCGGTCAACGGCTATCTCCCCGCCGGTTGGAGCGTCGAGAAGTGGCTGGATTTGCGCGAGAAGGAGCCCGAAAAGGTCGAAAAGGCCGCGCGCGCCTCGATGGCGACCCATGTCGAAGCGATGCTCGCCTTTCACGACCAGGGCGTGCCCGTCTTCGACTATGGCAACAATATCAGGCAGGTGGCGAAGGACGAGGGGGTGGAGCGCGCGTTCGATTTTCCCGGCTTCGTCCCGGCTTACGTCCGCCCGCTCTTCTGCCGCGGCATCGGCCCGTTCCGCTGGGCCGCGCTTTCGGGCGACCCTCAGGACATCCACCGCACCGACGAGAAGGTGAAGGCGCTGATCCCCGACGATCCGCACCTCCACCGCTGGCTCGACATGGCGGCCGAGCGCATCGCTTTTCAGGGGCTTCCCGCGCGCATATGCTGGGTCGGCCTCGGCCAGCGGCATCGGCTCGGCCTCGCCGTCAACGAGATGGTGGCGAGCGGGGAACTCAAGGCGCCCGTCGTCATCGGCCGCGACCATCTCGATTCGGGCTCGGTCGCCAGCCCCAACCGCGAGACCGAGGCAATGAAGGACGGCTCGGACGCGGTGTCGGACTGGCCGCTCCTCAACGCGCTCCTCAACACCGCCTCGGGCGCGACCTGGGTCTCGCTCCACCATGGCGGCGGCGTCGGCATGGGCTATTCGCAGCATGCCGGCATGGTGATTGTCGCGGACGGGACCCCCGAAGCGGCGCGACGGCTAGAGCGCGTGTTGTGGAACGATCCGGCGAGCGGCGTCATGCGTCATGCCGATGCCGGCTATGAGGAGGCGATCGCCTGCGCCCGCGAACAGGGGCTCGACCTGCCGATGGTGAAGGTATGAAGCCGCTCACGCCTGGCGCCGTCCCCCTCGCCGATCTTCGTGCGATCCGGGAAGGCGCACAAGTCGCGCTCGACGAGAGCGCATGGCATGAAGTCGATGCCGCGGCCCAAGCGATTGGGGACATCCTCGCCTCGGACCGCACGGTCTACGGCGTCAACACCGGCTTCGGCCTGCTCGCGCAGACGCGCATCCCCAAGGACCAGCTCGCCCGCCTGCAACGCAATCTCGTACTCTCGCACAGCTGCGGGCTCGGCGAGCCGCTCTCGCCCGCGGTCACGCGGCTGGCGATGGCGCTCAAGATCATCGGCCTCGCGCGCGGGGCCTCCGGCGTCAGGCGGATCGTGATCGAACGGCTGCTGATGCTGCTCGAACGCGACGCGCTGCCCGTCATCCCTTCGCAAGGCTCGGTCGGCGCTTCGGGCGATCTAGCTCCGCTCGCCCATATGGCCGCGGCGCTGATCGGCGAGGGGCGGATGACGATCGCGGGCGATGAGCTGCCCGCGGGCGAGGCGCTGGCGCGCATCGGCCTCGAGCCTATAGAGCTCGGCCCCAAGGAGGGGATTGCCCTTCTCAACGGCACCCAGGTCTCGACATCGCTTGCACTCGACGCCTTGTTCGCGGCCGAACGCGTCTTCGATGCCGCGCTCGTCGCCGGCGCGCTGGCGCTCGATGCCCTCAAGGGAAGCACCGCCCCGCTCGATCCGCGCATTCAGGAAGTGCGCGGCCATGAGGGGCAGATCGCCGTCGCCGCGGCGCTGCGCGAGCTTCTCGAAGGGAGCGGGATCCGCGCCAGCCACGCGACCTGCGACAGGGTGCAGGACCCCTACAGCTTCCGCTGCCAGCCGCAGGTGATGGGCGCCTGCCTCGACCTCCTCCGCCATGCCGGTCGGACGCTCGGGATCGAGGCCAATGCGGTGACCGACAATCCGCTCGTCTTCGGCGACGAAGCGGTGTCGGGCGGCAATTTCCACGCCCAGCCCGTCGCCTTCGCCGCCGACATGCTGGTCATGGCGCTGTGCGAGATCGGCTCGATATCGGAGCGCCGGATCGCCGTGCTCGCCGATCCCAAGATGAGCGGCCTGCCCGCCTTTCTGGTCGCGGAGAGCGGCGTCAATTCGGGCTTCATGATCGCCCATGTCGCCGCCGCCGCGCTGGTCGCGGAGAACAAGTCGCTCGCCTTCCCTGCAAGCGTCGATTCGATCCCGACCTCGGCGGGCCAGGAGGACCATGTCTCGATGGCGACCCATGGCGCGGCCAGGGCCTGCCGCGTCGCCGGCAACGCCGCCGGCGTCGTCGGCATCGAATTGCTGGCCGCCGCCCAGGGGATCGATTTCCACGCCCCGCTCGAGACCTCGCCCCGTCTGCGGCAAGCCCATGGCGCGATCCGCGCCCGCGTGCCGCATCTCGACGGCGACCGCTATCTTGCCGACGAGCTGGGGCTGATGCGCGAGGAGGTGCTGAACGGGCGGTACCGGTTCGCGGCCGAGCTCTTTTGAAGCCGGCTGATGCATTCACCCTGCCGCATCTCTATGCTCGCGGGCGGTCTCGATATCGCCTGGGGAGAACGCCCATGAACCGCGTCGATTCGATCAACAAGGGGATGGAAGGCGTGTCGCCGATGGCCTCGGTCGACATTCCCTCGCTTGAAGGACAGGTGAGCGATGAGGAATGGAAGGTGCGCGTGGACCTCGCCGCCGCCTACCGGCTCGTCGCCTGTCATGGCTGGGACGACCTCATCTTCACCCATCTGTCGGCGCGGGTGCCGGGGCCCGAGCATCATTTCTTGCTCAACCCCTACAACCTCATGTTCGAGGAGGTGACCGCCTCCAGCCTCGTCAAGGTCGACGTTCACGGCAATCCGGTGGTCGAAACGCCGTTCATCACCAATCCCGCCGGCTTCACCATCCATTCGGCCCTCCACATGGCGCGCGAGGACGCGCAAGCCGTGATGCATCTCCACACCCCCTATGGCCAGGCCGTCTCGGCGCATGAGGAGGGGCTGCTGCCGCTCACCCAGACGGCGATGCTGATCCGCGAGGACGTCGCCTTCCACGACTATGAGGGGGTCGCGGTCGATCTCGAGGAGCGCGAGCGCCTCGTCGCCAATATGGGCGACAAGGGCGCGATGATCTTGCGCAACCACGGCACGCTGGTCGTCGGCGAGAGCGTCGGCGAGGCGTTCATCAAGCTCTATTTCCTGGAGCGCGCCTGCCAAGCGCAGGTCTTCGCGCTGGCGGCGGGCGAGGACAAGCTCAATGCTCCTCCCCAAGGCGCGCCCGAGACAACAGCGCAGCAAGGCGCGGCGGGCTTGAAGATGGTCGCCGGCGCGCTCGCCTGGCCGGCGCTCTTGCGCAAGGCCTATCGCCTCGATCCGGGATTCGCGGAGTAGCGCTATATCCTCCCCGTCGCCTCTGGCGATGGGGAGGGGGACCGCCGGAGGCGGTGGAGGGGCGATGCGGGGAACGACGAAGAGGACTGTAGCCAAGGCGCGCTTCCTACGTCGTGCGATGACGAAGCCCGAGGCGATGCTCTGGCAAACCCTTCGCACACGTCCTTCGGGTTTCAAGTTCCGCCGCCAGCATCCGATCGGACCCTATATGCTCGATTTCTATTGTCCGCAGGCGAAACTGGCGATCGAGGTGGATGGCGTGGCGCATGATATGGGCCGCAACCCGGCCCGGGACGAACGACGAGACCGATGGCTGGAGCTAAAAGGGCTCAAGATATTGAGAGTGCCCGCGCGAGTCGTTTTGAACGATCTGGAGGCGGTCGTGACGGGGATTGTCGACAAGTGCAGGTCTGTCGGCCCCTCCACCGCCGCCCCTCGCGAGGCTCGGGCCGGCGGTCCCCCTCCCCACGAGCTGCGCTCGCAGGGAGGATGATGGGATCAGTCGTCGGCGCGCTCGCCTGGCCGGCGCTCTTGCGCAAGGTCTATCATCTCGATCCGGGATTCGCGGAGTAGCCGTCATTGCGGTCCCGGCGGAAGCCGGGGAAGCCACAATGAGGGCCGAGCCTACAAAATCTCGTTCTCCTCGAAGCGCGGGTCCTCCTCGAGCGAGGCTTCGAGCCGCTCGTAGCGCTCGCCGAGGCGCGGGGCGTTGTCGACCTCGGCGATGTGAAAGAGCGCGTCGCCCTGGTTGACCGCTGGGATGCTCGCGCGGCCGATGACGATGCCCGCGGTCGGGGAAAGATGATCGGTCTCGCTTTCCCCATAGGGATCGGCGACGACGCAGAGGCGGTCGCCCTCGGCGACATGATCGCCCAATTTGCGATAGGGCCGGAAGATGCCGGGCTCCTCGGCGCGCACCCAGCGGCTGCGGGTCGAAAGCACCGGCTCCGGACGCCCTTTGACGCTGCGCCGGCGGATGAGGCCGAGATGGGCGAGCATGCGCAGCACCCCCTGGATGCCGACACGGACCGAAAATTCGTCGGCGCGCAGCCCCTCGCCGCCTTCGTAGACGATCACCGGCACGCCGCGCTCCTGGGCCGCGGCGCGCAGCGAGCCTTCGCGCACCGGGCTGTCGATGATGATCGGCGCGCCGAAGGCGGTGGCGAGATCGAGCGCCTTGGCGTCGTCGCCGTCGATCCGCACCTGCGGCAGGTTCGAGCGGTGGATCGCGCCGCTGTGCAGATCGATGCCGCAGTCCGAGCGCAGCACGATCTCGGTGAAGAAGAGATGGGCGAGCTGCGCCGCGAGCGATCCCCGTGCGCTGCCGGGGAAGCTGCGGTTGAGATCGCGCCGGTCGGGCAGATAGCGGCTGTGGTTGATGAAGCCAAAAGCGTTGACGATCGGCGCCATGAGAAGCGTGCCCGCGCCGACCGCGAGCGCCTTCGAGGCGAGCAGCCGTCGGCACACCGCGACGCCGGTGAGCTCGTCGCCGTGGATCGCTGCCGAGACGAAGACGGCAGGCCCCATCCTGCGGCCGTGGATGACGACGACGGGCAGCGCCATCGGCGTCTGATTCGACAGCGCGGCGAGCGGCAGATGGATGAGGCGGCGTTCGCCGGGCCCTACTTCCTGCTCGCCGATCGTGAAGGGCGCGCGCGGCATCAATCCATCGTCCCGAGGCGGGCTGCTCCGCTCGCAACCATCTCAGCCCTTGCCCTTCGTCCTCGTCTTGCCCGGCCGGGCGTTCTTCTCGATGAAATCGATGATGCGTTCGGCGACGTCGATTCCTGTCGCGCGCTCGATCCCCTCGAGGCCGGGCGAGCTGTTCACTTCCATCACCACCGGCCCGTGGTTCGAGCGCAGCATGTCGACGCCGCAGACGTTGAGCCCCATCGCCCTGGCCGCGCCGACCGCGGTGGCGCGTTCGGCGGCGCTGATCTTGATCGGCTTGGCCGAACCGCCGCGATGGAGGTTGGAGCGGAAATCGCCCTCCTTGCCGCGGCGCATCATAGAGGCGACCACCTTGCCGCCGATGACGAGGCAGCGAATGTCCTCGCCGCCCGCCTCGGCGATATATTCCTGGACGAGGATGTTGGTCTTCACCCCGCCGAAGGCCTGGATGATGCTCTCGGCCGCCTTGGGCGTCTCGCCCAGCACGACGCCGATCCCTTGCGTGCCCTCGAGCAGCTTGATGACGACCGGCGCGCCGCCGATGAGTTCCAATATGTCCTCGGCGTTCGAGGTGCGGTGGGCGAAGACGGTGACCGGAAGGCCGATCCCCTTGCGCGAAAGGAGCTGGAGCGAGCGGAGCTTGTCGCGCGAGCGGCTGATCGCGACCGATTCGTTGAGGGAATAAACGTCCATCATCTCGAACTGGCGCAGCACGGCGGTGCCGAAGAAGGTGACCGAGGCGCCGATGCGGGGGATCACCGCGTCGTAATCGTTGAGCACGCGGCCGTAATAATGAACCTTGGGCCGATGGCTGGCGATGTCTATCGTGCAGCGCAGATGGTTGATCGGATCGACCGTATGCCCCCTCGCGGCGCCCGCCTCCACAAGCCGTTTGTGCGAGTAGAGCTCCTGATTGCGGCACAGCAGGGCGATTTTCATCTGGACCTCGCTTTCTTGCGTTCGCGGGCAATGTCTCCGGACAGGCAATAGGAGCGGCCGGGATCGACGAGGAAGCGGCCGCGCAGCGCCTCGCGGCCCAATAGCATGCGAAAGCCCATCACGTCGCGGTCGGCGAGCGTCAACTCGATTTTCCAGCGCACCGGCCCCAATTGGGCCTCGGTCTCGATGACGTAGCGCATCGCCGCGACGCCGCTCGAGCTTCTCACCAGCCGCTCGTCCTTGATCGGCGCGGTGCAGGCGATTTCAGGCCGGCGGCGGCGCTGCAGCGGATGGAGGACGAATTCCACATGCGGCGCGCCGCGGTCGCTGAAGCGGCGGGTGCGGAAGCTGTGGATCGCCGAGGTGCGCGCCCCGGTGTCGATCTTGGCCTTGACCGGAATGTCGGTGAAGGGGGGCAGGAGGACCCATTCGCGCCAGCCGATCACCGGCCGCTCGGCGCGCTCCCGGGAGCGGGCGCTCACTGCCCCGCCAGCGCTTCGACGAAGGCGTGCCGCCACGCGATCACATCTTCCTCCTCGACATTCTGCGCTATTTTCTCCCAGCGCCTGATACGCTCGGCCTTGGGCATTTCGAGCGCGGTCTTGATGCCGTCCGCGACGTCGTCGCGGCTATAGGGATTGATCATCACCGCCTCGGTCAGCTGGTCGGCGGCGCCGGCGAAGCGGGAGAGGACGAGCACCCCCGGGTCCTTCGGGTTCTGGACCGCGACATATTCCTTGGCGACCAGGTTCATGCCGTCGCGCAAGGGGGTGACGAGCCCGATCGCCGCGGCCCGGTAGAGCCCGGCGAGCTCGGCCCGCGCGTAGCCGCGGTTGACGTAGCGGATCGGCACCCAGTCGATTTCGGCATATTCCCCGTTGATGCGGCCCGACAGCTCGTCGAGCGTCTCGCGGATCTTGCGGTAGGTCTCGACCTTGGCGCGCGAGGGCGGCGCGATCTGGAGCAGGAAGAGCTTCTCCTGGAATTTTGGAAAGCGCTTGAGGAAGCGCTGATAGCCCTGGAAGCGTTCCTCGAGTCCCTTCGAATAGTCGAGCCGGTCGACGCCGATGATCACCTTGCGCCCGCTCGCCGACTTGCGTAGCCGCTCATAGGCGTCGTGCGCCTCGTCGCTCCCCGCCGCGGCCATGAACTCCTTGTAATCGATGCCGATCGGAAAGGCGCGCGTTTCGACCTTGTGCTCGCCGACCTCGGCCACTCCGTCCTCGCCGATCGTCCCGTCCATCTCGCGGGTGAGATACTGGCGGAAGGATTCGAGCCACTCCTCGTTCTGAAAGCCGATCAGGTCATAGGCCAGCATCGAGTCGACAAGCCGCTGATGATAGGGCAGCGAGACCATCAGATGGCGCGGAGGCCAGGGAATGTGGAGGAAAAGCCCGATGCGGTTTTTCAGGCCCCGCTGCCGCAGCTGCCGGCCGAGCGGGATGAGATGATAATCGTGGATCCAGACGAGATCGTCGGGCTCGATGAGCGGCGCGACGGTCTCGGCGAAGCGCTCGTTGACGCGCTCATAGCCCGATCCGAAGCTGCGGTCATATTCGGTAAGATCGATGCGGTAATGGAACAGCGGCCACAAGGTGCGGTTGGCATAGCCGTTGTAATATTCGTCGATGTCCTGCTTTTCGAGATCGACCGTGGCGACGGTGACGCCGTGCGCGCGCTCCATGTTGATCGCGCCGGTGAACTTCTTCACCTCCTTGCCCGACCAGCCGAACCAGATGCCGCGATATTCCCTCAGCGCCGCGCCCAGCGCCACCGCCAGCCCGCCCTGCGCGCCCTGATTGTCGCCGGTGGGGGCGGAGACGCGGTTGGAGATGACAATGAGGCGGCTCATCTTATCGTATTCCATGGTTTCGACAGCAGAACGGCGCAATTCACCAGCCCAACCAGCGAATAAGTCTGGGGATAGTTGCCCCACAGCTCGCCGGTCTCGAAGTCGATGTCTTCCGACAGCAGGCCGGCCGGCGTCAGCCTTTCGAGCATCTGCGAAAAGATCGAGCGCGCCTCCTCCTCGCGGCCGACGAGATGCAGCGCCTCGATCAGCCAGAAGGTGCAGAAGTTGAAGGCGGTTTCGGGAGCGCCGAAATCATCCTCCTGCTCATAGCGCAGCATGTGCTGGCCGCGGCGCAGCGCGGCCTCGACCGCCTCGAAGGTGGCGAGGAATTTCTCGTCCCCGGGATCGAGATAACGCATCTCGACGAGCTGCAGCAGGCTGGCGTCGAGGTCGGCGCCGTCGAAGCTCGCCGCATAATGGCCCTTCTCCTCGTTCCAGGCGCGCGCCTCTATGGTCTTGCGGATCGCCGCCGCGCGCTTGCGCCAATGCTTTGCGCGGTCCTCCCGTCCCAGCACCTCGGCGGTCTTGGCGAGCCGGTCGCAGGCCGCCCAGCTCATCACCGAGCTGTAGGTATGGATCGCCTCCCGGGTGCGGAATTCCCACAGGCTCGCATCGGGCTCCTTGTAGGTTTTCCAGGCCAGATCGCCGACCCGTTCGAGCGAGAGGAAATCGTCCAGCGTCGCCTTGCGGAACAGGCGCTCGTCGAAAAAGGCCTGCACGTTCGACAGGACGATCTGGCCATAGGCGTCGTGCTGGACCTGGCGCCAGGCGGCGTTGCCGACGCGCACGGGTCCCATGCCGCGATAGCCGGGCAGCGCCTCGGCCTCGCGCTCCTCGAGCTTCTCCTCGCCCGAGAGCGAATAGAGCGGCTGGATATGCCCGCTCTCGGCCGAATCGACGAGATTGCGAAGATAGGCGAGATATTTTTCGAGAATGTCGAGCGCGCCCAGCCGGTTGAGCGCCTGGACCGTGTAATAGGCGTCGCGCAGCCAGCAGTAGCGATAGTCCCAGTTGCGCCCCGAGTTCGGCGCTTCGGGGATCGAGCTGGTGAGCGCCGCGACGATCGCCCCGGTCTGTTCATATTGGCACAGCTTCAAGGCGATCGCGGCGCGGATGACCTGCGTCTGCCACTCGAGCGGAATGGCGAGGCCGCGCACCCATTCGCACCAATATTTGACGGTCTGTCCCAGCATCGATTCGGTGACTTCGGCGACATTGCCCAAAAAGGGCTCGTCGGGGCCCAGGAACATGTGCAGCGGCTCTTCGACCCGGAAGCTGCGCTCCTCCAATATATAGGCCACCGGCACGTCGCCGGTGAGGCGCAGCGGATGGTCGCCGGTCAGATAGCGGATATGGTTGGTGCCGAAGGTGCGCTCGGGCTCCCTGGCGCCCCAGTTGCGTGCCGGCGCGAGCCTGATCTTGAGACGCGGCGAGCCGGCCACCGGGGTCACCAGGCGGATGAAGGCCACGGGGCGGAACATGCGCCCGGAGCGCTGGAAGCGGGGACAGAAGTCGCGGATTTCGACCGCGCCGCCCTGCGCGTCCTCGAGCCGGGTCAAAAGCACCGCGGTGTTGCGCAGATAGCGCTGCTCGGCCCCGACCTGGTCCTCGAGCGCCAGCCGCCATTCTCCCCGTGGACGTTCGCCCTCGTCCGGATCGTCGAGCAGCGCGCAGAACACCGGATCGCCGTCGAAGCGCGGGACGCAGCCCCAGACAAGGCCCGCCTCGCCGTCGATCAGCGCGCTCGCCTGGCAGTTGCCGATCGGCCAGAGATTGAGGCTGGACATCATTCAACCCCCATGCTGCGGGCCAGCCAGTCATGCACCTCGTCGACCGTGGACAGGCGGTGGAGAGCGGCGCTCTCGCGCTCCGGGCCGACCAATATTCCCGCCCCCTTCATCGCCGCGACGGCGCGAAAGCCATCCTCGTCGGTGACGTCGTCGCCGGCGAAGAAGGGCCGGGCGCCGGCAAAGGGCGGCTCGTCCATGAAGGCGGCGATGGCATCGCCCTTGTCGGAGCCCGGCGGGCGCAGCTCGATCATCATCTTGCCGGTCTGGGCCGCGAGCCCGTGGCGCTCGGCGAGACTTTCGACATGACGGGTGGCCGCATCCCGCATCTCGGGCGCCAGGCGATAGTGAAGCGCGGCGCCCATCGGCTTTTCCTCGACCAGCAGCCCCTCGCGCCGGCCGGCGAAGGATTTGAGATCGGCGAGGATCTCGGGCAGCGCGCGCGGCGGATCGGGGGTGAGGATCATGCCGTCGGCGCGGCGCCGCTCGAGCCCGTGCGAGCCGGCGCAGCTATAGCCGCCACTCCCCAGAAAGCGGTCGAGATCGGCGATCGAGCGGCCGCTGACGATCGCCAGCCGTCCGCCGAGATGATCGGCCACCGCCTCGAGCAGGCCGTGGACGACATGATCGATCTCGATATCGTGGGGATGGTCGGCGAGCTCGACCAGCGTGCCGTCGAAATCGAGAAACAGGGCGGCGTCAGCAGGAAGCTCGGGAGGAGGACTGCCGGGGCGCGCCATGGCCGTCTCCATGCCGGAGGGCCGCGGGCGAGACAAGCGCCGGCGCGCCGGAACGGGGGCGGGAAAGGCAAAAAGCACAGATTGATCTAGATTATGAAATCTTTCCGCCGTCCCCCCTATAGACGGAAGAAGAGGCCGGGGGCCTCCACATCGCAGGCATAGGCACATCCATGTCGATCGAGCGCTTGGTGCTCAAATTGCGGCACCGTTTCACGATAACCAAAAAGGAAGAAGCCGCGCTCGAAAATGCCCGGTCGGAAGTGAGCCGTTATCCGGCGCGGGAGATCATCATCGTGCGCGGCGAGGAGCTCCACAGGAGCACCCTGCTCGTCTCGGGCTTCGCCTGCCGCTACAAGGATCTCGCCGACGGCCGGCGGCAGATCCTCGAGCTCCACGTGCCCGGCGACTTCGTCGATCTGCACGCCTTCCAGCTCAAGACTCTCGAACATAATATCGCCGCGATGAGCCCGATCGAGACGGTCTGGTTCGCGCATGAGGGGCTGCACGAGATCACCGAGACGATGCCGCGCCTGACCCGCATATTGTGGTTCAGCACGCTGCTCGACGCCGCCATACACCGCGAATGGATACTCTCGGTCGGCCGGCGCTCGGCGGTCGCCCGCCTCGCCCATCTGCTGTGCGAGCTTTACCTGCGCCTCGAAGTGGTCGGGCTGGCGGGAGAGGGCCGCTTCTCGCTGCCGCTGACCCAGATCGATCTCGCCGACGCCTGCGGCCTCACCCCGGTGCACGTCAATCGCATGATCCAGGAGCTGCGCCGCGAGGGCCTCATCAGCTTCAAGAACGGCGACGTCGCGATCCATGACTGGGGACGGCTGGGCGAAGTGGCCGATTTCAATTCCGACTATCTCTATCTCGACCGGCGCCCCGAGGACGGGAACGAGTAGGTCGGCGAGGGGCCTATCGGCCCCAGATGGCGCCGGCGAGAATGAGCACCGCGCCGATGAGGAACAGCGCGAGGCCGGGCAGATCGGCCTGCAGGTCGAGCCGGTCGCCGCGTCCGGAGGGCTCGAGCGTGTCCCGATCCTCGTGGGTGACGGGCTTTTCGGCCCGGCTCAGGCGGCCGCGGCGCAAGGTGTTGACGGTCGACCAGACGATGCCGCCGATCATCAGGGCGACGCCGATGAAAATCACCGTCATGTTGGCGCTCCTTTGCGAACCCTTTTGCCAGTGAAGGCTGCGTAGCGCGATTTTCCCCGCGAAGGAAATCCCGCGCCGCCTCCGGCCGGGGTCCGAGGGGACGGTTTGCGTGGCGCGATTTTCATTCTATGGTCGGCAACGAACCTTTGTTCCCGTGCGCGGTGGAAACCGATACCGCCGGGCGGCCTTGGGGGAAACGGCTTTCGAATGTATGTCGCCCTGATCATCGCCCTGCTCGTGATCGGCTCCATCCTGTTCCATTTCTTCAGCCCCTGGTGGATGACGCCGCTCGCCTCGAACTGGGGATCGATCGACGATGCGCTCATCATCACCTTGTGGATCTGCGCCGTCGCCTTCGTCGCGCTCAATCTCTTCATGGCCTGGATGATCTGGAAATACCGCCATCGCAAGGGTCACCGCGCCCATTACGAGCCCGAGAACGCCCGCCTCGAAAAGCGGCTCACCTTGTGGACCGCGCTCGGCATCGCCGGCATGCTCGCGCCGGGGCTTCTCGCCTGGAACGAATATGTCAACGTGCCCGAGGATGCGGCGGTCGTCGAGGTGGTCGGCCAGCAATGGCAATGGGGCTTCCGCTTTCCCGGCGAGGACGGCGTTCTCGGCACCGCCGCGGTCGCCAACATCACGCCCGACAACCCCTTCGGCATCAACCCGCGCGATCCCCATGGCCGCGACGATATATTGATCGAGACCAACGAGCTTCATCTGCCCAAGGACCAGCCGGTCAAGCTCGTGCTGCGCTCTAAGGACGTGCTGCACGATTTCTACGTGCCCCAGTTCCGCGCCAAGATGGATCTCGTCCCCGGCATCGTTACCTATTTCTGGCTGACCCCGACCGAGATCGGCAGCTACGACATTCTCTGCGCCGAGCTGTGCGGCGTCGGCCATTATCAGATGCGCGGCACGGTGGTCGTCGAGGAACGCGAGGATTTCGACGCCTGGCTCGGCGGGCAGATGACCTACAGCCAGTATCTCGCCCAGGCCGGGGAAGGCGGAACCCGGCTCGCGCGCGCGGCGGCGCCCAAGGTGGAGGGAAGGCCCTGATGGCGACGATAGCCGACGATCTGAAGCCGCTTCACCATCCCAAAAGCTGGGTCACCAAATATATCTGGAGCCAGGACCACAAGGTCATCGCCATCCAGTATACGATAACCGCGGTCAGCGTCGGGCTGCTGGCGCTCGTCCTTTCCTTCCTGATGCGGCTCCAGCTCGGCTTTCCCGGCGAGTTCCAGTTCATCCAGCCCGACAATTATCTCCAGTTCGTGACCATGCACGGCATGATCATGGTGGTCTATCTCTTGACCGCGCTGCTGCTCGGCGGCTTCGGCAACTATCTGATCCCGCTGATGATCGGCGCGCGCGACATGGTCTTCCCCTATGTCAACATGCTCTCCTACTGGGTCTACCTCCTGTCGGTGATCGTGCTCGTCGCCAGCCTGTTCGTCCCCGGCGGCCCGACCGGCGGCGGCTGGACGCTCTATCCGCCGCAGACGATCCTCGAAGGCACGCCCGGCGCCGATTGGGGCATTCTCCTGATGATGGCCTCGCTCGCCATCTTCATCATCGCCTTCACCATGGGCGGGCTCAACTATGTGACGACCGTGCTCCAGGCGCGCACCAAGGGCATGACGCTGATGCGCATGCCCTTGTCGGTGTGGGGCATTTTCACCGCCAGCATCATGGGCCTGCTCGCCTTCCCGGCGCTGTTCGTCGCCGCGGTGATGACGATGCTCGACGCCGTCGCCGGCACCAGCTTCTTCATGCCGCAGCTCGTCTCGATGGGCGAGGAGCTGGGCTATGTCGGCGGCTCGCCGATCCTCTTCCAGCACCTGTTCTGGTTCTTCGGCCATCCGGAGGTCTACATCGTCGCGCTGCCCGCCTTCGGCATCGTCTCGGACCTCATCAGCGTCCATGCGCGCAAGAACATCTTCGGCTACCGGATGATGGTCTGGGCGATCGTCATCATCGGGGCGCTCAGCTTCTTCGTCTGGGCGCACCATATGTATGTCTCGGGCATGAACCCCTATTTCGGGTTCTTCTTCGCCACCTCGACCCTGATCATCGCCATCCCGACCGCGATCAAGGTTTACAACTGGCTGCTGACGCTGTGGCGCGGCGACATTCATTTGACCGTGCCGATGCTGTTCGCGATCGGCTTCATCTTCACCTTCATCCATGGGGGGCTTTCCGGGCTGTTCCTCGGCAATGTCAGCGTCGACGTGCCGCTCTCCGACACCTTCTTCGTCGTCGGCCATTTCCACATGGTGATGGGCGTTTCGCCGATCCTCGTCATCTTCGGCGCCATCTATCACTGGTATCCCAAGATCACCGGGCGGATGTGGAACAATGCGCTCGCCAAGGCGCATTTCTGGATCACCTTCCTCGGCGTTTATGCGATCTTCCTGCCGATGCACTATCTCGGCGTGCTCGGCGTGCCGCGGCGCTACTATGCGCTCGGCGAGACCGGCTTTATCCCCGATTCGGTGCATCTCGCAAATGCGGGCATCACCGTCGCCGCGGCCTTCGTCTTCGCCGCCCAGGGGCTGTTCTTCTACAACATCATCATGAGCCTGTTCCGCGGCCCCAAGGCCGATCCCAATCCCTGGGGCGCGACCAGCCTCGAATGGCAGACGCCCGAGACCCCGCCTGCCCACGGCAATTGGGGGCCAAAGCTCCCCAAGGTCTATCGCTGGGCCTACGACTACAGCGTCCCCGGCGCGCCGCGCGATTTCACTCCGCAGACCGAACCGCACGACGATAAACCGGAGCCGGCGCCGGCATGAGCATCATCGGCACCTTGAGCGAGAAGCCCTGGCTGACGCCGGGGCTTCCCGATGCGGCCCGGGAGATCGAGGAGCCCCGCGCCTGGGACAAGGGGGTGGGCGTCGGCGTGTTCCTCGCCGTGGTGACGATCCTGTTCACGCTGCTGACCAGCGCCTATCTCATGCGCGCCTGGTTCCACGAGGCGCTGGGACATGGGCGGAGCGACTGGTTCCCGGTCGGCGAGCCGCCGCTCATATGGTTCAACACCGGCCTCCTTCTCGCCAGCAGCCTCGTCTTCCATGCCGGCTGGCGGTCGGCGCTGGCGGGCGACGCGGCGAGGCTCCGGCTCGCGCTCGCCGCCGGCGGCCTGCTCGGCTTTGCCTTTCTCGTCGGTCAATATGCGCTGTGGCGCGAATATCTGGCGACGGGCTACCAGCTGAGCTGGGTTCCCGCGATCTGCTCGAGCGGCAGCAACCCGTTCACCGATCCTGCGCCGCCGGTCATCCAGTCGGGCAATCCGGCGCTTGCCTTCCTGTTCCTCATCGCCGGCTTCCATGCGCTGCACATCATCGGCGGGCTCGTCGCCTGGGGCGTCGTCGCGCGGCGCGCCTTCGCCGGCGCAGCGCCGCGCACCGTGGCGAGGGGAGCGCAGCTATGCGCGCGCTACTGGCATTTCATGCTCCTCGTCTGGCTGGCGATGATGGTGCTGTTCGTTGCGACATGAGGGGGCGATGAGCGAAGCGGACAGCGTCCCACGCAAAGCGCGCCCGCCGCTGCCGCAGGGCTTGCGCACCTTCGCCGCCGACTGGGCGTCCGACCAGGAGGTTTTCAAACGGGTCCACTGGGGCAAGGCCATGATGTGGATCTTCCTCCTTTCGGACACCTTCATCTTCTCGAGCTTCCTCGTCTCCTACATGACGATGCGAAGCTCGGTGACCGAAGCCTGGCCCAATGCGAGCGAAGTCTTCGCGCTCGAATTCGGCGGCCAGCCGATCCCCTTGATCCTGATCGCGATCATGACCTTCGTTCTCATCAGCTCGTCCGGGACGATGGCGATGGCGGTCAATTACGGCTATCGCCGCAACCGCAAGGTCACCGCCGCGCTGATGTTCGCGACCGCCGCCTTGGGCGCCACCTTCGTCGGCATGCAGGCGTTCGAATGGTCGAAGCTGATCGAGGAAGGCGTGCGCCCTTGGGGCAATCCGATGGGCGCGGCGCAGTTCGGCGCCTCCTTCTTCATGATCACCGGCTTTCACGGTCTTCACGTATCGGCCGGAGTGATCATGCTGCTGATCGTCGCGACGAAGGTCTTGCGCGGCCATTACGACCGCTCGGGCGATTACAGCGCGGTCGAGATCGCCGGCCTCTACTGGCATTTCGTCGATCTCGTCTGGGTCTTCATCTTCGCATTCTTCTATCTGTGGTGAGGAACGCATGAACCACGCACCGCAAAAGGCCGAAGCCGTGCATGCCGAAGCGCCCGCCGCCGATCACGGCCAGACGCACCCGATCGGCGTCTATCTCAAGGTCTGGGGCTATCTCTTCGTGCTGAGCGCGCTGTCCTACATGGTCGACTATTTCCAGGTCCAGGGTCTCATCCGCTGGATCCTCATCATCACCTTCATGTTCCTGAAGGCGGGGCTCATCCTCGCCATCTTCATGCACATGGCCTGGGAGCGGATGGCGCTGGTCTACGCCGTGCTCGTGCCGCCGCTCGCGCTCGGCACGCTGCTGCTCATCATGTGGATCGAATCCGACTATACGTTCTGGACGCGCATCCTCTTCTTCGGCGGGATCGGCTGATGGACTGGTGGGAATGGACCAAGGTGATCGGCGGTTTTGCCGCCGCGGCCCTCGTCCTCGTCTTTTCCGCCTGGATGGCGGGGCTCGCCATGTCGCCCGGCCACCCCCGCGAGCGCGGCTATGAGGTCGAAGGCGTGGCCCCGGTCGATCTCGCCGTGCTCCAGCGCCGCTGGCCGGCCGGCAGCGCGCCGGGCGAGCGCGAGCGGATGATGGCCTATCTCGCTCATATCGACGAGGCGGGGGTGCCGATGCCTTCCGAAGACGGCGCCGGGCCCGCGCCGCCGCCGCCCGC
>JBHJHL010000033.1:0-14240 GCA_050330935.1 Sphingomonadaceae bacterium | reverse complement strand
CGCGAGGCGCTGCGCGAGCATCGCCGCGAGTTGCGCGAGGACCGGCGCTTCGCCAGGCGCATGGCCGCGGTCGAGCGCGCCCGCGAGCGCGCCCGCGAGCGCGACTTCCTGCGCCTCGAACGGCAGGGCCGCGTCTATACGAGCCGCTTTCCGGCCTATGGCTATCATGACTGCCCGCGCTGGCTCGCTCCGGTCGGCTCGCTGTGCGTGCGGCCGGCGGAGCTGCGCTACGAGCGCGGCGACCGCTACCGGCTGAGCCACGCGCCCGATTACAACATCCCCTATCGCTATCGCGACTATTATCGCGACTGGGACGAGGCGAACTATCGCTACAGCGGCGGCTACATCTATCGCATCGATCCGGTGACCGCGATCGTCCAGGCGGCGATCCCGCTGCTCGGCGGCGGCTTTTCGGTCGGCCAGCCGCTGCCCTCGGGCTATTCGGCCTACAACGTCCCCTACGCCTATCGGCCCTATTACGCCGACGGCGGCGACTACAGCTATCGCTACGGCGACGGGGCGATCTACCGCGTCGACCCCAAGGACAACATCATCCTCGGCGTGGCGGCGCTGCTGACCGGCGACGAGTTCATCGTCGGCGAGCCGATGCCGGCGGGCTACGCCGCCTATAACGTGCCCTACGGCTATCGGGACCGCTATTACGACACCCCCGACACGCTCTACCGCTACAACGACAACCGCATCTACAAGGTCGATCCCGAGACGATGATCGTCATGGGCGTGATCGATCTTTTGGTCTGAGGCCTGGAAGGGATATGAGGATGCGCCTGCGCGATGCCGTGATGCCGCTGGCGGCGCTGGCCCTGTTCGCCTGCGAGGCGGGCGAGGAGGCCGACGAGGCCGAAGCCGCGGAGGCCTCGCAAGAGCTTCCCGGCGAGCGCGTCGGCGCGCTGATCGAGGAGGAGGAAAATCTGTCGACCTTCGCCCGCGCCGCCGAGACGGCGGGCCTTGCCGAAAGCTTCGACGGCCCGGCGCCCTACACCGTCTTCGCGCCCAGCGACGAAGCCTTCGCGGCGCTGCCCGAAGGCGAGCTCGAGCGGCTGATGGGCGAGGAGCAGCGCGCCGCGCTCACCGGCCTCGTCACCTATCATATCGTCCCCGGGGTGATCCTCTCGAAGGATCTCGCGGCGGCGCTCGAGCGCGGCGAGGGCGAGGAGGTGGAGCAGGCGACGCTCGGCGGCCTCCCGGTCACCGTCTCGAAGGACGGCAAGCGGCTCGTGCTCACCGACATCGCCGGCAACGAGGCGCGGGTCGTCGCCGCCGACCGCCGGGGCGCCAACGGCGTCGTCCACGTCATCGATACGGTGCTGAGGCCCGAAACCGAAGCCGGGGAAGGCGGCGGAGAGGAGTAGCCCCCGCCCGGCGCGCAACCGCCGCTTCAGTCCTCCTGCCGCTCCGCGGGCATCAGCTCCTGGGCCTTGGCAGCGAGCGCGAGAAATTCGTGCCGCCAATAATCCTCCCCCGCCGCCGACCGGGCGAGGGCTCGCGCGTCGCCGAAATCGAAATCGCCGAGATACGCGTCGCCGCGCAGCAGCTGGCCATAGGCCGCGACGGCGGCGGCGAAGGCGCTGTCGCCGCTCGGGCGGCGGGCGGTCCGGATCAGTCCGGCGGGGACGGGCCGCTCGATGAGCCGCGAGCGCTCCTCGCCGGGCAGCTTGTAGCGCAGCTTGAGCCAGGCGAGCTCGTCGCCGGCGCTGCCGCCAGCATCGCGGCGATTCGCCTCGTAGCGCCGCTCGGGGAGCCAGCCCCTGGCGCCCGCGGGCACGATCTCGTAGAGCGCGGTTACCTGATGGCCGGCGCCGATCTCGCCGGCATCGACCGCGTCATTGTCGAAATCGGCTTCGGCGAGCAGCCGGTTCTCATAGCCGATCAGCCGATATTCGCTGACATGGGCGGGGTTGAACTCGATCTGGATCTTGACGTCGCCGGCGATGGTGAAGAGCGTCGAGGAAAGCTCTTGCCCCAGCACCTTGTCCGCCTCGCGGGGGCCGTCGACATAGGCGTAGTTGCCGTTGCCGTGATCGGCGATCTGCTCCATCATCGCCTCGTTATAATTGCCGGTGCCGAAGCCGAGCGTGGTCAGCGTCACCCCGGCCTCGCGCTCGCGCTCGACCATGTCGATGAGCGCCTCCCTGTCGGTGACGCCGACGTTGAAATCGCCGTCGGTGGCGAGCAGCACCCGGTTGATGCCGCCTTCGATCATGTTGGCGCGCGCGGCGTCGTAGGCCAGACGGATGCCCGCCGCCCCCGCCGTCGATCCGCCCGCCTGAAGGCGCGACAGGGCGGCGATCACCGCCTGCTTGTCCGAGGTGGGCTCGAGGACGATGCCGGCAGCGCCCGCATAGACGACGATTCCCACCCTGTCGCGCGGCGAGAGGCGCTCGGCGGTGAGGGCGAGCGCGCATTTGACGAGCGGCAGCTTGTCCCTGCTCGTCATCGAGCCCGAGACGTCGACGAGGAAGACGAGATTGGCGGGCGGCCGTTCGGCGCGCTCGATATCATAGCCGCGCAGGCCGATGCGCAGCAGGCGCGTCTGATCGTTCCACGGCGTCATCGTCATGTCGGTGCTGACCGTGAAGGGGCGGGCGCGGTCGGGCGGCGCGGGATAATCGTAGCGGAAATAGTTGAGCATCTCCTCGGTGCGCACCGCCGCCTGCGGCGGCAGCCGCCCCTCGTTCAGCATCCGCCGGACATTGGCGTAGCTGCCGGTGTCGACGTCGATGGCGAAGGTCGAGACCGGATCGTCGGCCACCGCCCGGATCTCCGCGACCTCCTCGCCGGCATAGCGCTCGCGATCCTGGGGAAAGCCGGTCGGGGGCCTCGTCACCCGGCTGCCGCTCACGACCACATTCTGCGGCGGCGCGGCGCTGACGCTGGGGGTCGGCGGCGGGGGAGGAGGCGGTGGCGGAGGAGGCGGTGGCGGAGGAGGCGGTGGCGGAGGAGGCGGCGCGCCAGGCGGCGGGCTGCGGACCGCCGTGCCCGAGAAAATCACGTCCTCGGCGCGCGGATCGGCTTCGAGAAAGGGGCGGCAGATGCTTTCTGCATCGCTGCCGCCGGGCGGGGCCGGATGCGGATGGGCGGCGAGCGGCGCCGGCGTGATGCCGGCGAGGATCATGGCGGCGGCAACGATTGCTTTGAGCCCAGGCATATGAATCTCCCCCGAAGTGCGGGCAGGCATGATGCCGCACCCTTGCTGCCGTCAATATGAACGGGATCGGCGGCATCGTGGCGGGCCTTGTTTCCGGCCCCGGATCGCTGCCGGGCGATGGCAGGGGAGCCCGAAGCTAGCCCGCCTTCGCGTCGATCTTCTTGCGCCGCCGGCGCGCGGCCGAGGAGCCGATGCCCATCGCCTCGCGATATTTGGCCACCGTGCGCCGGGCGATGTCGTAGCCCTTCGCCTTGAGCCTGCTCGCGAGCGCTTCGTCGGAGAGGATCGCCCCGGCATCCTCCGCCTCGATCAGCGCCTTGATCTCGGCCTTGACCGCCCGCGCCGAGGCGGCCTCGCCATCGCCCGCGGCGACCCCGCTCGAGAAGAAATATTTGAGCTCGAACAGGCCGCGCGCGCAGTGAAGATATTTGTTCGAGGTGACGCGGCTCACCGTCGATTCGTGCATCTCGATCTCGGCGGCGATCTCGCGCAGGGTGAGCGGCTTCAGCCGCGCGACCCCCTCGCGGAAAAAGCCTTCCTGGGCCCGCACGATCTGCCGCGCCACCTTCAAGATCGTCTTCGCCCGCTGGTCGAGCGCGCGCACGAGCCAGTTGGCGCTGGTCAGGCAGTCGTCGAGCCAGGCCCTGGATTCATCGTCGCCGGCGCCGCCCAGCTCGGCATGATAGGCGCGGTCGACGATGAGGCGCGGCAGCGTCGCGGCGTTCAGCTCCACCGCCCAGCCCCCGCCCCTGGCGGCGACGAAGACGTCCGGGACGATCGCGGCGGCCGGGCCGGCGCTCTCGAAGCGGCAGCCGGGCTTGGGATCGTAGGCGCGAAGCTCGCGGATCATGTCGGCGAGATCCTCCTCGTCGACTCCGCAGATGCGTTTCAGCGCCCTGAAATCGCCGGCCGCGAGCAGACCGAGATTGTCGATGAGCCGCGCCATCGCCGGGTCGTAGCGGTCGGCCTCGCGCGCCTGGAGGGCGAGGCATTCGGCGAGCGAGCGGGCGCCGACCCCGGTCGGATCGAAGCTCTGGACGACGCCGAGCACGCGCTCGACCCTGGCGGGCGGGACGTTGAGGCGGCGGGCGATTTCCCCGGTTCCGGCGGCGAGATAGCCGGTTTCCTCGACGCGCTCGATGAGCTGCGCGGCGATGACGAGCTCGGGGCCCGACAGCGCCTCGCCGGCCTGGGCGAGAAGATGCTCGTGCAGCGTCACTCCCGGCAGCGCGATGCCGCCGATATCGGGCGCTTCGCCGGGGGCGGCGCGCACCGGCGCCTCGCCGACGCCCAGCAGATCGGCGGCCCCGTCCTGGAAATCGCCGTCCGGATCGAGGTCGAGCGCCTCGCCGCCGTCGCCGTCGGCCATATGCTCGGCCGCGTCATGCTCCTCGCCGGCCTCGCCGGCGCTCTCTTCGGCGCCGTCGATCGCCGTCTCGCCCTCGCCCTCGGTGGCGAGCAGCGGATTCTTCTCGATCTCCCCGGCGATGAAGCCCTCGAGCTCGAGATTGGACAGCGCGAGCAGACGGATCGCCTGCTGCAGCTGCGGCGTCATCACCAGCGTCTGCGTCTGCCTGAGATCGAGACGGGGTGCGAGTGCCATATACGTCCCCGCCGCTAGAGCTCGAACCGCTCGCCGAGATAGAGACGGCGGACATTGGCATCGGCGACGAGCTCGCGCGGGGAGCCGGCGAACAGCACCTGGCCGTCGTAGATGATGCAGGCGCGGTCGACGATGTCGAGCGTCTCGCGCACATTATGATCGGTTATGAGGACGCCGATGCCCCGGTTCTTCAGGTCGCAGATGAGATCGCGGATGTCGGAGATCGACAGCGGATCGATGCCCGCGAACGGCTCGTCGAGGAGCATGATCGAGGGATCGGCGGCGAGCGCGCGGGCGATCTCGCAGCGCCGCCTCTCGCCTCCCGACAGCGCCATCGCCGGCGCGTCGCGCAGATCGCCGATATGGAATTCGGAGAGCAGCCGGTCGAGCCGCGCCTCGCGCGCGTCGCGGTCCGGCTCGCCGACCTCGATCACCGCCATGATGTTCTGGGCCACGGTGAGGCCGCGGAAGATCGAGCTTTCCTGCGGCAGATAGCCGAGCCCGAGCATCGCGCGGCGGTACATGGGAAGCGGCGTGATATCCTCGCCGTCGAGCAGGATGCGGCCCCTGTCGGGCCTGACGAGCCCCATCACCGAATAGAAGCAGGTCGTCTTGCCGGCGCCGTTGGGGCCGAGCAGCCCCACCACCTCGCCGCGCTCGACGCCGAGCGAGACGTCCGCGAGCACCTGCTTCTTGTCGTAGCTCTTGGCGATCGAGACCACCGACAGGCCGCGCGTCAGATGGCCCACCGCCTCGTCCGGCGAGACCGGTTGCTGAATGGCGGCGGCATCGTTCATGCTGGCGGACGCTCTCCTGACGGTGCCGAAATAGGATATGGCGGGCCCGCGCTCAACCGATGGCGGGTCATGGGGGACGCTTTACCGGCCGGCGGTCTGCGGAACCGTGAAGGTGCCGGTGACGCGCCCGCCCGCGCGCGAAGGGCCGCCCTCCATCACCGCCCGGCCGCTCGTCAGATCGATCACCAGCCTGCCCCCGCGCACCTCGCCGCCCCCGGCATCGAGGGCGACGTCGCCGACCATGGTGATGATCTTGCGGTTCAAATCGTAGATCGCCATGTTCGCGCGGGCGGATTCGCCGCCGCTCGAGACGGTGACGCCGCCGCTGGCGTCGAGCCGGTCGACGTCGATCCCGCCGACATCGGAATAAGCGAGCGTCAGCCGCCCGGCGCGCACCGTGAGCCCCGCCTGCCTGACGACGACATCGCCGCTCAGCACCGCCCGGTCGGCGCGATCCTGGACCTCGATGCGGTCGGCGGCGAAATCGACCGGCGCATTGGTGTCGTGCCCGCGCAGCGACGACAGCTGCCCGGCGGCCGGCCCCGGGACCATGATCAGGGCGAGAAGCGCGGCCGCCGCCGCCCGCGCGAAGGCGCTGCCCGCCGCCGTCATCTGAGCGCGCCCTGATCGACACGCAGGCGCGCATTGCCGGCGAGCACCGCGCGCTTGTCGTCGAGATCGACGGCGAGCGTGTCGGCCGAGAAGCGCCCGAGCGGCAGCCGCCCGGCGACGCGGCCCTCGCTCTCCATCCGCTGCGCGCCGAGATCGACCCGAACGTCGCGGGTGACGAGGCGATAGCCGTCGGCGCGCTCGAAGACGATCGGGCCGAGGACACTCAGGGTCTCGGCCTCGAGATCGTAGCGCGCGCGCCTGGCGCTGAGATTGGCCGGCCCCTCGTCGAACATCATCCGCGCCGACATGCCGACGATCTCGACGATCGGCTCGCGCGAGCTGTCCTGCACCGCGCCCTTCGCCGCCACCACGAAGGGCCGTCCCTTCTCGTCGCGGCCGCGATAGGCCGCCGCTTCGACGCGCATCCGCTCCTCGGCGACGTCGACCTTGTCCTTGTCGAGGATGAAGCTGATCTCGCGCCGGTCGCCGAGCGGCGCGAGCGCGAGATAGGCGACGAGGATGCCGATCGCGCTCGGCAATGCGAACTTGAGGAAGCGCACGACGCGGTCGCGCACGCCCCCCGGCGCGGCCACGCGCCGCTGGCGGCGGCGCTCGAGGTCGGCGAGATCAGACATTGCGGGGCCGGCGCCGATCAGACATGGGCGAAAATGTCGATCTCGGCCCAGCCGGCGAGATCGAGCAGCGCCCGGTGCGGCAGGAATTCGAAACAGGCATCGGCAAGCTCTATCCGTCCTTCGCGCAGCAGCCGCTCGTCGAGCGCCTCGCGCAGCTCATGGAGATAACGCACGTCGGAGGCTGCATATTCCTTCTGCGCGTCGGAAAGATGCTCGGCCCCCCAGTCGGAACATTGCTGCTGCTTGGAAATCTCCTCGCCGAGCAGCTCGCGCACGAGCTCCTTGAGGCCGTGGCGGTCGGTATAGGTGCGGATCAGGCGCGAGGCGGTCTTGGTGCAATAGGCGGGCGCCGCCATGACGCCGAGATAGGCCATGATCGAGGCGAGGTCGAAGCGCGCGAAATGGAAGATTTTGAGCCGCTCGGGATCGCCGAGGGCGGCCTTGAGATTGGGCGCGTCGTAGCTGCTCCCCGGCGCGAAGCGGACGAGATGCTCGTCGCCGCGGCCGTCCGAGATCTGGACCACGCAAAGACGGTCGCGGCCGAGCGCCAGGCCCATCGTCTCGGTGTCGACCGCGAGCGGCCCCTCCCGGGCGAGAAGGCCGGCGGGAAGATCCTCTTCATGGAGATAAACGCCCATCGCGCCCGCATAGGGCAGGCGCGCGGCGGGCTCAATGGGGAGGGCTCAGTGGCCGGCGGGGCTCTCCGCCGCGGAATTCTTCTCGCGCCGCTTGCGGGCGGCGATGTTGAGCCCCTCGACCATCGCCGCGAACGCCATCGCGACATAGATATAGCCCTTGGGGACATGGACGCCGAAGCCGTCGGCGATCAGCACCACCCCGATCATCAGCAGGAAGCCAAGCGCGAGCATCACCACGGTGGGGTTGCGGTTGATGAAATTGGCGAGCGGATCGGCGGCGAGCAGCATCACCGTCACCGCGACGACCACCGCCACCACCATGATCGGCAGATGCTCGGTCATGCCCACCGCAGTGAGGATCGAATCGATCGAGAAGACGAGGTCGAGGAGGAGGATCTGCGCGATCACCGAGCCGAAGCCGACCGTCGCCCGGGCGGTGTCGAACATGTCGGGATTGGGGTTTGGATCGACATTGTGATGGATTTCCTTGGTCGCCTTCCAGAGCAGGAAGAGGCCGCCGGCGATGAGGATGAGGTCGCGCCAGGAAAATTCGGTCTCGAAGGTCGGCTCGCCATGCTCGCCCGGCGCGCCGGCGATTCCGAGATCGAATACCGGCTGGGTCAGGCCGACGATCCAGGCGATGGTGGTGAGCAGCAACAGCCTCAAGATCAGCGCCAGAGCGATGCCTATGCGGCGCGCCTTCTCCCGCTGATGCTCGGGCAGCTTGTTTGACAAGATCGAGATGAAGATGAGATTGTCGATGCCGAGCACGACCTCGAGCACGATGAGCGTCGCGAGCGCCGCCCAGGCGGCGGGATCGGCGAAAAGCGCTAAAATGGCGTCCAAATGTGCCCCCTGGCCTCGTCGTGCGTTATCTGCGTTGCGTTAGTGCCCCAGTTTTCGCGAGGAGAAAAGCCCGCCGATGGAGCCTTCGGACCCGATCGCAGACCGCCCGCCCGTCACTTCCGGCACCAACCGCCCCGCGATCGTCGCCGGCCTCTATCTCGCGGGCTTCATCGTCGGCATCACCGTCCCGGTCGGCCTCGTGCTCGCCTATCTGTGGAAGGCCGAAGCGGGCGAGCCCTGGGAGCGCAGCCATTTCAGCTACCAGATCCGCACCTTCTGGATCGGCCTCGCCTGGGCGATCGCGGGCACGCTGCTCACCTTCATCCTCGTCGGCTTCGTGGTCCTCTTCGCGCTCGCCTTGTGGATCATCGTGCGCAGCCTCAATTCGCTGCTCAAGGCGAGCGAGCATCGGCCGATTCCGGAGCCCCGGTCCTGGCTCGTATGAAGGATGCGAATAATCCGCTCGCCGTTCTGTAACTTTTGCTTTATAGGAAGGTCGCTGCGTCTCGATTCTGGCGCGAAGGCCGTTTGCGTGGAAAGCCCAGCGCAGGGGTTGAAGGACAAAGGGCACGGGGGAAGCTGGTTTAGCTCATGACTTTCGATAAAGGACGCCGCGGCGAGCGCGGCGGGCGCGGCAGAGACAAGCGCGACAGTTTCGGCGACGAACAATTCGAATATATGGCCGGCCCGCAGGGCGGGGGATATGAAGGCGGCGGCTATCAGGACCGCGGCGGCGACTACGGCGGCGGCGGCGGCGGCTTTCGCGGCGGGCGCATGCCGCCGCAGGTCGTCGGCGAAGGCAAGGGCGTGGTCAAATTCTTCAACCCGCAAAAGGGCTTCGGCTTCATCACCCGCGACGACGGCGGCGACGACGTGTTCGTCCATATCTCCGCGGTCGAGCGCGCCGGGCTTTCCGGCCTCGCCGAGGGCCAGCCGCTCGAATTCACGCTCGTCGAGCGCAACGGCCGCATCTCGGCCAGCGACCTCAAGATCGAGGGCGAGCCGCTGCCGATCCCCGAGCGTCCGCAGCGCGAGGGCGGCCATCAACGCCAGCTGACCGGCGAAAAGGCGCAAGGGACGGTGAAATTCTTCAACCCCATGAAGGGCTTCGGCTTTATCCAGCGCGACGACGGCCAGCCCGACGCCTTCGTCCACATCTCGGCGGTCGAGCGCGCCGGGCTGCCGGCGCTCAACGAGGGCGACCGGCTCTCCTTCGAGCTCGAGGTGGACAGGCGCGGCAAGACCGCCGCGGTCAACCTCCAGCCGATCGACTGAACGCCTCCTAGCTCGCCATCGCCCGCAGCGTCCCGATGCGGTCCGCCTCGGCGGCGGGCTTGTCCTTCCTGATGCGGCTGATCCTGGGAAAGCGCATCGCGAGGCCCGATTTGTGGCGCCTGCTCTCGTGGATCGAATCGAAGGCGACCTCGAGCACCAGCGTCTTTTCGACCTCGCGCACCGGGCCGAAGCGGGCGACGGTGTTGCGGCGCACGAAACGGTCGAGCCATTTGAGCTCCTCGTCGGTGAAGCCGAAATAGGCCTTGCCGACCGGGAGCAGCGCGCCATCGGAGTCCCAGCAGCCGAAAGTGTAGTCCGAATAATAGGAAGAGCGCTTGCCCGAGCCGCGCGCGGCGTACATGAGCACGCAATCGGCGATGAGCGGATCGCGCTTCCACTTGTACCACAGCCCCACCTTGCGCCCCGGCACATAGGGGCTGTCGCGGCGCTTGAGCATCACTCCCTCGATCGCCGCGTCGCGCGCGCCTTCGCGCAGCCGCTCGAGGGCCGCGAAATCCTCGGCCTCGACGAGCGGCGAGAGGTCGAAGCGCCCCGGATCGAGCCGGGCGAGGAAGCGCTCCAGCCGGGCGCGGCGCTTTTCCCAGGGAAGGGGGCGGATATCCCGCTTGCCTTCGAACAGCAGGTCATAGGCGCGCACGAAGGCGGGATAGTCGGCCCGGAGCCTGGCCGGGACCGTCTTGCGCCCGAGGCGCTGCTGGAGCGCGTTGAAGCTCGCCGCCGCGCCGCCCTGCGCCTCGCCGCGGACGAGCAGCTCGCCATCGATCGCGCCGTCGCGCGTGAAGGCCTCAGCGACCTCGGGGAAGCTGCGGGTGATGTCGTCGCCGGCGCGGCTGTAGGCGCGCGTCTCGCCGCCGGCGCGGACGAGCTGGACGCGGATGCCGTCCCATTTCCATTCGGCGGCGAACTCGTCGAGCGAGAGCTTCCTGTCCTCGAGTGGATGGGCGAGCATGAACGGGCGGAAGACGGGGAGATTCTCGGCCGAGGGCCGCTCGCCCCTGCCTTCGGCCCAGGCGAAAAGCGGCAGATAGGGAGGCCCGAGCGCATGCCAGACCTCCTCGACCGCGTCGACATCGAGCCCGAAGGCCCGCGCGAATGCGGTCTTGGCGAGCCGCGCCGAGACGCCGACGCGCAGCTCGCCGGTGGCGAGCTTCAACAGCGCGTAGCGGCCGCTGGCGTCAAGATGGTCGAGCATCTCGGCGAGCGCCGCCGGCGCGGCGACCCGGCCCAGCGATTTCAAGCGCTCGACCACAGCCCCCACAGCGAGCGTGCCGTCGTCGATATCGGCGGGCTGGTCGATGCGCTTGGGCCAGAGCAGCGCCACCGTCTCGGCCATGTCGCCGACATAGTCGCGGCTGAGCGCGAGCAGCACCGGATCGACCCGCTCCTCTGCAAGGCCACGGATCGCGGCGCGCTTGACGCCCGGAATGTCGACCTCGCCGGTCAAGGCGGCGAGCGCCCAGCCGCGGTCGGGATCGGGGGTGGCTTCGAGATAGTCGCCGATGAGCTTCAATTTGGCGTTGCGCGAGCGGGTGTAGACGAGGCCGTCGAGCAGCTTGGAGAATTCGCGCATGGGGCCCGGTCTCGGTCGGTCGGGAGCGAAAGGCGCGCGGGGGCCTAGAAACCTGCCCGCCGGAAGGTGAACACGCCTTCCTTCACGCTGCCGTCCTGCTGGCCGATCAGCACCCGCGCCTCGAGCCCGTCCTCGCCCACTCGCCTGAAGGTGAGGCCGTCGAAATAGGCGGCGCCCTCCTCGACGGCGACCAGCGGGAACTCCTCGCGCTCGTCCCTCTCCTCCCAGCCGGTGAGATCGGCGTTGAAATGCTTGAGCCGCAACATCAACGAGCCCTGGTGCGGCACGATCTGGATGATCTCGTAGAAGGCGATCCTGTCGTCGCGCACCATCTGGAAATGGCCCGTCATCTGGCCGGCGATCGGCGGCGAGAAGGTCTCGTAGCTTATGCCGCCGAGGCCTTCGCCCGCCCAGTGGCCGGCGAGCCAGGCGATGTCCTCGATCGTCGCCGGCGGCGAGACCTCGCCCGCGGCGAGGCTGCGCACCTCGCCGGCGGCGGCGGGCGCGGCGGCCAGGAGCAGCAGGAAGGAGAGGAAATAGCGCATGAGGACGGTCTCCGATTGTCGGCCGCCGACATAATCCAATCGCAGCGGCAGGAAAAGATTGGCTTTTGTCCCCGGCAGGACATGCTAGGGGGCGAAGGACCAATCCCGAAAGGAGCCTTTCATGCTGCGCGCGCTCGGATGCATCGTCCTTCTCGTCATCGTCATCGGCCTGCTCATCATCTTCGGAGTGCTCGATTTCATCTTCTGAGCCCCCTGAATCGGGGCGGAGCGCTTGCAAATGCGGCGCCGCTGGCTCAAATGAGCCGGGATGAAAAGGCCCCTTCGCGCGCTTTCCCTCATGCTCCTGCTCGCCGGCTGCGAGACGACCGTCGACAAGGAAGATCGCGCCTTCACCCAGGCGGGCCGGCAATGCTTCTTCCCGACCGCGGTGTCGCGCTTCACCGAAGGCCCGGGCGAGAGCATCCTCGTCCATGTCGGCGCGCGCGACGCCTTCGTGCTCGAGGCCGTCGCCCCCTGTCCGGACATCGACCACAGTTTCGAAGTGGGCCTCGAGCCGCGCGGCTTCGGCGCGCTATGCAGCGGCGACATGGTCGATCTCATCGTTCCCACGCCCCTGGGCGAGGCCAGGCGCTGCCTCGCGCGGGTCGGCCGCCAGCTCGGCGAGGCCGAGAGCGAGGCGGTGCGCTAGGCCCTTTCAGTCGATGCGAAAGCTGTAGGCGAGGCCCACGCCCCCGGCATATTGGTCGCGCGAACCCGCCTGGCGCGCGATCGGCGAATCGCCCGCATCGCCCAGCAGCCGATCATATTTGGCGAAGGCGTGGAGCGCCCAGCCGCCGCCCAGGCGGTAGCGCAGATTGGCGGCGCCCCCGGCCGAATGCAGGCCGCCGCCGGCATCATAAGGTGCAAGGCCGCTGGCCAGCGCTGCGGCCGGGCCGACATCGAAAAAGGCCGAATTATAGCTCGCTCCGGCGAGCCGCAGCCGGGGGCCGAGGGCGAGCATCAGCGGCGTTTCGAAGCCGAAGATCGCGTCCGCCGTCAGGTCCGCGACCAGCCCTTCATGGCCGTTCACCCCGTGGCGCAGCTCGGCGCGCAGGCGCAAATCGTCGCCGGCGAGATATTCGCCGAAGGCGCCGAGCTCGACGGTGAAGTCGACCTGCGGCAGGCCCGGGATGTCGTCTTCGCCGCGGCCGCCGTGAAATTGCAGCAACGGCCCGGCGCGAAGGCCTTGATTGCCGCCGACAAGGGCGATGCCGATGGCGTCGTCGGCGGCTTCGAACTGTTCGGGGGCGCCGGCCCGGCGCAGGCCGACGAGTGGCCAGGGATAATAATCCTGGCGGTCGGCGCCGGGGAAATCGGCTTCGGTCTGGACGCCGCCGCCGAGCGTGAGAATCCAGCCCTTCTCCTCCTGCGCCGCCGCCGGAGCGGGGAGGAAGAAGGCAAGGAGGGCGAAAAAAGGCAGGAGACGCGCGGCGCCGAACATCCGTGGCAAAATCCCCCCTTGATCGTGGCGGCTCAAGCTACTCGCAAATCAGTCGAATTCCAATATCACCGCATCGACGGCGAGGCTGTCGCCGGGTTCGGCCTCGACCGATTTCACCTTCCCCGCCCGCTCGGCGCGCAGGATGTTCTCCATCTTCATCGCCTCGACCACCGCGAGCGGCTGGCCGGCCTCGACCTCCTCGCCTTCCTTCACATGGAGCGCGGTCAGCAGGCCCGGCATCGGGCAGAGCAGATATCTGGAAAGATCGGGCGGCTCCTTCTCGATCATGTGGCGCGCGAGCTCGGCGGTGCGCGGGGCGAGCAGGCGCACCTCGTGGCTGGCGCCGCGCGTCGTGACGCGCCAGCCGGAGATCCGCGGCTCGACCTGCATCATGTGCGTCTCGCCGTCGATCTCGGCATCGACCAGGCGCCGCCCAGGGGCATAGCCGATATCGACAGCGAGATCGTGGCCCGACACCGAGACGCTCTCGCCGTCGATCTCGACCGGGAAATCCTCCTTGCCGATGCGCGCGAGCCATTTCGAGGGCACCGGGGGCGGCGCGCCGAGCTGGCCGTCGATGCGGCGCGCGCGGCCCGCCTCGGCGGTCGAAAGCATCGCCGCGACGGCGGCGATCTTGCGCTTCAGTTCGTCGCTCGCCGGCGCGCCTTCAAAGCCCTCGGGATATTCCTCGGCGATGAAGCCGGTGGTGAGCGCGCCGTCGCGGAAACGGGGATGCTGCATCAGCGCGGAGAGGAAATCGACATTATGGCCGATGCCGGCGATGACGAAACTGTCCAGCGCTTCGATCTGCGCGTCGATCGCGCCGAGCCTCGTCGGCGCCCAGGTGACGAGCTTGGCGATCATCGGATCGTAGAACATCGAGATTTCGGAACCCTCCTCGACGCCGTCGTCGACGCGGACGAGGGGTGCAAGCCCCTCCCCTTCAGGGGAGGGGAGGAGCCGCGAAGCGGCGGAGGGGTGGGGAATGTCGTCTTTGGCGGCGGAAGGTGACAGGCCCCCCCCCCACCCCTACCCAGAAGCGCGGGGGGATTGCCACGGCCGCCGCTAACCCCGCCCCCAACCCGTCC
>JBHJHL010000032.1:0-5821 GCA_050330935.1 Sphingomonadaceae bacterium | reverse complement strand
GCGCAACGCCGGGCGCGGGCGGCGAGCGTCGCCACCCGGTCGACGAGCTCGGCGCGCACCGGCACCGCCATTTCGGCCGCGGCGGTCGGCGTCGGCGCGCGCATGTCGGCGGCGAAATCGGCGAGGGTGAAATCGGTCTCGTGGCCGACCGCCGAGATCACGGGGATGGCGAGCGCCGCCATCGCGCGCACCACCTCCTCCTCGTTGAACGACCACAGATCCTCGATCGAGCCGCCGCCGCGCGCGACGATGACGAGATCGGGGCGCGGCGCGGGCCCTTCGGCGCCGATCTCCCCGAAGCCGCGGAGCGCGGCGGCGATCTGGGCGGCCGCGCTTTCGCCCTGCACCGCCACCGGCCAGACGAGGACATGGGCGGGGCAGCGATCCTCGATCCGGTGGAGAATGTCGCGGATCGCGGCGCCGCTCGGCGAGGTGACGATGCCGATGACGCGCGGCAGGAAGGGCAGCGGCTTCTTCCTCGCCTCGTCGAACAGGCCTTCGGCGGCGAGCTTCTCGCGCCGTTTTTCGAGCAGCGCCATCAGCGCGCCGCGCCCGGCGAGCTCGAGCCGTTCGATGACGATCTGATATTTGGAGCGCGCCTGATAGGTGGTGAGCCTGCCCGAGGCGATCACTTCGGCGCCGTCCTCGGGCGCGAAGGCGAGCGCCCCTTCGGTGCCGCGCCAGATCACGCCGTCGAGGCACGCCTTGTCGTCCTTGAGCGTCAGATAGCGGTGGCCCGAGGAATGGCGCTTGAAGCCCGAAATCTCGCCGCGCACCCGGATATGGCCGAAGCCGTCCTCGATCGAGCGCTTGAGCGAGGCCGAGAGTTCGGAGACCGAAATCGCCGGCGCATTGTCGCCCGGCGAAGCGGTTGCTAACAGCGGCGAATCGTCGGAAACAGGGGTCGGCATGAACGTCCTTCTCATCGGCTCGGGCGGGCGCGAACATGCGCTCGCCTGGAAGCTTGCGCAATCGCCCCTGCTGAGCACCCTCTATGCCGCGCCCGGCAATCCCGGCATCGCCGAACATGCCGAGCTCGCCCAGCTCAACCCCGCCGATCATAAGGGCGTGATCGACTTTTGCCTCAAAAATTCGGTCGAGCTCATCGTCATCGGCCCCGAAGCGCCGCTCGTCGACGGTCTCGCCGACAATGCGCGCACCATGGGCTTTCTGGTCTTCGGGCCGGACCGGCTGCCCGCCCGGCTCGAAGGCTCGAAGAGCTTCGCCAAGAAGCTGTGCCGGCGCCACGGCATCCCCACCGCGCGCCATGTCGCCTGTTCCGACCAGCTGGCCGCCGAGGCGGCGCTGGGCGATTTCGGCCTGCCGGTGGTGATCAAGGCGGACGGGCTCGCCGCCGGCAAGGGGGTGGTCGTCGCGACCAGCGAGGAGGAGGCGCGCGAGGCGATCGCCGGCATGTTCTCGGGCCGCTTCGGCGATGCCGGCTCGACGGTCGTGATCGAGGAGTATCTCGAAGGCGTCGAGGCGAGCTTCTTCGCGCTCTGCGACGGCAAGACCGTGCTCCCCTTCGGCTCGGCGCAGGATTACAAGCGCGCCTTCGACGGCGACAAGGGCCCCAATACCGGCGGCATGGGCGCCTACAGCCCGGCCGCCAAGTGGCCGCCCAGAATTGAAAAGCGGGTGATGAAGGAGGTCGTGAGGCCGGCGATAGGCGCGCTGCGCAAGGCGGGAACTCCCTATGTCGGCGTGCTCTATGCCGGGCTGATGCTCACCGCCAGGGGGCCCAGGCTCGTCGAGTTCAACGTCCGCTTCGGCGATCCCGAATGCCAGGTGCTGATGATGCGGCTCGAAAGCGATCTTCTGGAGCTGATGATCGCCACCGCGCAGGGCGCTCTCGCCCGCGTGCAGCGTCCCCGCTTCTCGGACCGGACGGCGCTCGCCGTGGTGATGGCCGCCAAGGGCTATCCCGGCGAGGCCAGGACCGGCGGGCTGGTCGGGAATATCGCCGAGGCGGAGACCAGGTCGGTGAAGGTTTTTCAGGCCGCGACGGTCGAGGAAAAGGGCAAGCTCAAGGCCGCGGGCGGACGCGTGCTCGCCGTCACCGCGCGCGGCAAGAGCCTCGTCGGCGCCCGCCGCGCGGCCTATAACGCGGTCGGCAAGCTCCATTTCCCGAGCGGCTTCCATCGCCAGGACATCGGCGCCGGCGGCGGCAGGGGCTGAAGGCTCGGAGGTAGCGCCATGGGCCGGTCACGGGAGTCATGGTAGGAACGGGCGGGCGGAACGAGGAAGGAAGAATGTCCGACTGGCTGAAATGGCTCATCGGCCTCGCCGCCTCGCTGGCGCTGATGTGGCTCTATGTCGGCCCGCTCGGTCATGGCGCGGCCTATGTCGCGGCGCTCGAGGAACGGGCCCGGGCGGTCGTCGCTGCGACCGGGCTGCCGGGGATCGAGGTCGAATTCGCCCGGGCGCCGCTTTCGCGCGTGGCGATTCTCTCCGGGCCGGCCGACGATGTCGCGCGCGAAGGCTTCGGCAGCCTCCCCGGCCTCAACGACCGTGTCGGCGGCATCGAGGGCGTCGCCGGAGTGCGCTGGACCGACGGGGCAGCCCCCCGCGCGCTGCCGCTCGTCGCCGAGATGATGTTGCTCGCGGGCGCCGCCTATATGATCGGCATCGTCGTCGGGGGCGTGCTTTTCGGGCGCCGGCGGCGGCGAAGCTTTCTGGACTAGCAGCAGGAAAGACCAAATGACGGATCTCATCGACTTCGGCTTGGTGCCGCTGATCATCGTCCTTCTCATCGGGCTCATCATCGCCTGGCTCTTTTTGCGCGGTCCCCGGGAGGGCGGCTGGCATTTGGGCGAGGCGCGGGCCCGGGGCGGCGGCGAGCGGCCGCCCGAGACGGTCGAGGCGCCCGAAGAGGCCGCGCCGCCGGAGGAGCCGGCGCCCGCGGTCCCTCCCGCGGCCGGGCCGGCCGACGATCTCGAGCGATTGAAAGGCGTCGGCCCCAGGCTCGCCGCGCTGCTCGGCGAGCAGGGCGTCACCCGCTACGACCAGCTCGCGGCGCTCGACGACCGCCAGCTCGCGGCGCTCGATGCCAAGCTCGGCAATTTCAAGGGCCGTCTCGCGCGCGACCGGGTGCGCGAGCAGGCCGCCTATCTCGCGCGCGGCGACCATGAGGGCTTCGAGGCGGAGTTCGGCAAGCTGGGCGGGGCGCGGTAGGATGAGCCGCGGCGCGGCCTATTTTTCCTCGGCGACCCTCTCGCTCGCCAGCAGCTTGTCGATCTTGCGCCCGTCGAGGTCGACGATCTCGAACCTCCAGCCGTCCTGCTCGAAGGTCTCGCCCACCTCGGGCAGATGCTTGAGCACCGACAGCGCGAAGCCCGCCGCGGTCGAATAGTCGCGCTCCTCGGGCAGGCGCAGCCCCAGCTGCTCGGCGAGCGCGTCTGCCGACAGCGAGCCCGACACCCACCAGCTTCCGTCCTGGCGCTCGACCAGCGGCGGCTCGTCGTCATAATCGAGATCGGAAGCGAAGGCGCCGGCGAGCGCGGAGAGAAGGTCGGCCGGAGTGACGATGCCTTCGAAATGGCCATATTCGTCATGCACGAAGGCCATCGGCACCTCTGCCGCGCGCAGCACGGCGAGCGTGTCCATCGCGTCCATCTGGTCGGGGACGACAGGCGCGTCGCGGACCAGGCTTTTCAGGGCGAGCGGCCTGCTCTCCAACATGGCCTCCATGACGTCGCGCAGCTGGACGACGCCGATCAGCTCGTCGACCGAGCCCTGCGCGACCGGCAGCCGGCTGTGAGGGCTGGCGGCAAAGCGCGCGCGAATCGCCGCCTCGTCGGCTTCGGCGTCGATCCAGTCGACCTCGGTGCGCGGCGTCATCACCTCGCGCGTCGGCCGGTCGGCGAGCCGCACCACGCCCGAGATGATCGCGCGCTCGCTTTCCTCGAGCACGCCGGCGCTGTGCGCCTCGGCGACGACGAGATGCAGATCCTCGGCGGTGACCTTTTCGCCCCGGTCGCGGCGCATGCCGAGCAGGCGCAGCAGGAGCGCGCTCGTCCGCTCGAGCAGCCAGACGAGCGGCGCCGTCGCCCGCGACAGCCACAGCATCGGCGTCGCGACGAGCGCGGCGAAGCGCGCCGGCGCCCGCAGCGCGATCTGCTTGGGGACGAGCTCGCCGATGATCAGCGAGGCGTAGGTGGTGAGGATGATGACGAGCGCGAAGCCGATGCGGAACGCCCATTCGGGCGCGATGCCGAGCAGCGCGAGACGCTGCGACACGGGCTCGCCGAGGCTGGCGCCCGAATAGGCGCCGGCGAGGATGCCGATGAGGGTGATGCCGATCTGGACGGTGGAAAGGAAGCGGCCCGGATCGGCGGCGAGGGCGAGCGCTCTCTGCGCGCCCGGCACGCCGCGCTTGGCCATCGCCCTCAGCCGCGGCTTGCGGGCCGAGACGATGGCGAGCTCGGACAGCGCGAAGACGCCGTTCATCAGCACGAGCACGAAGATGATCGCGACGTCGAACCAGGGAAAAGGATCGAGGGGGGGTGGAGGCGGCATGGGCGTTCGGGGCCGCCCGTTCTAGCGCCCTTCCTTTCGTTCCGACAACCGCTTCATCAGCGGCGGTTCAAACGCGAGGGAACAAGGGCGGGCACGCGCGGTTGTCTTGCCGGCGCGAATCTTACTCCATCCGCAGCAAAGGGGCCTTTGCCATGTCCGCATCCAGATATCTCACCGGGGCCGCGCTTGCCGGCGCCCTCGTCGTCACCGGCGCCTGCGTCACCGATCCCGTGACGGGCGAGCGCAAAATCTCGACCAAGGGCGCGATCGGGGCCGGGGTCGGCGCCATCGGCGGCTATCTGCTCGGCGACCTCATCGGCGGCCGCCGCGACCGCACCGAGAAGATCATCAGCGCCGGCATCGGCGCCATCGCCGGCGGCGCGGTCGGCGTCTATATGGACCGCCAGCAGCGCGAGCTGGAGGAAGCCACCGAGGGCACCGGCGTCGTCGTCGAGCGCGAAGGGGACGAGCTTTTGCTGCGCATGCCGTCGGGCATCACCTTCGCCTATGACCGCTACGACATCCAGCCGCGGTTCCGCTCGACCCTCGACGAGGTGGCGGACACGCTGCAGCGCTTCCCGAGCACCTATATCGACGTCTACGGCCATACCGACAGCACCGGCAGCGACGAATATAATCAGGGGCTTTCGGAGAGGCGCGCGCAGTCGGTCGCCGACTATCTCGCGATGCGGGGCGTGCAGCGCGCGCGCATCGCGACCCAGGGGTTCGGCGAGACGCAGCCGATCGCGAGCAACGCCACCGACGAAGGCCGCGCCGCCAACCGCCGCGTCGACATCCGCATCGTGCCGATCGAGGAAAGCGACGTCGCGCGATATTGACCGGGCGGCGGCCGCTTAAGCCGCCGGCAAGGCGTCCCGGGCTAGACGCGCGGCCATGATCGCAACGCGTTCGCCAGGAGAGCGGCTGCGCGCGGCCACGATCGGAACGCGTTCGCCAGGAGAGAGGCTGCGCGCGGCGACGGCGGTCGCCCTGCTGCACGCCCTGTTGGGCTATGCTATACTCACCGCCCTCCCCCCCCAAATCGCCGCGCGCACGGATGATGGGCTGAAGATTTTTTCCGTGCGCGAAACGTCGCCGCCGCCGCCGCGGGAAAGCATTCCTCCCCCCGAGCCGCTCGTCGCGGCGGAAGGCGCCGCCGCGCCGCCTTCCCAGACGGCCCGGCCGGCGCCCATCGTCGCGCCCGAGCCGAGGATCGAGCTCGAGCCGCCGCCGATCGCGACGGCGCCCGAAAGACTGCCGGCGCCCACGGGAAGCGCGCGCAGCGCGGGCGCCGCCGAGCAGG
>JBHJHL010000031.1:0-18335 GCA_050330935.1 Sphingomonadaceae bacterium | reverse complement strand
ACCTTCGGCCGCCGCCGAGCCCGCCCTCGCCTCACCCGCCGGGCCCGCCGCCGCGCCTGCGGTCCTCGCCGCCGCGCCGCGTCTCGGCGTCACCCATCCGCTCGCGATCGACCGGCCGATGGAGCATGGCGACTATGTGTGGAACGACAAGGGCGTGCCCGCCGGCCCCGTCTGGATCGTCGTCGATATCGAAGGCCAGATGCTCTACGCCTATCGCGGCGGCTACGAGATCGGCCGCGCCGTCATCCTCTACGGCGCCGACGACAAGCCGACCCCCTATGGCGACTTCACCGTCACCCAGAAGCGGGTCGATCACGTCTCCAATCTCTACGACGCGCCGATGCCCTACATGATGCGCCTCACCGACGACGGCGTCGCGATCCACGGCAGCACCGTCGAATATGGCAGCGCCACCCATGGCTGCATCGGCGTGCCGCTCGAATTCGCCGAGCTCCTCTTCGCCGCCGCGCGCCTCGGCACGCCGGTCGCGCTCCTCGACGGCTGGGAGAACGAGCCCGGCCGCGCCCAGCCGCGCGCCTGACGGCGTCCCCCTGCGCCGCCGGGCGCCGGCTTTTCCCGGCAAAACGGCCTGCTTGCCGGCCGCCCGCGCCGGGGCTAAGCGACGGCGGCGAAGCCGGGAGGACGAGGATGGACGAAGAGCAATGGCGGCGGGTGGACGAATTTCTCGTCGCGCGCCTGCTCGGCGACGATCCCGAGCTCGCCGCGGCGCTCGACGCCAATGAGGCGGCCGATCTGCCGGCGATCGACGTCTCGCCGGCGCAAGGGCGGCTGCTCACCATCCTCGCCCGCATGGCAGACGCGCGCGATGTGCTCGAGATAGGCACTCTAGGCGGCTATTCGACGATCTGCCTCGCCCGCGCGCTGCCGGAAGGCGGACGGATCGTGACGCTTGAGAAGGATCCCGAATATGCGGCGGTGGCGCGCGCCAATCTCGAGCGCGCCGGGCTCGCCGAAAAGGTTTCGATCCGTATCGGCGACGCGCTCGAAACGCTGCCCGAAATCGCCGCCGCCGGCGAGGGTCCGTTCGACCTCTTCTTCATCGACGCCGACAAGAAGAGCAATCCCGACTATGTCCGCTGGGCGCTGAGGCTCGCCCGGCCCGGCTCGCTGATCATCATCGACAATGTCGTGCGCGAAGGCCGGGTGCTCGATGCCGATAGCGGCGATCCGGACATCGCCGCCACGCGCGCGCTGTTCGATCTTCTTGCCGGCGAGGCGCGGCTGACCGCGACCGCGATCCAGACCGTCGGCGTCAAGGGCTGGGACGGGCTCGCCCTCGCGCTCGTCGACTGACCGGCGAGGTGGCCCTCCACCCGTTCCGCATCGCCGACTATCGCTGCTACTGGCTGGCGCGGCTCGGCGCCATGCTCGCCCAGTCCTCGATGCTGCTGATCATCGGCTGGCAGGTCTACAACATCGCCCGCGACGGGGGCATGAGCGCGCCCGCCGCGGCGGCGCAGCTGGGTTTCATCGGCCTGATCCAGTTCGTGCCGCTGTTCCTCTTGACGCCGCTCGTCGGCTGGACCGCGGACCGGATCGACCGGCGCTGGATCGCGCGCGCGACGGTCGCGCTGCAGATTCTGTGCGCCGCCGTTCTCGCCTGGCTCACCTGGGACGGGCGGATGACGCTCGCGGCGCTGTTCGTCGTCGCCTTCCTGCTCGGCATCGCGCGCGCCTTCAACGGCCCGGCGCTCGCCGCGCTCGCCCCCAATCTCGTCCCGCGCGAGAGCCTGCCCAACGCCATCGCCCTTTCCTCGATCGCCTGGCAGGCGGGGATGATCGGCGGTCCGGCGATAGGCGGCTATCTCTATGCCTGGATCCCGGCCGCCTCCTATGCCGCGAGCGCGGGGCTGTTCGCGGTCGCCCTCGCCGCGCTGATGCTGATCGGCCGGGTGCCGCGCCCGGCCGCCGACCGCGCCCGCCATCCGCTCCGCCAGATGGCCGACGGCATCGCCTATGTCCGCCGCAACCGCATCCTGCTGGGCGCGATCACGCTCGATCTGTTCGCCGTGCTGCTCGCCGGCGCGACCGCGCTGCTCCCGGTCTTCGCGCGCGACATATTGGAAGTGGGCCCCGAAGGGCTCGCCCAGCTCGGCGCCGCGCCCGCCGCCGGCGCCGCCCTCACCGCGATTGTCTTCTCCTTCCGCCCCTTGCGCAGCGGGGTAGGGATGAAGATGCTCGCCGCGGTCGCCGTGTTCGGGCTTGCCACGATCGTCTTCGGGCTTTCGCGCGCGATGCCGCTGTCGCTCGCGGCGCTGTTCGTCGCCGGCGCCGCCGACATGTTCTCGGTCTATGTCCGCCAGGCGCTCATCCACCACCACACACCCGACAACAGGCGCGGCCGCGTGGCGGCGGTCTCGCTGCTCACTATCTCGGCCTCGAACGAGCTCGGCGAGGCCGAAAGCGGCTTCCTCGCCGCGCTCGTCGGGCCGGTCGCGGCGGTGGTCGCCGGCGGGATCGGGGCGATCGCGATCGTCCTCCTCTGGGCGCGCTGGTTTCCCGAGCTGCGCCTTGCGCGAAGCTTCGCGCCTCCTAATTTGGAAGGCGAACCGCGAAGGGAGACGGCAGCATGAAAGCCTCCAACATCCTCGAGACCATCGGCGGCACGCCCCATATCCGCCTCAACCGCCTGTTCGAGGACCGGGAAGTGTGGATCAAGTCGGAACGCTCGAACCCGGCCGCCTCGATCAAGGACCGGATCGCGCTGTCGATGGTCGAGGACGCCGAGAAATCGGGCGCGCTCGAGCCCGGCGGGACAATCGTCGAGCCGACGAGCGGCAATACCGGCATCGGCCTCGCCATGGTCGCCGCGGTCAAGGGCTACAGGCTCCTCCTCACCATGCCCGAAAGCATGAGCCTCGAACGGCGGCGGCTGCTGCTCGCCTTCGGCGCGACCTTCGATCTGACGCCGAAGGAAAAGGGCATGAAGGGCGCGATCGAAAGGGCCAAGGAGCTGCTCGAGGAGATCGACGGGGCGTGGATGCCGCAGCAGTTCGCCAACCCCGCCAATGTCGAGGTCCACAAGAGGACCACCGCGCAGGAGATATTGAAGGATTTCGCCGACAGCCCGATCGACGTCATCATCACCGGCGTCGGCACCGGCGGTCACATCACCGCCTGCGGCGAGGTCCTGAAACCCGAATGGCCCGATCTTAAGGTCTATGCCGTCGAGCCGACCTCCTCGCCGGTGATCTCGGGCGGCGAGCCCGGCCCGCACCCCATACAGGGCATCGGCGCCGGCTTCATCCCCGACAATCTCCACACCGACGCGATCGACGGCGCGATCCAGGTCGATCCCGAGGACGCCAAGGAGATGGCGAGACGCTGCGCGCGCGAGGAAGGGATATTGGTCGGCATCAGCTCGGGCGCGACGCTCGCCGCGATCCGGCAGAAGCTGCCCGAGATCGGCGAGGGCAAGCGCATCCTCGGCTTCAACTACGATACCGGCGAGCGCTATCTGTCGGTCCCCGACTTCCTGCCCGAGCAATAGCCAAGGAACGGGCGCGCCCCGCCGCCCGTTGGCGGGGAAAGACTATGGGAGGAAAAGATGGCCGATCCGGCTAACGAACCACGCCCCGATCCCGCGACCGAGGAACGCTATGCGGCGCCCGAGAAACGCCGCGGCGGCCTGCCGCCCTGGCTGTGGATCATCCTGGCGGTCGTCCTTGTCGCCCTGCTCTGGTACATGCTCTCGGGCGATGGCGAGGACGAGATAGCGACCGAGGAGCCCGCCGTCGTCACCGACGTGCAGACCGCGGACGAAACCGGCGAGAGCGTCCCCGTCGAGACCGATATCGAGGTCGAGGAATAATCGGGGAGCGCGATGCCTGCTGATCCTTCGCCGAAGCGCCGGAGGGGATCGTCGTGAAGCCGATGACCGAGGAACATCTGGCGGTGCTCCGCCGCCATATGGTCGAGCTCATCGACATTCATTACGATCTCGCCAGCGAGGAGATCGGCAAGGACAGTCTCGACGAGCCGGTGCGCGAGGCGATGCTGCGCGCGCCGCGGCATATCTTCGTCCCCGAGCAGCTCGCCGCCTTCGCCTATCACGACCGGCCGCTGCCGATCGGCTTCGACAAGACCATCTCGCAGCCCTTCATCGGCGCGCTGATGCTCGATCTGCTCGACGTCGAGCGCGACCAGAAGATCCTCGAGGTGGGCACCGGGCTCGGCTATCAGGCGGCGCTGCTCGCCGAGATGGGCGCGCGGCTGTGGAGCGTCGAAATCGTCGAGGAGTTCGCTTCGGCCGCCGGCGCGCGGCTCGCGGCGCTGGGCATGCAGGACGTGGTGCTGCGCTCGGGCGACGGCTCGCGTGGCTGGCCCGACAAGGCCCCGTTCGACCGCATCCTCGTCACCGCAGCCGCCGCCGAGCCGCCCGAGCCGCTTATCGATCAGCTCGCCGACGAAGGGCGGATGGTGATCCCGCTGGGCGGCGGCGACGTCCAGCAATTGAGCGTCTTGAGCAAGAACGGCGCCGGCGAGACGGAGACACGCGCCGTCCTGCCGGTACGCTTCACGATGCTCGAGGTAGCCTGAGCTCCGGCTCCGGCATTCCCGGCTGGCACGGGCTTCAGAACGCCTCCTCTGGAAGCGCCATCAGCGTCTCGGCGCCGGCCTCGATCTCGCGCCTCAGCGCCGCGGTCCTTGGCATGATGCGCGCGGCGAAGAAGCGCGCGGTGACGAGCTTGGCCTCGTGGAAGGCTTCGTCCTCGGCGCCGGCGGCGCGCGCCGCGCCGCTCGCCCGCGCCATGCGCAGCCACATGAAGCCGAGCGCAACGATCCCCATCAGCGTCATATAGGGATAGGCGGCGGCGCCGGCATTATTGGGATCCGCCATGCCGTGCTGCATCAGCCACATCGTCGCCGCCTGCAGATCGCCGCTCGCCTGCTCGAGCGCCGCGGCGACATCGCCCGCGACCTCGGCCTCCTGCGCTTCGGCCACCTCCTCCGCGATCAGCGCGAAGAAGGCGCGGATCGCGCGGCCGTCCTCGCGCGCGAGCTTGCGGCCGACGAGGTCCATCGCCTGGATGCCGTTGGTGCCCTCGTAGATTTGCGCGATGCGCGCGTCGCGGACGAACTGCTCCATCCCCCATTCGCGGATATAGCCGTGGCCGCCATAGACCTGCTGCATCCAGGTCGCGACCTCGTAACCGAGATCGGTGAGATAGCCCTTGATCACGGGCGTCAGCAGCGAGAGGAGGTCGTCGGCCGCCTGGCGCTCCTCCTGCGTCTGCGCCTTCTTCGCGATATCGGCCTGCAGCGCTCCCCACAGCACCAATGCCCGCGCGCCTTCCATATAGGCCCTGGCCTCCATCAGCATCCGCCGCACGTCGGGATGGACGATGATCGGATCGGCCTTGGCTCCCGGGTCGGCGGGGCCGGTGAGCGCACGCCCCTGGCGGCGCTCCTTGGCATAGGCCGAGGCGTTCTGGCGCGCGACCTCGCCCTGGGCGAGGCCCTGCAGGCCGACGCCGAGCCGGGCCGCGTTCATCATGATGAACATCGCTTTGAGGCCCTTGTTCTCCTCGCCGACCAGCCAGCCTGTCGCGCCGTCATAGTTCATCACGCAGGTCGAGTTGCCGTGAATGCCCATCTTCTCCTCGATCGAGCCGCAGGAGACGGCGTTGCGCTCGCCGGGCTTGCCATCCTCGTCGGGAAGGAATTTGGGCACCAGGAACATCGATATGCCCTTCACATTGTCGGGCGCGACGGGGGTCTTGGCGAGGACGAGATGGATGATGTTGTCGGCAAGATCATGCTCGCCCGAGGAGATGAAGATTTTCTCGCCGCTGATCTTGTAGCTTCCGTCCTGCTGCGGCACCGCCTTGGTGCGGATGAGCCCCAGGTCGGTGCCGCAATGGGCCTCGGTGAGGTTCATCGTCCCGGTCCATTCGCCGGCGACCAGCTTGGGCAGATATTCGCGCTTCAGCTCCTCGCTGCCGGTGGCGAGCAGCGCCTTGATCGCGCCCTGCGTGAGGCCGTTGTACATTTCGAACGACTGGTTGGCCGACAGCAGATATTCCGAAAAAGCGGTGCCGAGGACGTTGGGCAGCCCCTGGCCGCCATATTCGGGCGGCGCGATGAGCGTCGTCCAGCCGCCCTCGACGAAGCGCTCATAGGCCTCCTTGAAGCCCGGCGGCGTGGTGACCGAGCCGTCCTCGTGCCGGACGCAGCCTTTCTCGTCGCCGACGCGGTTGAGCGGCTGCAGCACCTCCTCGCAGAAGCGCGCGCCTTCGCTCAGCACCGCCTCGATCATGTCCGGCGTCGCCTGCTCGAAGCCGGGAAGATTCGAATAGCGTTCCAGATGGAGCAGATGCTCGATCACATAGCGGCTGTCTTTGACGGGGGCGGCGTAGCTCGGCATGATATTCTCCTTCAGCGGCTCCGCGGCGCGGATTTGAGCCGCCCGACGAAGTCCTTCAGCTCCCTCACCGTGTCGTCGATGTCGCGGCGCTGCTTTCTGAGATGCGCGATGCGCTCCTCGCATTTGGCGATGGTGACGCGGCGCTGCCGCTCGCGCCCGTCCCCGAGATCGTAAAGATCTAGCATCTCGCCGATCTCGGCGAGGCTGAAGCCGACCCGCTTGCCGCGCAGGATCCAGGCGAGGCGGGCATGATCGGCCCTCGAATAGATGCGGGCCAAGCCAACCCGGCGCGGCGCGATGAGCCCTTCGTCCTCATAGAAGCGAAGCGCCCGGGCGGTGACGCCGAATTCGGCGCACAGATCGCTGATCGTATAGCTTTGCCCGCCGCCTTGATCGTCCGTCATGGACGGCTTTTCCAGCATCTCCGGCATCGGTAACAACTAGTTTACGTTCACGTTAACGTCAATCAGGATCCGCTTTCGGCGAAGCAGAGCGCACCGCCGGCGAGGTCGGTCGCCTGCGCCGCGGCGGCGGGGGTGGCGCCGATCCTGGCGAAATCGAGCCCGGCGAAGCGAGCGCGCGCGCCGCAATAATAGGAGCAATTGCCCTGCGGCGCCTCGCTGAGCAAAATCCGCCGCCCGTCATAGCTCGCCGTGAAGCGGCAGAAGCCCTCGCCCTCCATGGTGAAGAGAAGATGGTCGCCGCGGCGCTCGACCCGGCCGGCGCCGCTGCAGCTGTGATCATTGCCTCCCCAGGCGACGAGGCCGAAGCGCGCGATCCGGCCCTCCTCGACGATGCACAGCTCGCTCGCCGGACCGCCCCGGCCGTCGCGGTAGAGGCCAGTCATCGGGCGCTGGAAGCCGACAAGCCCGACCTGCGCCGGCGGCGGCGCCGGCGGCGGGGACGGCGTTTCGCGCCGCTCGCACGAAGCCGCGAACAACAGCAGAAAGGCGAGGCCGAGACGCTTCATATCCTTCTCCCCGAACGGACCCGGACAGATGGTCGGCAAATTGTTACAACGGGGCGACAAAGCCGATCCCTCTTACTATATGCGGCGCGAGCCCGCCATCCATCGGAAAAGAGCCGGATGCTGACGACCGATCCTTTCGAACGCGACAAGCTGCGCGAGGAATGCGGCATATTCGGCATCTGGGGCGCCGAGACCGCCGCCGCGGTGGTCGCGCTGGGGCTTCATGCGCTTCAGCATCGCGGCCAGGAGGCGGCCGGCATCACCAGCTATGACGGCGAAGCCTTTCACAGCCATCGCGCCCCCGGCCATGTCGCCGGCAATTTCGACCGCGACAGCGTGATCCGCAAGCTGATCGGCGACGCCGCGATCGGCCATGTCCGCTATTCGACCACCGGCGAGACGGGGATGCGCAACGTCCAGCCGCTCTATGCCGATCTCAATATCGGCGGCTTCGCGATCGCGCATAACGGCAATATCTCGAACGCGATGACGCTGCGCCGCGAGCTCAACCGGCGCGGCTCGATCTTCCAGTCGACCTCCGATACCGAGGTCATCATCCATCTCGTCGCCACCTCGGGCTACCGCACGTTGCTCGACCGCTTCATCGACGCGCTGAAGCGGCTCGAAGGCGCCTGGTCGCTCATTTGCCTCACCGCCGAGGGGATGATCGCCTGCCGCGATCCGCTCGGCATCCGGCCGCTCGTCATGGGCCGGCTCGGCGATGCCCATATCTTCGCTTCGGAGACTGTGGCGCTCGACGTAGTGGGCGCGACCTTCATCCGCTCGGTCGAGCCGGGCGAGCTCATCGTCGTCAATGACGAGGGCATCAAGAGCCACCGACCCTTCGCGCCGATGCGCCCGCGCCCCTGCATCTTCGAGCATGTCTATTTCTCGCGTCCCGATTCGCTGATCGACGGCACCTCAATCTACGAGGTGAGGAAGCGGATCGGCGCCGAGCTCGCCGCCGAGGCGCCGGTCGACGCCGACCTCGTCGTGCCGGTGCCCGACAGCGGCGTGCCGGCGGCGATCGGCTATGCCCAGGCTTCGGGCATTCCCTTCGAGCTCGGCATAATCCGCTCGCACTATGTGGGCCGCACCTTCATTCAGCCGACCGATCGGGTCCGCCATCTCGGCGTCAAGCTCAAGCACAACGCCAATCGCGCGCTGATCGAGGGCAAGAGGATCGTGCTCGTCGACGATTCGATCGTGCGCGGGACGACGAGCGTCAAGATCCTGCAAATGCTGAAGGAGGCGGGCGCGGCCGAAGTCCATATGCGGATCGCCTCGCCGCCGACGCGCTACAGCTGCTTCTACGGCGTCGACACGCCCGACCGCGACAAGCTGCTCGCCGCGCAGATGAGCGTCGAGGAGATGGCCGAGCATATCGGCCTCGAAAGCCTCGCCTTCCTGTCGATCGACGGGCTCTACCGCGCGGTCGGCGAAGAGAGCCGCGACAAGGAGCGGCCCTCGCATTGCGACGCCTGCTTCACCGGCGACTATCCGACCGCGCTCACCGACGCCCACGCGCTCGACGCCGCCGGCCAACTCAGCCTGCTCGCCGAACACTACGGATGAAAAAGGCGCTCGAGGGGCAGATCGCGCTCGTCACCGGCGCCAGCCGCGGCATCGGCGCCGCCACCGCCGAAGCCTTGGCCCGGGAAGGCGCGCATGTCGTGATCACCGCGCGCGGCACCGAAAGCCTCGAGGAGGTCGAGCAGCGCATTTTCGACGCCGGCGGCAGCGCGACCATCGCGCCGCTCGACCTCACCGAGGCCAACGGCATCGCCAAGCTCGCCGCCGCAGTCGACGAGCGCTGGGAACGGCTCGACCTGGTGATGCTCAACGCCGCTATGCTCGGCACGCTTTCGCCGGTGCCCGCGATCGACGGCAAGGAGTTCAGCAAGCTTCTGACGCTCAACCTGATGGCGCAGCAGGCGGCGATCGCCGCCTTCGATCCGCTGCTGCGCAAGAGCGAGGCGGGTCGGCTCGTCGTCATGACCTCGAGCGTCGGCCGGTCCCCCCGCGCCTATTGGGGCGCCTATGGCGCGTCGAAGGCGGCGCTCGAGACGCTTGCGCTCGCTTATGCCGAGGAGGTCAGGAAGCTGAGCGCGATCAAGGTCGCGATCGTCGATCCCGGCGCGACCGCGACGGCGATGCGCCAGCGCGCCTATCCCGGCGAGGACCAGTCGAAGCTCAAGCCGCCCGGCGCGGTCGCCGAGGCGATCGTGAAGCTGATGAAGGAGGATTTCGAGACCGGGCACAGGCTTGAAGTCAAGACCTAGCCCTTGCGCCGATAGGCATCGAGCGCGCGCTCGCGCGCCTCGCGATGGCCGATCAGCTTGTCCGGATAAGCCTCTGGTTTAGCGCCGGCTTCCTCGGGATCGTGGATGGCCTCGTCCGGCACATCGCCAAGTTCGGGCACCCATGAGCGGATATAGTCGCCGGCGTCGAACTTCGCCGACTGGGAGAGCGGCGCCATGATGCGGGCAAAGCGCATCGCCGGCGATCCGGTGCCAGCGATCCACTGCCAATTGACTGAATTATTGCCGTAATCCGCATCGACGAGCGTGTCCCAGAACCACTCGGCGCCGCGCTTCCAGTGGAGGAGGAGATGCCTCGTCAGGAAGGAGGCGGCGAGCATCCGCACGCGGTTGTGCATCCAGCCGGTCGCCCAGAGCTGGCGCATCCCCGCATCGACGATCGGATAGCCGGTCCAACCCCTTGTCCAGGCGGCGAAATCACGGTCGGCGGCATCGCCGCGGCGCCAGGCGAAGTTGGCGAAGTTGCCGCGCAGCGAGCGTTCGCCATAGCGGCCGTTTTCCAACACGATCCCGGCGGCGAAGTCGCGCCAGGCCAGTTCCCGCTTGAAATCCAGTATGTTATCGCCTGTTTCTTCCATGCGATGCCAGACATGGCGGGCCGAGACCTCGCCGAAATGGAGGTGCGGGCTCAAATGCGAGCTGGCGTCACGGGAAGGAAAATCGCGCCGTTCGCCGTAATTGGCGACCTTGGCGCGGAAGTTTGCGACTCGGCGGCGCGCGGCTGCCTCGCCCGGGGTCCAATGGTCGTGGAAGCTGGCGGCCCAGTCGGGACCGGAGGGCAACAGGCCCCAGTCTTCGAGGCCCTCGCTCGCCGGCCAGCGCCGCGGGGCCTCGATGCCGCGCGGCGCGGCGACCGGCGCGGCCGGCGGCATATGGCCGCAAAGCGCGCGCCAGAAGGCCGAGAAGACGTGATATTGGCCGCCCTGGCCGGTCGTGACCGAGCCCAGGGGCGCGAGATGATTGCCGTCGTGCAGGCACAGGTCATGGTCCCTGGCGAGCGCCTGCTCGGCCCCGGTCCACCAGGGTTCGGAGTGGCGGATGGCGTGGATGCGCCTCGTGCCGACCTCGGCGGCGAGCCTGGCGATCTCCTCGGCCGCCTTGCCGCGGCGCAGGACAAGCTCGAGGCCCCTCTCCCCGAGATCGCGCGCCAGCGACGCGAGGCTGTGGTGCAGCCACCAGCGCTGCGCGGCGCCGATCGCCCAGCCGCCCGGCGTCTCGTCGTCGAGCACATAGACGGGCACCACCGCCCCCTCGGCCGCGGCGGCGGCGAGCGCGGGCTGGTCGGAGAGGCGCAGGTCCTGGCGGAACCAGAGGATCGAGGTCATCGGTCCTCCCCACGCGCGTCTGAGGAGGGGGACCGGCGCGAGCATCGCGAGCGCTGATGGAGGAGCCGGTCGTGAGTGCCGCTACCCCTCCACCATCCCTCGCCCTGACGGGCTCCGGATGGTCCCCCTCCCCAGCCAAGGCTGGGGAGGATCAACGTTGGCGCGGTTCCTTGGTCACCTGCCAGCTCTGGCCGCGCTCGACGAGCTGCTGCAGATCGGTGCTCTTGCCCGCCGCGGCGCTTTCCTGCTGCTCGCGCACGACGCTCTCGAAGGTCGGGGCGGGATCGGCGTAGATGACGCCGAGCGCGACCGGGAAGGGATCGAGCGGCATGTCGAGCAGCATGTGCGCGACCGCCTTGTTCCTCGAATCGTGGACGAGCACCCCGGCGCCCCGCCAGTCCCCGTCGGCGACCTCGACGACCTCGAGGTCGAGCGCCTCGCGGTCGAGCGCCAGGCCCCTCGCGCCGCCGTCGAACAGCATCGGCTCGCCCTCCTCGAGCCAGAGCTGCTTGCCGGCATTCTCCTTGCCGGTGAAGTCGCCGAACACGTCGTCATTGTAGACGATGCAGTTCTGGAAGATCTCGACGAAGGAGGCGCCGCGATTTTCGTGCGCGGCCCTCAGCACCTCGGGCAGCTTCTTGTGGACGTCGATCGCGCGGGCGACGAAGCGCGCGCCCGAGCCCAATGCGAAGGAGCAGGGCGCGACCGGCCGGTCGACCGAGCCGAAGGGCGTCGAGGGGGTGCGCGTGCCGACGCGGCTGGTGGGCGAATACTGGCCCTTGGTGAGGCCGTAGATCTCGTTGTTGAACAAGAGGATCTGGCAGTCGAGATTGCGGCGCAAAAGGTGCAGCATATGGTTGCCGCCGATCGACAGGCCATCGCCGTCGCCGGTGACGATCCAGATGTCGAGATCAGGGTTGGCGAGCTTGATGCCGGTGGCGATCGCCGGCGCGCGGCCGTGGATGGTGTGGAAGCCGTAGCTTTCCATATAATAGGGAAAGCGGCTCGAGCAGCCGATGCCCGAGACGAAGACGGTGTTGGCGGGATCGGCGCCGAGCGTCGGCATGGTGCGCTGCACGGCTTTGAGGACCGCATAGTCGCCGCAGCCCGGGCACCAGCGCACCTCCTGGTCGGTCGCCCAGTCCTTGGCGGTGAGGGTGGAAACGTCGTTCATGGCTTGAGCTCCTAGAGCAGCCAGATAATGAGCGCGACGACGATGACGAGCATGACGACGAGCGGCATAAGGCGCGGCGGATTCATGCCGGTTTCCTCAGCCGGTCGAGCTCACGTCGGGTGGCGTCCATGATGAATTGTCGCCGGTTAGCCACCACGCTGTCCACCTCCTGCACGAGCGCCGTATCGCTCGGAATAGGCACCGTTCCCCGGAAGGTGGGCACGACAACCTCGATCGCGACGATGGCGACCCAAGGCTCGTCCTCGATCGCCTCTTCATCGTCCCCGAATTCGGCTTCGAGTCGCTCAAAGTCCACCGCGCTAGGCTCGGGAAGGATCTCTCCGTCCTCGACCATCCCTTCCACATGGAATTGGAGCGCCTCGCGGCCCATGGCAACCACATCGACGAGCGTCTCTCCGGCGGATACGCAGCCCGGGAAATCCGGAAACACGATCCCGTAGCGGCCATCGCTGCCGCACACTCCGCCGAGATAGACACGCTGGGTCATTTCCGCCTCCGAAGCCGTACGCCGGACTGCTTTTCAATCGAGATGATCGTCTTCTTCGTAACGTCTTTCAAGGGATGTGGAACAGTCGTCCTTCCCGGGCGCGTCGGGTGCTTGAACTGAGCATGGCTCCCCTTCTGAGACCTGAACTCCCAACCCTCCGCTTCGATGAGCCGAATGATGGTTCGGCTGTCCATCCTAGGCCAGCGTCTCCTCGATGGCCTGCTCGATCTCGGCGATCCTGAAGGGCTTGCCGGTGACCTTGGCAAGCGGGCGCGCGTCGACGAGATACTGGTCGCGCAGCAGCGTCTTCAACTGGCCGCGGTTCATCTCGGGCACGAGGACGCGCTCATAGCCTTCGAGCAGGCTCCCCAGATTGCGCGGCGGCGGCCAGATATGGCGGAGATGGACATGGGCGACGTCGAGCCCCCGCTTGCGCGCGCGCAGCACCGCCTGATGGATGGGGCCGAAGGTCGAGCCCCAGCCGACGAGCGCGAGCGGCCCCCGGCCTTCGCCCAGCGCCACTTCCTGAGCGGGAATCGAATCGGCGATTCCGAGCACCTTGCTGGCGCGCAGCTCGGTCATCGCCTGATGGTTTTCGGGGCTGTAGTCGATATGGCCGGTGGCGGCGTTCTTCTCGATCCCGCCGATGCGGTGCATCAGGCCCGGCGTGCCCGGCTTGACCCAGGGACGAGTCAGCCGCTCGCTGCGCGCATAGGGGTTGAAGCCCTCGCTCTGATCGGGGCCGTGATCGAGAAATTCGGCCGGAAAGTGATCATATTCACCCATGTCGGGCACCTTCCACGGCTCGGCGGCATTGGCGATATAGCCGTCGGTGAGGAGCATCACCGGCGTCATGTAGCGGGTCGCGATCCGCACCGCCTCGATCGCGCAGTCGAAGGCGTCGGCCGGCGAGCGCGCGGCGATGACCGGCATCGGCGCGTCGGCGTTGCGGCCGTAGACCGCCTGATAGAGGTCGGACTGCTCGGTCTTGGTCGGAAGACCCGTCGAAGGGCCGCCGCGCTGCGAATTGACGATGACGAGCGGCAGCTCGGTCATGATCGCGAGCCCCATCGCCTCGGTCTTCAGGGCGATCCCCGGCCCCGAGGAGGAGGTGACGCCGAGCGAGCCCGCATAGCTCGCGCCGATCGCGGCGCAGATCGCGGCGATCTCGTCCTCGGCCTGGAAGGTGGTGACGCCATATTGGCGCAGGCGCGAGAGATGATGGAGGATCGCCGAGGCAGGGGTGATCGGATAGCCGCCGAAGAACATCGGCAGCCCGGCGAGCCGGGCGCCGGCGATGAGCCCGAGCGAGACCGCCTCGGCGCCGGTGACGGTGCGGTAGAGCCCCGGCTCGGCGGGCGCCGGATCGACATGCTGCTGGCGCACCTGACCGCCGATCTCGGCCGTCTCGCCGAAGGCGTGGCCGGCGTTCAAGGCGGCGATATTGGCCTCGGCGATCTCGGGGTTCCTGGCGAACTTGGTCTTCAGCCACTGCTCGACCGGCGCGCGCTTGCGGTCGAACATCCACAGCGCCAGGCCCAGCGTCCACATGTTCTTGCAGCGCAGCGCCTCCTTGTTGCCGAGGCCGAAGGGCCTGACCGCCTCGAGCGTCATCTCGGAGATGTCGAGCTTCATGAGCTGCCATCTGGCGAGGCTGCCATCCTCGAGCGGGTTGGAATCGTAGCCCGCCTTGGCGAGGTTGCGGGCGCCGAACTCGCCGGCGTCGGCGATGACGAGGCCGCCGGGCTTCAGGTCGTCGACATTGACCTTGAGCGCGGCGGGATTCATCGCCACCAGCATGTCGGGCTGGTCGCCGGCGGTCTCGATCGAGGCCGAGCCGAAATGGATCTGGAACGCCGAGACGCCGAAGGTGGTGCCCTGCGGCGCACGGATTTCGGCCGGAAAATCGGGAAAGGTGGCGAGATCGTTGCCGGAAAGCGCGGTCGACAGGGTGAACTGGCCGCCGGTCAATTGCATGCCGTCGCCGCTGTCGCCGGCGAAGCGCACGACGACCGATTCAGCCGGAGGGGCATCGGAACCCTCGCCCTTGACGGCGATCTTGCCGGCCGTGGCCATTGAAACTCCTCGTCTTCCTTGCCACCGATGTAAACATGGCAGAGCCCGGAAACAATGAGAAGCGCGAGGGCGCGCAAGCCGACAGGGAGGAGCTTCCCTACCGTCCCGCCGCCGGCGTCATGCTGCTCAACCGCGACGGCAAGGTGTTCGTCGGCCAGCGCAGCGACACGACGCTCGAGGCATGGCAGATGCCGCAGGGCGGGATCGACGAGGGCGAGGACGAGCGCGAGGCGGCGCTGCGCGAGCTCGAAGAGGAAACCGGCATCGCGCCCGACAAGATCGAGATCATCTGCCGCTGCCCCGACTATCTCTATTACGACCTGCCCGACGATCTCGTCGGCAAGATGTGGGGCGGCAAATATCGCGGCCAGCGCCAGACCTGGTATCTCGCCCGCTTCACCGGCTCCGACGCCGACGTCGCGATCGACAGATATGACGACGAGTTCCGCGCCTGGAAATGGGCCGAGCCCGAGGAGCTGCCGGCGATGATCCTGCCGTTCAAGAAGAAGCTCTACGAGGAGCTGCTCGAGCGGTTCCGGGACTGGCTGTGAGGCCGAAAGGGCCCTTCCCCGCGGGAAGAGGGAGATTGCCCGACGGGCCGGCATGGCGAGGGGTGGCCCTCTCCCCCGCCCCCGTCTAGAGACGCCTGCGCATGACCCTGTCCCCTCCCGAAGCCGCGATCGCCGAACGGGCGGCCGGCGAACCGATGCTCGACTGGACGAAGGCCTGGGCCGAAGTGAACAGCGGCTCCGCCAATCTCGCCGGGCTGGCCGAGATGGCGCGCCTGCTCGCCGACGCCTTCGCGGCGCTTCCCGGCGAGATCGAGCTGCGCGATCCCGCGCCCCACGAGGCGATGGCCGCCGACGGATCGATGCGCCCCGTGCCGCACGGCAGGAACCTGCTCGTCACGGTGCGGCCGCAGGCGCCGGTGCAGCTCCTGCTCACCGGCCACATGGACACGGTGTTCGGAGCCGAGCATCCCTTCCAGACGCTCGACTGGCTCGACGAGGGCGTCCTCAACGGCCCCGGCGTCGCCGACATGAAGGGGGGCCTGGCGGTCATGCTCGCGGCGCTGAAAGCGATCGAAGCGGGCGATGCGGCGAAGCGGATCGGCTATCAGGTGATGATCAATTCCGACGAGGAGACGGGCTCGCGCGGGTCGGCGGCGCTGATCGAGGAGGCGGCGCGCGGCAAGCAGGCCGCGCTCACCTACGAGCCCGCCGCGCGGCCCGACGGCACGCTCGCCGGGGAGCGGCCGGGAAGCGGCAATTTCTCGATCCGGATCAGAGGCAGGAGCGCCCATGCCGGACGCAATCCGGAAGACGGCCGCAACGCGATCCTCGCCGCGTCCGACCTCGCGCTCAAGCTCGCCGAGGCGAAATCGGAGACGCTCAAGGTCAATCCGGCGAGGATCGACGGCGGCGGCCCCGCCAATGTCGTGCCCGACCACGCGATCCTGCGCGTCAACATGCGGCCGATGCGCGGCGAAGACGAGGCGCGCGGCCGCGCCGCGCTCGACGAGGCGGTCGCCGCCGTCGCCGGCGCGCACGACGTCGAGATCGAGCTCCATGGCGGCTTCGGCCGGCCGCCCAAGCCGGTCGACGAGAAGGCCGCGAAGCTGTTCGCCCTGGTGCGCCGCTGCGGCGCCGATCTCGGCCAGGACATAGGCTGGCAGGCGACCGGCGGCGTGTGCGACGGCAACAACATCGCCGCCTGCGGCGTCGCCGTCATCGACACGATGGGCGCGCGCGGCGGCAAGATCCATTCGGCGGAGGAATATCTCATCGTCGAAAGCCTGCCCGAGCGCGCCGCGCTCTCGGCGCTCGTCATCGCCCGCCTCGCCGCGGGGCAAGCGCGATGAGCTTCATCATCCGCCCGTCGCGCCTCGACGATCTCGAGGCGATCTACGAAATGGCCAAGCTCACCGGCAGCGGCTTCACCAACCTGCCGCCCGACCGGCGGACGCTGCAGAAGAAGCTCGAGCGCTCGGCCGCCGCGTTCAGCTGCGAGGAGGACGGGCTCGCCGACGACCTCTTCATGCTGATGCTCGAAAACGGGAAGACGGGCCAGGTTCGCGGCACCTGCCAGATCATGACCAGGGTGGGCAGCGAATGGCCCTTCTACAGCTATCGCCTGACCAGCTTCACCCAGCATTCGCGCGAGCTCGACCGCAGCCTCACCGCCGAGATGCTGACCCTCGTCACCGATCTCGAAGGCTCGACCGAGGTCGGCGGGCTCTTCCTCCATCCGGGCGAGCGCGCCGGCGGCCTCGGCCTGCTGCTCGCGCGGTCGCGCTACCTCTTCCTCGCCATGCACCGCCAGCGCTTCGCCGCGCGGACCATCGCCGAGCTGCGCGGCATTATCGACGAGATGGGCGATTCGCCCTTCTGGGACAATGTCGCGGGCCGGTTCTTCGGCATGAGCTTCCAGGACGCGGACTATTTCAACGCGATTAACGGCAACCAGTTCATCGCCGACCTGATGCCCCGCCACCCGGTCTATGTCGCCATGCTGGACGAGGAAGCGCGCAAGGTCATCGGCAAGCCGCACCCCACGGGCCGCGCGGCCATGCGGATGCTTGAGAACGAGGGCTTTCGCTACGAAGGCTATGTCGACATCTTCGATGGCGGCCCGACCATGATCGCCTCGACCGACGATGTCGCCAGCGTGCGCGCGAGCACCGAGGCGCGGATTACTGCGATGGACCTCAGCGAAGGCGAGCGCGCGATCCTCGCGACCGGGCGGCTCTGCGACTTTCGCGCCTGCTATGGCGCGCGTGCGCTCGACGGCGAGGGCGGGATCGCTATCGATTCGGCAGCGGCGGACCTGCTCGATGTCGGCGAGGGAGAGATTGTGTGGAGCGTCGCGCGGTGATGTGAGTTTGGAAATCCGTTCGGGCTGAGCTTGTCGAAGCCCTGCACTTCTTTTCGAAGGACGGATGCAAGAGAAAGACAGCCCTTCGACAGGCTCAGGGCGAACGGAGTTCTTTGTTTTGCTCGGAGAAATCAATTTCGACGGGATCGTCGGCCCCAGTCACAATTACGCCGGGCTCAGCCCAGGCAACATCGCCAGCGCCAGCCACCGGGGCGATCCCTCCTATCCGCGCGCCGCCGCGCTCCAGGGACTGGCGAAGATGCGCGGCAACCTTGCGCGGCTGGGGGTGCAGGGGTTCCTCCTGCCCCTCCCCCGCCCCAACGTGCTGCTATCCGCGGCGCTCGCCTGCGATGGCAGCGAGGATCGGGCGATCACCGCCGCGCCGTGGTCGGCTTCGTCCATGTGGACCGCCAATGCCGCCACGGTCAGCCCCGCGCCCGATACGGCGGACGGCACCTGCCACCTGACGCCGGCCAACCTGGTGACGATGCTCCACCGCGCGCAGGAATGGCCCGATACCAAGCGCCAGCTCGACATCGCCTTTGCCGATCGCGCCCATTTCACCGTCCACGGCCCCGTCCCCCCGACCCTAGGTGACGAGGGCGCGCCCAACCACATGCGCCTGTGCGAAAGCCACGGCAGCGAAGGGGTCGAGGTGTTCGTCTATGGCCGCCCGGCGCACGAAACCGGATCGCCCTA
>JBHJHL010000030.1:0-17817 GCA_050330935.1 Sphingomonadaceae bacterium | reverse complement strand
CGCGAGCGCGACCCCGCGCCCAAGAGATCGCCGCCCCCGCCCCCTCCGCCGCCGCCGCGCGAGCCGGTGTCAATCCTCCCGTCCGAACCGGAGGAGTGAGCCGCCCTCGCGCCGAAGCCAGAGGCGCGCCGGCGCCGGATCCTCGCCGAGCAGCCCGGCGACGAGGGCATGGAAACGGGGGCCGTGGTTCATATGTGCGAGATGCGCGACCTCGTGCGCGACGGTGGCGCGGCGCACGAAGGCCGGCGCGAGGATGAGCCGCCAGCTGTAGCGCAGATCGCCGGCCGGCGAGCAGCTTCCCCAGCGGGTCGCCGCGTCGCCGACCGATACACGTCCGAGGCAAAGCCCGGCGACGCTCGCGAAGGCGCGGCTTTCGGCCTCGAGCCGCTCGCGCGCCAGCCCCTTGAGCCAGCCGACGAGCGCCGCCGGCAGCCCTTCGACCGGGCCGCCGGCAATGATGCGGCCATCGTCGAGCCGGATTCCCGGCGGCCGTCCGGCGGTCCAGTCGAGCGGCACGGGCAAGCCTTCCAGCGGCACCTTCATCCCTGGCCGGATTGGCGCCGGAGGGGCGAGCGCGGCGCGCTGCGCTTCGATCCATTCCCGCTGCCCGGCCGCCCAGGCGCGGGCGCGCGCTTCGCCGACGCCAGGGGGGACGGGGAGGCGGACGGCGCCGCTCCGGGGATCGAGGCTGAGGCGCAGCCGCCGCGCGCGCTTCGATCTGCGGACGACGAGCGACGGCGCGGCCGCCGCCGGAGAGACGCTCACAACTCGCCGCCGCTGAGGTGATCCCGGGGGTCGCCCGCCTCGGCCTCGGGCACCGCCCGGCCGCGCACCGAGCGTCCCTCGCGATGGACGCGCTCGCGGTCGCCGCAGATCAGATAGTGCCAGTCGGCGAGCGGCCTCCCCTCGGCGCGCCGGCGATAGGCGCAGCTTCCGGGCAGCCAGCCATAATCGCCGACGGTGGCGGCGGTCAGCGTCACGCAGTCGGGAACGCGCGCGCGGCGATGGGCATAGTCGCCGCAGCGGCAGCTTTGTATGTCGAGCAGCCGGCAGGCGATGTCGGTCGGGAAAACCTCGCCCGTCTCCTCATATTCGACCTTGTGGAGGCAGCATTTGCCGCAGCCGTCGCACAGCGCCTCCCACTCGTCGCGGCCGAGCTCGGCGAGCGGCAGTTCCCAGAAACGCGGCCTCAGCCCACCCATGTGTCGAGCGTCTCGGCGACCGCTTCGGGACCCTGCCCGCGGCCGGCGGGAACCATCGTGATGGGCTCGCCCTCGGGCCCGAACAGCATCGCCATGCGGCTGTGGTCCATGAGATAGTTTTCCGCCCCGGGATCGCCGGCCTTCCTGTAATAGATCTTGTAATCGTCGGCGACGGCCTCGATCTGCTCGACGGTGCCGGTGAGGCCGACGAGGCGGGGATGGAAATTGGCGACGAACTCGGCCAGCGCCTCGGGATCGTCGCGCTCGGGATCGATGGTGATGAAAATGGGCTGCACCTTGTCCGCGCGCTCCGGCGCGTGCCGCTCGAAGCGCTTCAGCCCCGCGCCGAGATGCTGCATGTCCACAGGGCAGACGTCGGGACAGAAGCTGTAGCCGAAATAGATGAGCCGGTAGCGGCCGTCGAAATCGGCATTGCTCACCTTTTGCCCTTCATGGCTCGTGAGCGTGAAGGGCCCGCCGATCGGAGCCCCGGCGAGCGGCGGCTGCGGCTCGCCCGAGGTGCAGGCGGCAAGCATCAGCGCCCAAAGGGCGGCGAAATTTCTCATCCCGCTTATGTTCATGACAAGGCCAGCCTCGCTTCGCTAAGGGACATTCATCTGGGTTCGCAGACGGGGATTGTAAACATGGCTTCGAAAGCCTTTCCAGCCGCCGGGCTCGCGGCGGCCGCGGCGCTCGCGCTTGCCGCGCCGCACGCGGCGCCGGCGCAGATCAGGGCCTCGGAAGGCTATGAGTTCATCCAGGCGGTGAAGAAGCGCGACGGCACCACCGTCACCGGCATGGTGACAACGCCGGGGGTCGCGGTGATCAACCATCGCGACCGTTCGGGCCAGGGCGCGCTCCATTATGTCGCCGCCGAGCGCGACCTCACCTGGCTGCGCTTCCTGTTGCACCACGGCGCCAATCCCGATCTCGCCGACGATGACGGCGATACCGCGCTCATCCTCGCCACCCGCCTCGGCTGGGTCGAGGGCGCCGAGGCGCTGATCGCCCATGAGGCCGACGTCGACCGCGCGAACGACCGCGGCGAAACCCCGCTCATCGTCGCGGTGCTCCACCGCAGCCTGCCGCTGGCGCGGCTGCTCCTCAAACAGGGGGCCGATCCCGACAAGAGCGACAGCGTCGCCGGCTATTCGGCGCGCGACTATGCGCAGCGCGACCGGCGCGCGGCGGCGATCCTGAGGCTGATCGAGCAGGACGCGAGCGAATAGCCGCTTCATTCGGGATCGAAAATGCCCGCGTCGAGCGCAGCCGCGAGCCGCCGCGCGGCGCGGCGCGCGAAACGCAGCGTCTCGGCCCGGCGGCGGGCGGCGGCGAGCTTCGAAAAGGGTGCGGCGCGGACGACCTCCGCGTCATAGCGGTCGGCGACGATGAGGCCGCAGGCCTCGCGCGGGCAGCCTTCAAACGGGTCGAGCGCGAAGCCGGGCGGCACGGCCCAGTAGAAATGGTCGCAATAATCGACATAGTCCGGCCATTTGCCGTCGGCGACGAGATCGCCGCGCGCGACCTTGATCTCGACGATGCTGATGAAGCCCTTGGGGCAGATCGCCATCAGGTCGGCACGGCGGCCGTTGGGCAGCGGCACCTCGGCGAGCGCGAACATCTCGCGCCGGCCGAACAGCCGCATCACTCCGCGCGCGAGGTCGGCGGCTGAGAAAAGCGTCTCTTCCCGAAGCGCGACGGCTGGCATCGCTCCAGGCTATAAGGATAGCGGCGCCAAGAAAACCCTCTCCCCCTGGCGACGGGAAGGCGCCGGAAGGAGGTCGCGCTTCCTCCCGGTCTTCCGGCCTCAGGCGTAGAAGATATGGTTGCCGATGGCGCGGATCCGCGTGCGCTTGCGGCTCCAGCGCGGCTTTACGTAATTGGCATGGAAGAAGAGCGCCGTCTCGCCCACTTCCTCGGCCAGGCGCTGCTCGGCGATCCTGGCGATCGCCACCGCCCGCTTCCAGGCGCGCGTGCCGCGCGGGATCGCCGGAATGCGGCCGCCGCGCACGAAGGAGAACTGATGGCGCTGGGTGACCACGCCGCAGACGCTCGAGGGATAGCGGCGCGAGGCGACGCGGTTCAGGACCACCTCGGCGACCGCGAGCTGGCCAGCGAGCGGCTCGCCCTTGGATTCGAAATAGACCGCGCCCGCCAGGCAGTCCTGCGCGGCGCTGTCGGTGCTGGTGGCCTGATAGTGGGCGACGAGCTCTTCGAGCGAGCGCGCCGGCGGGGTTTCGCCCGCCGCCTCGCCTTCGAGCGCCTCGGCGTCGTTCCGCGCGACCGAATGCCGGGCCACCGGGGCCGAAAAGTCGATGTCGAAGGCAAGCTGGCGCTCCTCCTCGACCGGGTTGGTGACGAACTGCGTCATATCGACGCCGACCGCGGCGTGCGCGGCGGTCGCCGAAATCATAGGCGCGGCATCGACATCGGACGCCCGGGACGGATCGGCATAGCCGGCGCTGAGCGTAACGGCGGCAGCCGCCGCGGCGCATGCCACGGCACGGAAAGTGCGTTTCAATGTTGGCTCTGATCTTTGCGGCGGATCGGCCGAGGCCGGGCGCTTCAAGCGCGCGGCAGGCTCTTTCCTCCGACTTGCGCGGCCGCGCCGCCCTCCCCCGGACGGATCGAGATGCGGCCCCCGCTCTCAAACTGACAGCGGGCATATATTGTGCAGTGCAACAAAGTCAAACCCCCGTTCCGGTTTCTTCGATGAACCGTTCGGCGGCTGCGATATCCAGCTCTATGATCCACAGATCGGGATCGATTTCGCGCTTTTTTTGGAGAAAATTAACCAGTTCCGGCTCTTCGAGGCCCTCTTCGGGGCCCCTCGCCAGCCAGCAATACTTGCCCTCGGCGTCGAGGCTGCGCTCCATCACCGCCCGGAAATCGCCGCGCTGCGTCACGACGATGAGGATCGCGCCGGCGCCGGGATCGCCCCTCGCGATGACGGTGCCGAAGCCGCCCTCGGCCTCGGCGCGGCGGATGAGCGCGGTGGCCAAGAGCTTGCTGGTGAGCCGCGCGGTCATCGGCCGCGATATCCGGCGAGACCGGAGAGCGCGATCCTGGAGCGCATGAAGGTGCCGGTGCCGCGCGCCGCCTCCTCGCCTTCGCCGTCAACGAGGCGCGCCTCGCCGATCAGCACCCGCCGCCGGCCGCTCACCCAGCGGCCATGGGCGGTGACAGCCCCTTCGCGCAACGGCCGGGTGAAGATGAGATTGAAGGCGGTGGTGAGCAGGAAATGGTCGGTGACGAGGCTGTTGCAGGCGAAGAAGGCGGCATCGTCCAGGAGCTTGAAATAGGCGCTGCCGTGCGCCGCGGCGGCGCCGTGGAAGACATCGCCCGTCACTTCGAAGCCGATCTCCGCCTCGCCCGCCCCGGTGACGCGCAGCCGGGAGGGGAAGAGCCGGTTGATCGGGGCCGAATCGTAGAGCCGCTCGAGCGCGCGATAATGCGCCGCGGCGCCCTCCTCAGGCATTTTCGGTCTCGCTCGCCGCGAGCACCGCATAGATGGCGTCGCGCGAGCGCGCGCCGCGCAACTTGGCGAGCACCGCCTCGTCGCGCAGCAGGCGGCTGATCCGCGCCAGCGCCTTCAGATGCTCGGCGCCGGCATCTGGGGGCGACAGGAGCAGGAAGACGAGATCGACCGGAATCCGGTCGATGGCCTCGAAATCGACCGGCTTTTCGAGTCGCGCGAAATAGCCGTAGAGCCTCTCCAGCCCCTCGATCCGAGCATGGGGGATGGCGGCGCCGTTGCCGAAGCCGGTCGAGCCAAGCCGCTCGCGCTCGGCGAGCCGTCTGGCAATGGTCCGGGCCGCCAGTCCTGTCTCCCGGGCCGCCGCCGCGGCGAGCTTCTTGAGCAGCGTCTTCTTGCTCGAGACGGAAAGCGCCTCGGCGACCGCGCCGGGCACGACGATGTCGCCGACCTTGTTCATCTCCTCTGCCCGACAACCGTCGCGCCTTGTGGATTCTTCTGCATCCCGGTTCCTGTCCTGCGGAAAAAGCTAGTTTCGGTCGTGCTGCGGCTCGACCCAGCCGATCGTCCCGTCGCCGCGGCGATAAACCATATTATAGGCGCCGGTGCTGCTGTTCCTGAACAGCAGCGCGTTGGTGTCGCGCAGATCGAGGATCATCACCGCATCGGAGACGCTCGCTTCGGGAATGTCGACCCTGGTCTCGGCGATCACCGGCGGATTATCCGGCGGAGGCTGCTCTTCCTCCTCGTCGGCCGGCGCGAAGACGGTATAGCTGGCCTCGTCCATCGCCGCGGCCGCATTGGCGGCGCCGCTCTTGTCCTTCAGCCGGCTCATATAGCGGCGCAGCTGCTTCTCGATGCGGTCGGCCGCCTGATCGAAGGCGGCATGCGCGCCGTTGGCCCGTCCGGTACCCTTGAGGATCACGCCCTGCATGACATGGGCGACGATGTCGCAGACGAAGCTGTGCTCGTGCGGCCCCTTGCCGAAGGTGACATGGGCCGAGATCGCACGCGAGAAATATTTCTCCGCGATCGCGGTCATGCGGTCTTCGACATGGGTTTTGAGCGCCGCGCCCGTATCGACCTGATGTCCGGAGACACGGATTTCCATGCGAACACTCCAGCTGCGATAGGAGCGATGTGGCCACCGCGGCGCGCGCCGTCAACTGCGCCCCGCGGTCCTTGCCCAGAGGGGATTCGCGATGCCAGCGACGAAGGCGGCGTGACGGGCGAGCTCCTCGGCGCTCGGTCGATGCGGCCGGGGCGGGCGCGGGACGCGCAACGGGCGCACCGTGTCGGCCGCGCGAGCGCGGTCCTCCGCCCCGCCCAGCGACAACCCGATCTGGCGACCGCCGGTGAGCTCGATATAGATCTGGACCAGCAGCCGCGCGTCGACGAGCGCGCCGTGCCTGACACGGATCGAGCGGTCGACGCCGAAGCGCGCGCACAGCGCGTCGAGGCTGTGCTTGGCGCCCGGATGACGATGGCGAGCAAGGGCGAGGGTGCAGACCATGCGCGCCTCGTCGATCGCCGCCCGGCCGCACAGCCCGAGCTCGTGGTTGAGGAAGCCGAAATCGAAGGCGGCATTGTGGGCGATGAGCTTGCTGTCCTCGAGAAAGTCGAGCAGCTCCTCGCAACGCTCGGTGAAATCGGGCTTGTCGGACAGAAATGCGTCGGTAAGTCCGTGGACGTTCTCGGCGCCGGTCGGCATCGGCCGGCGGGGGTTGAAATAGGTGTGGAAGGTCCTGCCGGTCTCGATCCGGTCGACGAGCTCGATGCAGCCGATCTCGACCAGCCGGTCGCCGTCGGCGGGCGAAAGGCCGGTGGTCTCGGTGTCGAAGACGATTTCCCGCATCGTCTCCCTTATGAATCCTCGCCGCGGGAGAGGCAAGCGACGATCCGGCGCACCTGCTCGCGCGTTTCCTCCTTGGGCCCGCTGGTGTCGATGACGAAATCGGCGCGCGCGCGCTTTTCCGCATCGGGGGTCTGAACGGCAAGGATGCGATCGAGCTTCCGGGAGCTCATTCCCGGCCGCGCCAGCACCCGCGCGCGCTGGACCTCGGCCGGGGCCGATACCACGGCGATCTTGTCGACCTCGCGCCAGCCCCCTTTTTCGAACAGCAGCGGGATATCGAGCAGCACCAGCGGCGCGTCGCGGCGGTCGCGAAGGAAAGCCTCGCGCGCGGCGGCGACGGCCGGGTGGACGAGCGCCTCGAGCCTCGCCAGCGCCTCTGGGTCGTCGAGCACCTGTTCGGAGAGCGCCGTGCGATCGACGCCCTTTTCGCCGGTCGTGCCCGGAAAGGCGGCCTCGATCCCGGCGACGAGCTCGCCCCCTGGGCCCTGTAGCTCATGGACGACGGCATCGGCGTCGAAGACCGGCACGCCTTCGGCGGCGAACATCCTCGCCACGGTGGACTTGCCCATTCCGATCGAGCCGGTGAGGCCGAGCACGGTCACCGCGCCAGCAGCCCGCGCAGCTCGCCATCGAACTGCCGTGGCGGGGCGGCGGCGAAGAATAGCTCGAACGAGGGCGCGGCCTGGCCGATCAGCATGGCGAGCCCGTCGATCGCGCCAAGGCCGGCGGCGCGGGCGGCGGCGAGCAGCGCGGTTTCGGCGGGATCGTAGACCATGTCCATCACCCCCGCATCCTGCGCCATCGCGGCGAGATTTGCGAGCACGGCCTCGGGCATGGCCGGGCCATGCGCGGCGCCGAGCGGGGTCGCGTTGACGAGCAGCCGCGCCCCGGCGAGCGCTTCGCCGGCCTCCCCAAGCGGGCGGGCGCCGATGCCCTCCCCCGCGAGCGGCGCCGCCTTCGCCGGATCGCGCACGAGAAGGATGATCGGCGCCGCACCGCCGGCGCGAAGGATGGCAAGCGCCGCCAGCGCCGCTCCTCCGCAGCCGATGACGACAGCCTTTTCGCCCCGCAGGTCGATGCCGTCGAGCACATGGGCGATGCCGGCGATGTCGCTGTTTGCGCCGAGGAGCGCCGACAGCGGCGTGCGGACGACGAGATTGACCGGCCCCGCGCCGCCCAGCGCCCGCGCCGCGGCGAGCTTCAACGGCGCGGTGACGTTGCAGCCGCGCCAGAAAATGTCGCGGCGGCGCTTGGCGAAATAGCGGGGCAGCTCGGATGCCGACAGACGCAGCGCGCGATAGTCGCCCTTCAGGCCGAGCTTGCGAAGCCAGAATCGGTGGATCGCCGGCGATTTCGAATGCACGACCGGATCGCCGATCACTTCCGCATAGGCCGTGGGCATCAGCTTGCCAGTGCTCCCTCCTCGCGCAGGAAGCCCAGCAGCGGTATCAGCGGCAGGCCGAGGATGGCGAAATGGCTGCCCTCGATCTTCTCGAACAGCTGCACGCCGGGGCCCTCGATGCGGTAACCGCCCAGCGAATGTCGGATCGCCTCATATTCGGCCTCGACATAGCGGGCGATGAAGCCGCGCGACAACGGCCGCATCGTGAGCGCGGCGCTTTCCAGCCCCTGCCAGGCGACATCGCCTGCCCTGGCCGCCGCCGCGGCGCTGTGCAGACGGTGGGTGCGGCCGGCGAGCGCCTCGATCTGCGCGGCCGCCTCGGCGCGCGAGCCCGGCTTGGAGAGCACCGCCCCCTCGCCGGTCTCCAGCACCTGGTCGGCGCCGATCACGATATCCTCCGCGCCGGCCTCGCAGCCCAGCGCCTTGGCCCTGGCGAGCGCGCGCGCCAGCTCCCGGGCGTCGCCTCGATGCGACGCCTTCAGCGCTTCCTCGTCGACGCCGGTCGTCCGCGCCATGTGCGGCACGCCGGCCGCCGCGAGCATCGCCCGCCGCGCCGAGCTTCGCGAAGCGAGCATGATCCTCAAGCCCGTGTCTCGTCGCTCTCGGTGAGCAGCCTTATGACCGCCGCGGCGGTCTCCTCGATCGAGCGGCGGGTGACATCGATCACCGGCCAGCCATTGTCGGCGTAGATGCGCCGCGCCACCGCCAGTTCCTCGCGCACGCGCTCGCCGTCGACATAGCTCGTCTCGGGCGCCTGGCCGAGCCCGAGCAGACGATTGCGGCGGATCTGGATGAGCCGTTCGGCGCTCACCGTCAGCCCGACGACCAGCGGGCGCTCGAGCGCGAAAAGCTTGTCCGGCAGCGGCGCCTCGGGGACGATCGGGATGTTGGCGGTCTTGTAGCCGCGATTGGCGAGATAGATCGAGGTCGGCGTCTTCGAGCTGCGCGAGACGCCGGCGAGGACGATCTCGGCCTCTTCCCAATTTTCGGGATTCATCCCGTCGTCATGGGCGATGGTGAACTGGATCGCCTCGACGCGCGCGAAATAGGCCGCGTCCATCGCATGCTGACGGCCCGGCCTGGCCGCCGCTTCCTGGCCGAGTTCGGCCGAGAGCGCATCGAGCACCGGATCGAGCACCGGCAGCGTCTTGAGACCGAGCTGCCGCGCCCGGGATTCGAGATGCGCGCGCAGGCCATGGCTAGCGATGGTGAAGAGGACGAGCCCGGGCTGCTCGGCGATGTCCTCGAGCACGCGGTCGAGACTTCCCTCCGTGCGCACCATCGGCCACTGATGCTTGACCGCGGCGTCGTTCTCGAACTGGGCGAGGCAGGCCTTGGCGATGAGCTCGAGCGTCTCGCCGGTCGAATCCGACAACAGATGGATATGCGTGCTGCTCATCGGCCCCGTGCTGCCTGTGGAAAAGATGGTGGAAAAGGCTAGCCCCCGGGGCGGGATGCTGGCAACCGGGGAAGGGGAGCGATTCATCCGCCGCTCCGTCCCCATCAGGACGAACAGGGAAAAAGCCCCGCCGCCGCCTGTTAGAATCGGGGATGCGCCGGACGACTCGCGAGCCATCTCGGCAAAGCTTCCGAGTCAAGCTGTTGGCAAGCGCTGGGCGAGGCAATAAGTCCCGATATCCGCCTGTCATCAACATCACCAATTCTTTCTACAAGAGTCCGGTTAAGAGAATAGAGGGGGAGCCGTCCTTTGCGCCGAGCTGGCCATGAAAAAATCCTGCTGTCTGTCCTAAGCGGCGGAAAGACGAAGAGAAAACCTGTCTGGCTGATGCGTCAGGCGGGACGCTATCTGCCCGAATATCGCAAACTGAGGGCGCGCAAGGGGGGCTTTCTCGATCTCGTCTACGATCCCGACGCCGCGGCCGAGGTGACGCTGCAGCCCATTCGCCGCTTCGGCTTCGACGGCGCGATTCTCTTTTCGGACATTTTGATCGTCCCCCATGCGCTTGGCATGAAGCTCGAATTCGTCTCCGGCGAGGGACCGCGCCTGTCGCCGCCGCTCGCCGAAGCCGATTTCGCTACGCTGATGCCCGATTCCGCCCGTTTGCGGCCGATCTATCGCACTGTGGAAAAGGTAAGGCGCGAATTGCCGTCCGAAACCGCCTTTCTGGGCTTCGCAGGCAGCCCCTGGACGGTCGCCACCTACATGGTCGCCGGGCGCGGCAGCCGCGAGCAGGCCGAGGCGCGCCGCTTCGCCTATCGTGATCCCGCCGCCTTCAGCGCCATCATCGAATCCGTCGCGGCGATGACGGTCGACTATCTTTCGGGCCAGATCGATGCCGGGGTCGAGGCGGTGCAGCTGTTCGACAGCTGGGCGGGAAGCCTTTCCCCGGCCCAGTTCGAACGCTGGGTGATCGCCCCCACCGCGCGCATCGTCGCCGATCTGAAGGCGCGTCATCGGGATGTTCCGGTGATCGGCTTTCCCAAGGGCGCCGGCGGCAAGATCGCGGCCTATGCACGCGAGACCGGGATCGACGCGATCGGCCTCGACGAGACCGTCGATCCCTTCTGGGCGGCGAAGGAGCTCCCGGCCGGTCTTCCCGTCCAGGGCAATCTCGATCCGCTGGCGCTCATCGCCGGTGGCGAGGCCCTCGAACGCGCGGTCGAGGCCATCCTCGAGGCCTTCGCCGACCGGCCGCATATCTTCAATCTCGGTCATGGCATCCTTCCCGACACCCCCATTGCCAATGTCGAGGCGTTGCTCGAAAAGGTGCGCGGATGAACGGGGCAGCGACGCTCGACTGGGGGACGATCGGCATCTTGACCTATGAATGGATCAAGGCGGGCCATGTCATCTTCGTGATCTTCTGGATCGCGGGCCTGTTCATGCTGCCGCGCTATTTCGTCTATCATCAGGAGGCGCCGCCGGGCTCGGCCGAGGCCGACAAATGGATCGAGCGCGAGAAGAAGATCCGCAACATCATCCTCACCCCTTCGCTGATTCTGACCTGGGTGCTCGGCCTCGCGCTCGCCTTCCTCCTCGACGCCTGGGACCAGGGCTGGCTGCATGCCAAGCTGTTCATCGTCGTCCTGCTCAGCGCCTATCATGGCTGGGCGATGGTCTACGCCAAGAAGCTGAGGCGCGGCGAGCGGCCGGCGAGCGGGCGGACCCTGCGCCTCCTCAACGAAATCCCGGGCATCGCCGTCGCGCTCATCGTCGTCCTCGTCATCGTCAAGCCCTTTTGAAGCGCCAGCTTGACTTGCGCAGGAGCGCCGCCTAGGTCCGCCCCGACGCCGTCCGCTCGCTCGAGCTCCTTTCGCGGCCGGCGCTTTCCCGCCATCGATCTCCCGACATCCTCGGGACGGCAAATCCCCATCGAGACCTAAATGCACCTCAAGGACCTCAAGCAGAAGACCCCCGCCGAACTCGTCGCCATGGCCGAGGACATGGGCGTCGAGGGCGCCTCGACCCTGCGCAAGCAGGAGCTGATGTTCTCGATCCTCAAGGTCCAGGCCGAGAACGGCCAGGAAATCATGGGCATGGGGACGATCGAGGTGCTCCCCGACGGCTTCGGCTTCCTGCGCTCGCCCGACGCCAACTATCTCGCCGGACCCGACGACATCTACGTCTCGCCGGCGCAGGTGCGGAAGTTCGGTTTGAGGACCGGCGACACGGTCGAGGGCGAGATCAGGGGCCCGCGCGACGGCGAGCGCTATTTCGCGCTCACCAAATTGACCCAGGTCAATTTCGACGAGCCCGAGGCGGTCCGCCACCGCGTCAATTTCGACAACCTCACTCCGCTCTATCCCGACGAGAAGCTCGAGCTCGACCCCAACGACCCGACGGTCAAGGACAAGTCGGCGCGGGTGATCGACATCATCGCGCCGCAGGGCAAGGGCCAGCGCGCGCTGATCGTCGCGCCGCCCCGGACCGGCAAGACGGTGCTCCTCCAGAACATCGCCAAGTCGATCACCGCCAACCATCCCGACGTCTTCCTCATCGTCCTCCTGATCGACGAGCGGCCCGAGGAGGTGACCGACATGCAGCGCTCGGTGAAGGGCGAGGTCATCTCATCGACCTTCGACGAGCCGGCGAGCCGCCACGTCCAGGTCGCCGAGATGGTGATCGAGAAGGCCAAGCGCCTCGTCGAGCACAAGAAAGACGTCGTCATCCTTTTGGATTCGATCACCCGCCTGGGCCGCGCCTACAACACGGTAGTGCCAAGCTCGGGCAAGGTGCTGACCGGCGGCGTCGACGCCAACGCGCTGCAGCGGCCCAAGCGCTTCTTCGGCGCCGCGCGCAACATCGAGGAGGGCGGCTCGCTCTCGATCATCGCCACCGCGCTCATCGACACCGGCTCCAAGATGGACGAGGTCATTTTCGAGGAGTTCAAGGGCACCGGCAATTCGGAGATCGTGCTCGACCGCAAGGTCTCCGACAAGCGCATCTTCCCCTCGCTCGACGTCGGCCGTTCGGGCACCCGCAAGGAAGAGCTGCTCGTCGATCAGGGAACGCTCTCCAAAATGTGGGTGCTGCGCCGCATCCTCATGCAGATGGGCACGGTCGACGCGATGCAGTTCCTCCTCGACAAGATGAAGGATTCGAAGACCAACGAGGACTTCTTCGAATCGATGAACCAGTAGCGGCGGCCACCGCTCCGGATGATCGAGACGCTTTTCCAGCTCCTCCTCGCCGCCTCGGCGGCGGGCGATCTGTGGCGCGACATGGTCGCGGACTTCCGCAACATCGGCGAGCCCTCGGCGATGCTCGCCTTCGGCCAGGTGGTGATGATCGACCTGCTGCTCGCCGCCGACAATGCGATCGTCGTCGGCGCGCTCGCCGCGGGGCTGCCCGCGCATCAGCGGCGGATGGTGATCCTGATCGGCATCATCGCCGCGCTCGTGCTGCGCATCGTCTTCGCGCTCATCGTCACCCAGCTGATGCAGATCGTCGGCCTCATCCTCGCCGGCGGCCTGTTGCTCCTCTGGGTGAGCTGGCGCATGTGGCGCGAGATTCGTCACGGCGGCGGCGAAAGCCCGGGATCGGCGGAGATCGTCGGCGACGAGCATTCGGGCATGCGGCCGGCCAAGAGCTTCGGCGGCGCGGTGCTCGCGGTCGCGCTCGCCGACGTGTCGATGAGCCTCGACAATGTCCTCGCCGTCGCCGGAGCGGCGCGCGAGCATCCCGGCATCCTCGTCTTCGGGCTCGTGCTCGCGGTGGCGCTGATGGGGCTCGCTGCCAACATCATCGCCCGCTATATCGAGCGCTATCGCTGGCTCGCCTATCTCGGCCTGCTCGTCATTCTCTTCGTCGCCGGCAAGATGATCTACGAGGGCTTCACCGACCATGACGTCGGCGTGCTGCAATATCTCTGGCCCGAGGCGGCGGCGGGCATCCACGGCTCCTAGGAGAGCCGCTTGGCATAGGCGATCAGCCGGTCGACTTCCTCGAAGCCCGCGGCCGCATGCCATTTCCGGCTCGGTCCATTGTCGGGGGCGGTGTCGGAAGCGATATGGGCGTAGCCCTTTTCGTGGGCCCAGTCCTCGGCGGCCTGCAGCAGCGCGCGCCCGACTCCCTTTCGCCTTCGATCCGGCTCGACCCAGATCGCCTCGACATAGGGAGCAGGACCCCGGCATCCCTCCGCATAGCTGCGCACCGCGATCTCGGCAAAACCGATGAGCCGCCCGTCATGCGCTTCGGCGACGAGCCCGAAACAGGGTGGTTCCCCGCGCGTGAAATCGTCAAGTTCCTGCCGAAGCTCCTCGCCGTCTTCCTCGGGCCAGAGCGCGCAGCGCATCGCGCCCCAGGCGGCGATGTCCCGAGCCTCCGCCCGACGGACGATCACACCGTGAAGCTCTCGCCGCAGCCGCACATGCCGGTGGCGTTGGGATTGTCGAAGACGAAGCCGGCGGTGAACTCGTCCTCGCGCCAGTCCATCACGCTGCCGATCAGATAAAGCAGCGAAGCGCCGTCGACATAGAAGGCGCCGCCCGGCGTTTCGATCTTCTCGTCGAGCGGGTTTTCCTCGCCGACATAGTCGACCGAGTAAGCGAGCCCCGAACAGCCGCGGCGGGGGGTGGAGAGCTTGACTCCGATCGCCTCGGCCGGCGCGCGCGCCATCAGCGCGGCGATGCGCGCCTCGGCCGCCGGGGTCAGCGTCAGCGCCGCGGGGCGCTTTGCGGTACTGGTCGCGCTCATAGCATTCCCAGCTCCAGCCGCGCCTCGTCGCTCATGCTCGCCGGGCTCCAGGGCGGATCCCAGACGAGCTCGACTTCCGCATCGCCGACGCCCGGCACCGCCCCGACGCGCAGCTCGACCTCGCCGGGCATGGTCTCGGCGACCGGGCAGTGCGGCGTGGTCAGCGTCATCTTCACCCTGGCGTGATCGCCGTCCAGTATCTCGACATCGTAGATGAGGCCGAGATCGTAGATGTTGACCGGAATCTCGGGGTCGTAGATTTCCTTGAGCGCCGCGACCACCGCTTCCTTCAGGTCCTCGGGCTCCTCTTCGGCGGGCGGCGCGCGGTTCAAAAAGCCTTCGAGATAGTCGCGCTTGCGCCCGAAGCTCTCGCCGGCGCTGCCCGCCTCCGCCGCATTGCCGGCATCGGCGACGCGCGCCTTGGGTGGCGGCGTCACCGCTTCCACCTCCTCGACCTCGATCTTGCCTTCGCGGTTCATCCGAATATCCTCGTCACCCTTTCCAGCCCCTCGGCCAGCGCCTCGATGTCGCGGCGGCCGTTATAGACGCCGAAGCTCGCGCGCGCGGTCGCGTCCACCCCCAAATGGTCCATCAGCGGCTGGGCGCAATGATGGCCGGCGCGGATCGCGACCTGGCTCTCGTCCAATATGGTGCCGACGTCATGCGCATGCACCCCCTCGACCGCGAAGCTGACGATGCCGGCGCCGTCCTCGGGGCCGAACAGGCGCACCGCGTTCGAGGAGCGCAGCGCGTCGCGCGCCGCGCGCACCAGCGCCGCCTCATGCGCGGCGATCGCGCCAAGGCCGATCTCCTCGACATAATCGATCGCCGCCTCGAGCCCCAGCACGCCCACGACATGCGGGGTGCCCGCCTCGAAGCGCTGCGGCGGGGGCGCGAAGCTCGTGCCCTCGAAGCTGACGCGGTCGATCATCGCGCCGCCGCCCTGCCAGGGGGGCATCGACTCCAGAATCCCGCTCCGCGCCCAGAGCACGCCGATCCCCGTCGGGCCGTAAAGCTTGTGCCCCGAGAAGACGTAGAAGTCGCAATCGAGCTCGGCGACGTCGACGGCCATTCGCGGCACCGCCTGGCAGCCGTCGAGCAGGAGCTTCGCGCCGACCTTGTGCGCGAGATCGGCCGCGCGTCTGGCGTCGAGCACCGAGCCCAGCACGTTCGAGACATGGGCGAGCGCGACGATCCTGTGGCGCTCGGTCAGCATCTCCGCCATCTTCTCGAGATCGATCCTGCCGTCGCCGGTGAGCGGCGCGACGTCGATCTTGGCGCCCGTGCGCTCGGCGATGAGCTGCCAGGGGACGATGTTCGAATGATGTTCGAGCGTCGAGAGCATGATCTGGTCGCCGGGCCGCAAATTGGTCGCGCCCCAGCTTTGCGCGACGAGGTTGATGGCCTCGGTCGCGCCGCGCACGAAGACGATCTCTTCCGGGGCGGCGGCGCCGATGAACTTGGCGGCGCGCTTTCTCGCCGCCTCGAAGGCCAGCGTCATCTCCGCCGAGCGCTGGTAGACGCCGCGATGGACGGTGGCGTAGGTCTCGGCATAGCCGCGCGCGATCGCCTCGATCACGACCTCGGGCTTCTGCGCGGTGGCGGCGCTGTCGTGTTAGGCCCAGCCCTCGGGGATGGCGGGGAAGTCGGCGGCGCGGTCGAGCGGGCGGGTGCTTCTCCCCTCCCCTTCTGGGGAGGGGGTCGGGGGGTGGGGCTTGTTGAGAGGAAGGCCTTTGACAGGCCCCACCCCAACCCCTCCCCTGAAGGGGAGGGACTTTTCTCGGGCTTCAGCCATCGCCGCCTCCCAGCCACTTTTCCGCATCCTGCGCGAACGCCGCCTGCACCCCGTCCTCGCCGATGCGTTCGAGCGCGTCGGCGACGAAGGCGCGGGTGAGCAGCGCCTGCGCTTCGGCCGGGGGGATGCCGCGGGTCTGGAGATAGAAGAGCGCGCGCCGGTCGAGCTCGCCGACGCTCGCGCCGTGCGCGCATTTGACGTCGTCGGCGAAGATTTCGAGCTCGGGCTTCAGGTTGGCGGTCGCGCCCTTGTCCAGCAGCAGGCCCTTCAGCGACTGTTCGGCGTCGGTCTTCTGCGCGCCGCGCGCGACCTCGACCCGCGCCGCGACCGAGGCGGCGCCGCGCCCGCCGGCGACCGAGCGCCAGCTCTGGCGGCTCATTCCCGAAGGCGCCTCGTGGCGCAGCACGATATTGGCTTCGTGCCGCCGGCGGTCGCCGGCGAGGAGCGCGCCGCCGACCTCGCAATAGGCGGCATCGCCGTTCAGCGCATAGCGCCCCTCGATGCGGCTGTCGGCGTCGCCCGCGGCGAGGTTGACGAGCGTCAGCGTCGCCCCCTCGCCGAGCTCGGCGCGGTCGGTGAGGCTGACGAAACCCGAGCTGCCCAGCAGCCGGCGATTGAGCATCAGCCGCGCGCCGTGGCCGAGCGCGACGCGGGCGAGGCGGTTGGCCCAGCCGTCGCCGACATGGGTTTCGACGATCGAGGCCTGGGCGTCCTCTTCGAGGACGATCTCGGCGCCGAGATGCGAGGCGCCGCCGCTTCCGGCATGGACGATCTGGACGATCCCGGGGGGCGCATGATGCTTCGCGAGCTTCAGCCTCCAGCCGCTGTCGCCGACCAGCCGGGCGAGCGGATGGTCGGCCGCCTTCGCCGCCACCGCCCCCACTTCCACCGGCCCGGGATCGCTGCGCTCGCGGTCGAGCGCGCCGTCGACGAAGAGGAGGCGCGGCCCTTCGCAGTCGAGCCAGGGGAGATTTTCCGGCAGCTCGCCGCTCGGCCCCGCCTCGGCGAGCTCGGGCAGGACGGAAAGGTCGCTCCACTTCCATTCCTCGCCGCGGGGGATTTCGAGAAGCTGCGTCACGCCGCCTCTCCGACGGGCTCTCGGAAGTTGCGGAAGTTGCGGAAGTTGCGGCTCCATAGAAGCGAAAAAACTTCTCCACCCAAGGCCGGCGCCGAGCAGGACGAACCGAGATCGAAGCGCGGGCATCGTCCCGAGCAGAGCATGGAAGAGGTGCTGTAGGACAGGGGAAAAACATGCCCGTGCATCATCACGCCGCCTCTCCGACCAGACCCGCATAGCCTTCGCGCTCGAGCTCGCTGGCAAGCTCGGGGCCGCCCGAGCGGACGATGCGCCCGTCGATGAGGACATGGACCCTGTCGGGCTCGACGAAATCGAGCAGGCGCTGATAATGGGTGATGAGGAGCACCGCCTTGTCGGGCCCGCGCATGATGCGGTTGATGCCGGCGCCGACGGTGCGCAGCGCATCGATGTCGAGGCCTGAATCGGTTTCGTCGAGCACCGCGAGCCTCGGGTCGACGATCCCCATCTGGACCATCTCGGAGCGCTTCTTCTCGCCGCCCGAGAAACCCTCGTTGACGCCGCGCTTCATCATCTCCATCGGCATGTCGAGCGCGTCGGCCTGCGCGCGCGCGAGGCGCAGGAAATCGGCTGTGCTGATCTCCTCCTGCCCCCTTGCCTTGCGCTGCGCGTTGACCGCCGAGCGCAGGAACTGGAGGCTGGAGACGCCGGGAATCTCGACCGGATATTGGAAGCCCAGGAACAGGCCGGCGGCGGCGCGCTCGTGGGGGTCGAGGGCGAGAAGGTCATAGCCCCTCCCCTTCAGGGGTGAGCGACCCGCCGGCGGGGCGCGGAGGGTGGGGGGTGTGGCGGGATCGGCCGGGGCGGCCCCCCCCCCGCCGCCCCCCCGCGGGGG